>NZ_CP072308.1:2430000-2730000 GCF_017726655.1 Agrobacterium tumefaciens
GACATGAGTAACGATAAAGGGAGTGAGAGACTCCCTCGCCGAAAGACCAAGGGTTCCTGCTTAAAGTTAATCTGAGCAGGGTTAGCCGGCCCCTAAGACGAGGCGGACACGCGTAGTCGATGGGAACCACGTTAATATTCGTGGGCCTGGTGGTAGTGACGGATCTCGTGTGTTGTTCAACCTTATTGGATTGGTTGGGCGGCGAAGAGGTTCCAGGAAATAGCTCCACCGTATAGACCGTACCCGAAACCGACACAGGTGGTCAGGTAGAGTATACCAAGGCGCTTGAGAGAACTATGTTGAAGGAACTCGGCAAATTGCACGCGTAACTTCGGAAGAAGCGTGACCCTTTTGTACGCAAGTATGATGGGGTGGCACAGACCAGGGGGTAGCGACTGTTTATCAAAAACACAGGGCTCTGCGAAGTAGCAATACGACGTATAGGGTCTGACGCCTGCCCGGTGCTGGAAGGTTAAAGGGAGGGGTGCAAGCTCTGAACTGAAGCCCCAGTAAACGGCGGCCGTAACTATAACGGTCCTAAGGTAGCGAAATTCCTTGTCGGGTAAGTTCCGACCTGCACGAATGGCGTAACGACTTCCCCGCTGTCTCCAACATAGACTCAGTGAAATTGAATTCCCCGTGAAGATGCGGGGTTCCTGCGGTCAGACGGAAAGACCCCGTGCACCTTTACTATAGCTTTACACTGGCATTCGCCAAGGCATGTGTAGGATAGGTGGTAGGCTTTGAAGCATGGACGCCAGTCTGTGTGGAGCCATCCTTGAAATACCACCCTTATCTTCGTGGATGTCTAACCGCGGTCCGTTATCCGGATCCGGGACAGTGTATGGTGGGTAGTTTGACTGGGGCGGTCGCCTCCGAAAGAGTAACGGAGGCGCGCGATGGTTAGCTCAGACCGGTCGGAAATCGGTCGTCGAGTGCAATGGCATAAGCTAGCCTGACTGCGAGACTGACAAGTCGAGCAGAGACGAAAGTCGGTCATAGTGATCCGGTGGTCCCGTGTGGAAGGGCCATCGCTCAACGGATAAAAGGTACGCCGGGGATAACAGGCTGATGACCCCCAAGAGTCCATATCGACGGGGTTGTTTGGCACCTCGATGTCGACTCATCGCATCCTGGGGCTGGAGCAGGTCCCAAGGGTATGGCTGTTCGCCATTTAAAGCGGTACGTGAGTTGGGTTCAGAACGTCGTGAGACAGTTCGGTCCCTATCTGCCGTGGGTGTAGGAATATTGACAGGATCTGTCCCTAGTACGAGAGGACCGGGATGGACGTATCTCTGGTGGATCTGTTGTCCTGCCAAGGGCATAGCAGAGTAGCTATATACGGAATGGATAACCGCTGAAGGCATCTAAGCGGGAAACCAACCTGAAAACGAGTGTTCCCTATCAGAGCCGTGGAAGACGACCACGTTGATAGGACGGGTGTGGAAGCACAGCAATGTGTGAAGCTTACCGTTACTAATAGCTCGATCGACTTCTTCGTTCCCATTGATTATGTTCATCAAGCCAAGCTCGATGATCTGTTCTGTCTTCACGCTGACGTGGCCTTCGGCCACTACGCTGCAGACGGCGCGCCGTCAGGGTATTTTGCCAAGGCAAAAACCCGAGGCGACGGACTAGCGTCCTGTATCGGTGCCACGCTCGATCTCGAGCAACGGTGGAATACGGATCGGTCACAGAAAGACGTGTAAATTAAAACGAAGCGCAAGCTTCCCAGCTTCTCGAAAACAACTTTCGTTGTTGCGTTTTGCCGACCTGGTGGTTATCGCGGGGCGGCTGCACCCGTTCCCATTCCGAACACGGCCGTGAAACGCCCCAGCGCCAATGGTACTTCGTCTCAAGACGCGGGAGAGTAGGTCGCTGCCAGGTCTGCAAAACGCAACACAAAATCTTCTCAAATCACCAAAATGGGCCAATGCCCAAATCAAAAAGGCCGCTCAAGCGGCCTTTGTGCTATAACAGGCACAAATGATAATGCGTCCCTTACAGGAGATAAATTGCTGTGCAATTTACTCCGAAAGAAATCCGTCGTCGCTAAAGCAACGACGTAGACGCGACATTCGGCTTTGCCGAATGCGCTGGTAACGCGGGGTGGAGCAGCCCGGTAGCTCGTCAGGCTCATAACCTGAAGGCCGCAGGTTCAAATCCTGCCCCCGCAACCACCGACACTTGCAAATTCTCCCACTCGGGAGACTTTCTCAGAAGCTCCTCGGCGTAGGCCTTGAGGAGCTTTTCCCTTTTTGCCTCCTTGTCGATCTCGCCCGATGCAATGCGGGCCATCATATCGTTCTGGGCGGAAGCGACAAACTGCTGTTGCATGATGTCGATCACATCCATCGATGCCATGATGTTGGCGATCTCCGTGTTGGCCGGATTGAACTGTGCCTTCAGCTTCGCAATCTTCACCTGAAAATCCTCGACCGGCTCTTCGGCTGCACCGGCGAGTTCGCAGACAAGCTTCTCGCGCGTGACTTCCAGCTCATCGAGCTGGTCGTCGAGGATGGCGAGGCGCGGCCGGCCTTCCGCTTGCTGGTTCTGGATCTGCTGCATGAGGCCTGCCTGCTTCGACTTGACGGTCGCAAGCTCGACCGCCAATTCCTCTCTTCGGGAGGGGGTGCTCTTCAGCCTGCTCGTCTCGTGGGCTACCATTTTCTCGGCAATGCGGTCGAAGATGTCGAGGGAGTAGAAGGCGACGGGCAAGCAGTTGAGGACGCGCTCTTCGAGTTCATCGCGGGTGATCGTCTTGCTGTTGCCGCAGCATGCGCCACCGAGGTCATCGATCGGTAGCCGCTTCTTGCGAGAGGTGCAGCTATAGCGGTCCTTGCCGGAGATGGCGTAGGGGCCGCCGCACTAGGCGCATTCCAGCATGCCGCTCAGCAGATATTCCGGCCGGTGAGTCGCGTTGAGCCGGTTGCTCTGCGCGAAGTCGAACAGATCGCCCACTACCCTCTGCCGGGCCTTGACGCGCTGCCACAGCTCGTCCGGCACGATACGCATCTCCGGGGCGTCCTTGAGCACCCATTCAGTGGCGTCGTTGGCGCGGGCCGTGCGTCGTTCCGTCTCCGGGTTCTTACGGTACTGGCGCCGGTTCCAGACAATGCGGCCGATATAGCTCTCATTGTTGAGGATACCGCTGCCCCGGTCGACATGGCCACGGATCGCGGTATCGCGCCATTTGCGGCCACGCGGGCCGGGGATGCCTTCCTTGTTGAGGAGCTGAGCGATGTCGCGTGGCGACATACCGTCTGCATAGACCTGATAGATGCGGCGGACGATATCGGCCTTGCCGGCATCGATCTCACGCAAGCCCCTGATGCGGTCACCCATCTCATCGCGTTGTTGCGAAAGCTTGTAGCCGTAAGCGAGACACGTCGACGCCTTGCCCTTCTTTACGGCCATCTTCATGCGCTCGCGTGTCCGGTATCGGATCTGCTCGACCAGTTCATGGCTGAGAGCAGTCCGCAGGGCCATCTCGAGATTGGTGACCGCCTAGGCGCCATGAACGGTCCACAGGTCGATGTCGCGATACTGCCACTCCTTCAGCATCTTGAATGCACGCTCGAGGTCGCGCGACAGGCGATCGCCGGTGACACAAAGGACAATGTCGATCTGCTCGCGCCGGACATGGGACATGAGACTCTGGATGCCGGGGCGTAGCTGGTAGCTCGTGCCGCTGATCGGGGCATTGGAATAGGTTGCGACCAGCTTCCAGCCACGATCCTTAATGAAGGCTTCGCCAAGCTCGATTTGCGCCTCGATCGAGACCTCGTGCTGGCGGTCGGTGGAGTAGCGGGCATAGAAAAGGACATTCTTGGTCATTGGGGCAATGCCATCTGAAACAATCTCATCGTGAACACTGGCCGGCATCGCCGGCCAGTGCGTCTGCTGCGTGTTCAGTTCTGCTGATTACGGCGCCCTGCCAATCCTGCAGCACGCTCGGCTACGGCATCGTGGCGATCCTTCACGCGGTCCCAGAGTTCATCGCTGACGATGCGCAGCGCCGATACATAATGGTCGTCATCGTTGCCCGCTTGATTACACACGCCGATGTAAGCCGGGTTGTTGAGGATCCCCGTTGTCTGGGCGCGATTGCCGCGGATCGCAGCGTCGCGCCAAATACTGCCGCAGGGACCGGCCACGCCTTCCACGTTCAGAAGAGCTGCGATCTTTGTTGGAGCCATCCCCTCGGCATACATACCGAAAATACGGCGGACGACGTCGGCCGCAACCGGGTCGACGATTTTGAACACGAAGATGCGCTGGCCGTCCGCATTGCAGGCGCCGGAATAGCGGTAGCCGAATGGAAGGGGCGCGAAGTGTTTCTCCTCGCGCAGGTCGTCGGGCATCTGGGCAATACGGCCGCCCGGGACAAACATGTTGCTGCGGTCGGTCATATAATAGTCGGACCCGTTCCGGCCGGTGATACGCTCTCCGGTATCGATGACCCAGAGTTCGATGCCCTTGCGAGTAAGTGCGCTCAACAGTCGATTAGCTATGTCGAATCGCGAGCACAACCGGTCCAGCGTATGGCAGAGGACGATATCGACTTTCTCGCGATTGATATGGGCGAAAAGCTTGCGCACGCCGGGCTGCGCCAGGAAGACGACTTCGCCGATGTCGGCGTCAGCATAGGATTTTACGAAGGTCCAGCCATTCTCTTTGATGAAGCGGTGCCCGTCGTGGAGCTGCGTTTCGAGGCAGGTGTGGTCATGGTAACCGGCAGAGTGGCGTGCGTAGAACAGAACGTTCTTGGTCATGGGGTGATCTCCGTTCGAATGGGCGAAGTCGGGGGACATGGTAACCGGCGACGGGGAACTTAAGAGCCCCGCCGCGATGCAAGCGTCGTTGTCGGTGATACCGTGCCGACGCAGACCTCCATGGCGGAGCGCGGGCAGCCCGATATCGTATCGGAGTCCTGGACGAGTACGCGTCCTCCGGTCACGCAACAGTCCATCAAGGATGGCAAGCTCGTCGTTGCCGGCAAGGTCTTCACGGATGGCGGTGTGCAGGGCATCTATGTGCCGAAGTTCCTCATTGAAAAATACCCCGACATCAAAACCATTAGGGATGCGCTGAAACATCCCGAGCTCTTTCCTGATCCGCAGGATTCCTCGAAGGCGCCTGATGTGCCGGCGCGCAGGGCTGGGGCGCGACTGTCTTTGCGACCCAATATTACAAGGCATATGAGGCAAAGAACGCCGGCTTCAATCTCATCGACAGCGGTTCCGCTGCCGCCATGACGGCGCTTTGATCAATGCCTATAACAAAGGTCGTGGCTGGATCGGATATTACTGGGATCCGACGGCTCTGCTCGGCAAATACGACATGGTTCGCCTGTCAGCCGGTGTTCGCTATGATGCCGCCGAATGGGCACGCTGCAACGAAGTCGAAAGCTGCCCAGATCCCAAGCCGAATGAATGGCCGACTGACGAAGTCGGAAAAGTCGTGACCAAAGCCTTCGCAGAGCGTGGCGGATCTGCTTATGAGTTCCTGACAAAACGTTCGTGGCCGAACAAGGTCGTGAGCGAGATGCTGGCCTGGATGACGGACAGCCAGGCGACGGGCGCGGATGCGGCGAAGCAGTTCCTCAAGGCCGTGAGCCCGTCTGGACGGCATGGGTTCCCGCAGATGTCGCGGCAAAGGTGAAGGCCGCCCACTGAGGTTAGGGCGGAGCATCCACGCGATGTTCCGCCAGCCCTTCAGGCAACAAGGCCACAGGTTTCAGGGAGGCACAACGAATATGGAATGGTTTTATCAGTTTCCGCAGATGGACAACGAGTCGCTGCGGAATTTCAAGAAGCTGATCGACGAAGGTTTCCTGTGATTCTCGCGCTCTCACGGTGACACCATCGAGGGCTTCTTTTCGTCGGTGAATCAGTTTCTGCTTGCATCCGAGCGGTTCATGGCACAGACGCCCTGGCCCATCATTGTCGGGCTCATTCTCGCCGTCACCTATGCGGCGAGCCGCAGCGTGAAGATTGTGCTGGGTTGCTTCCTGATCCTGATGGCGATCGGTTATTTCGGAATGTGGGAGGATGCGATGCGCACCATCTCGCTCATCTTCTTCGGCTCCATTCTCTCGATCGCCATTGGTTTGCCGATCGGTATCCTGATGGCTCGTTCCGACAGGGTGCAAAAAGATCGTCAATCCCGCTCTCGATATCATGCAGACGCTGCCAAGCTTCGGATATCTGATCCCCGTCGTCATGATCCTCGGTATCGGGCGCGTGCCAGGCCTGATTGCGGTCATTATCTATGCCATCCCGCCGATGATCCGTCTTACCAACCATGGCATTCGTCTCGCGGACAAGGATGTGCTGGAAGCTGCGGACGCATTCGGATCGTCCAGTTCGCAGAAACTCTTCAAAGTGCAGCTCCCGCTCGCCCTGCCGACGATCATGGCCGGCGTCAACCAGACCATCATGATGGCATTGGCGATGGTTGTCATTGCGTCGATGATCGGGGTTCAGGGGCTGGGGCAGCCGGTACTGCGTGCGATCGTGAACCAATATTTCAGTCTCGGTCCATTAGGTGGGTTTGCCATCGTCGGCATTGCGATCATCTTCGACAGGGCTACACAGGCTTACGGCCGCCGCCTTCAGAAACACCGGGAAGTTTTTCATGGCTGAGCACAAGTTCGGCGGCATCAAGATTCGCCACCTCATCAAGATTTTCGGATCCAATCCCGACGCCTACGTCGAAGCCGTCAAGCGGGGCCTCGACAAGAGCGAACTCAACGAAAAACATGGACATGTTCTCGGTCTGAAAGACATCAACATCGAAATTCCATCGGGCCAGATTCAGGTTGTCATGGGGCTTTCCGGTTCCGGCAAGTCTACACTGATACGCCACATCAACAGGTTGATCGATCCGACCGCCGGCGAGGTGCTCGTCGATGGTGTGGATGTCGTCAAGATGAACGATGCTGAGTTACGCTACTTCCGCCGGCATCAGACCGCGATGATATTTCAGAAATTCGCTCTGTTGTCGCATCGGATCGTGCTGGACAACATCAATACGGGCTCGAGGTCCAGGGCGTTGCCCGCGTGAAAAGCGTTGACATCGCGATGCGATGGATCAAGCGGGTAGGGCTAAAGGGTTTCGAGAAGAAGTATCCCAACCAATTGTCCGGCGGCATGCAACAGCGCGTCGGCCTTGCCCGCGCCTCGTCGAACGACGCTCCCGTTCTGCTGATGGACGAAGCTTATCCCGCGCAAAGGGGAAATCGTCCTGCAGGGGACCAGTCAGGATATTGTGCTCAACATTGCCGATGACTACGTCGCCAGTTTCGTAAAGGAGGTCAATCGCGGAAGGGTGATCTGGGTCGAGCAACTCATGGCGCCGCGACACCAGAGCGACGATAACGCGCGCGAAATCTTGAAGCTTGGTACGACGATCGAGGATGCCGCCCGGCTTATGACAAATTCGGCCAGTGCTGAAGCCGATATCGTTGATGAGACGGCTGCAAGGGTCGGACGTGTCGAGTTCCGCCGTCTTGTCGGTGCGTTGGTAGGCAGCACGTCTCTTGAGGAGGCGAGTTTCCTGGAGAACAGCCGAGGCTTTGGTGATCGCCGAAGCTTGTAAACAGGAGTTCCGCCGCTGTCGAACTCTCCATCCCCACCAAGTATCGCGCCAGGTGGCAACAGAAGTTATTTCCTTTCCAGAGCGACGGCGATCTCGCGCCGTATTGCTTCAAGGCTTGGGGTGCCGGTAATCTTCTTACCGTTGATGAAGAATGTCTACGTGCCCTCTACTTTGAAGTCGTCCTGCGCATGATTGGTAAGCGTCTTGAGGCTGTTTAATACAGATTGGTCCGCCAGCCGCGCGACGTCGCCGAAGCGATCCTTTTTTTTCCTGGCCTCCGAACAGGCGTCATGGATCACCGGCACGATTCTTCCCGTAGACGGCGGCGTCACCGCCGGCCGCCAGTCGGAGCTTTCATGAGCAATATGCAGGATTGGAATTCATACCACGACGCCCTGATCGGCCATGTCGGCGATTTCGCAAAGCTTAGCCCCGATGTGCTTCGCGGGTTGAACATCATGGAAGCCAGCGGCAACGAGACCGGCAAGATTGAGCCGAAGACGCACGAGATCATTGCTCTGGCCGTTGCGGTCACGACCCGCTGTGACGGATGCATCGCCGTTCATGGCAGGAAGGCCATCGAACTGGGTGCCAGCGAAGAAGAGATCGCCAAGGCCCTCGGCGTAGCTATCTCGCTTAATGCTGGCGCTGCGCTGACCTATACGGCTCGCGTGTTCGATGCGATCAAAAGCCTGCCGAGTGAGTGATGTAAGTTTCATCAGCGCGGGATTATCCTCGCGCTGATCGCGCATCCTGTAGCTGGATTGTTTCCCGAATTCTCTATTTTTTGACATCCGACGAGGCCGTACTCATGTCTGGTTCGCTGGAGCCAACGCTTGGAATCAGAATTTTCCGACAGCCAGACCCATTGGGGTTTATCTGTCGGCAACTTTAACGAGTTCCATTTATGATTGATTTCGTGACGATCTACCCTTGACGGATTCTTTTTTTTGCCGAAATTTCCCAGGGACAGGGGGACGTCTTGGCAGAAAGCAGTTTTACATCTTCAGTTGAAAAATCTACCACACGGCTGTTTGGGCAGCTTGAGCCGGAGATATTTACACTGTTCGCGGGTGCCAATCGTGTGCTTTATGAACGGGTAGTACTCTCGGTCTATAGGAACCTTTACCGATCGGATTTACTTTTTCCCAGTCAAGCCGAGGTCGTGAATGTAATCTACGACTGCCTCGATCGAGAGCCCGGCCTGTGGGCGGAGGAAGAAGTTGCTGTTGATCTCGATCGCCTCGTCGTGCGAACGGGCCGGCGAGTACGGCGACGTCGAGTCGAAGGTGTGAACGACGAAGCAACAGGAATTGCCATCAGTCGCAGTCGTCACATTTATAATCGAATGCTCCAGACCGGTTGGTTGGATGAGGCCAGTTACGGATTAAAAACGACCGTGGAAATGCCGTCGGGTGCAATGCGCCTAGCAGAATTCCTATGCTCGCTTAAGGAAGGTGTTGTGGAGCAACTCGGCGGTCTCGTAATCGAGGTCCGCAACGCCATACGCGCGGTTGAGGAGAAGCCGGCGGAAAATGCACTGGGCTTGAACAAGGCGGCGCGTGATGCGGCGGCTTTCGGGCGATATCTTCGCAGCGTGCTTTCGGCACTTAGGGATATCGACCGCCAGGTTCTTTCCTCCGATACGCTCGCCGATCGCCTGCGATATTATTTCGAGGAATTTGTCGAGCAGGTGCTTCTGCGAGACTATACCGCAATTACGACCAATGCTCACCCTTATCGCCATCGCCGTGCGATCTTGACCGCCTTGGAAAGGCTTGAAGATTCCAGCATCGATACGGATGCCATCGCTGATGCCTATCTTGAAGCAAGGCTGGCGCCGACCGCTGCGGCAGCGCGCGATCTGGTCTTTGAAGACATATCAAGTATTCGTCACGTGTTTGAACGAATTGAGGAAGCTTTCGAGGCCATTCAGCAGCACCGCACGCGGCTTGAGACGAGGCTGCGCAACGTGGTTCGGTATGCTGGCAGGCGCACCAGTTTTCTTCAGCGTAGCGAGCGTCTTATCCAGAAGCTGGATGAGGTGATGTCGTATCCCGGCAGTGAAGTGGAAGTTCGAGGGTCGCTTGAGCAACGGACACCTGGTGTTGCGCCAAATCTGCTGGCGAAGCCGCGCGGCGCACGCCCCAGCCCGTCGGAGGGCGATATTTCAATAGCTCCGCCAGATCCAATCGCGGAGTACCGCCGGCTGTTGGAAAAGGAGTATCTCGAGCGTTTGATCATCTCACCGGCAAAGGTTAGCCGGTTTCTGGAGCGACAGGTGCCGCCGTATGGAGAGGTGCATGGTGCATCCCTGACCATCGAGACCGCGGACGATTTTCTAGTGTTCGAAGCTTTGCGGCTGCTGGTAGCCAGCGGCCTCGGCACGGATGACAGTTCTGCACTATCGATCGGGATGCGGAACCGCTTCGAGTTCATTCGTGACAACACGCGGGACATCTCCAATGATTGGCTGGATTCCCCGGGATTTATCGTCAGACGCCTCGACGGCGGCATTGCACTGGAGATAGGCCATGCTTCATGAGTTCGCCTTGCTGGAAGAGACCAATGCACGGGACTCCCAGCGGGTTACCCAACTCATAGCACATCTGATGCGCGATCAGTTCGTGCACGTGGAGGATCGCGGCTCTGCCACGCTTCTGGAGACGTTATTTCGTCCGAAATTGAAGGCGTTGATAGAGGCTTACTTCGACGTGGCCGGATATCGTCTGGTGCATCGCGAAACCGAAGGATGGGCGGGAATATTGCCGGATCCGGAGCGGATATCTCTGCCGCGAATGCGTACCGACGAAACCGTGGTGCTGCTGGTATTGCGCCGTCTCTGGGAGGAAGCGCTGCAGCTCGGAGAGATTGAAGATAAAGGCACAGTACGGACGAGTCTGAACGAAGCTTATGCGGCGTATCAGGAAATTGTCGCTGGTGCACGTCGGGCGAGTCTGTCTCCAAACGCTTTCCGTGAGGTGCTCGAAATGTTGGAGAAACGCGCACTGGTCCGATTGGGCGCACTCGATCCGGAAATGCAGGACATGGATCTCGATATCCGTGCACTTGTTGCCACAGTCGCGGGAGACGATTTCGTGGCGTCGCTGGAAGCACTTCTGTCGGGCGTTGTCGCTGCTCCTCCTGGGGCGAAGGAGCAGATAAACGTGGAGGTCGTATCGTGATAGAACTCAGGCGGATTGTCCTCATCAATTGGCATCTTATGGTGTTTGCCGATCTTGATCTGGCTGGTGATGCCGCGATTCTTGGAAGGAACGCGGCAGGCAAATCAACAATCATCGACCTGATCCAGGCGGTTATGGCCGGTGGTTCGCCACGGCTCTACAAGTTCAATCGGTCCGCCGGCGAGGGCGGCCAACGGTCGGAACGCACCCTCACCGGATATTGCCTCGCGCAACTCAACGACGATACGTTTCTTCGGCAAGATGCGCGGAGCTATATTGCGCTGGTTTTTGAGGACACGGCTGCGCAACGGCGACCGGTCACGCTTGGGTTGGCGATTGAAGCGATGCGTGGGCATGCGGCGGATATCGTAGGCCGTTTCGTTGCGGACGGCGTTCGCCTGGATTCCGGAATGTTGATCGATGAGAACGACGGAGTGCGGCGACCGACGGAATGGCGCGCGATGAAGCGGCGACTGGAACAGGCGTGCAACGCGGCTGATGGCCAGCTTCATACACATGATGACGCAAGGACATTTATTCGCGAGTACATGCGTGTGCTCTTTACGAACAAGCTCCGCGGTGATCCGGAGCGGTTTATCCGCACGTTCATTGCGGCACTTTCTTTTACGGACATGCCGTCAGTCGAACAGTTCGTCAAGAAACATCTTCTCGAACCAAACCCCATCAAGATAGGGGAGCTGCGGGATTCTATTAAGCGTTATCAGGAAATCAAAAAGACCATCGGTAATCTTGAGGAACGTCTGGAGGCTTTACAGGCAATCAGTCTTCAGATCGAGGAATTCATAAAGCTTGTGAACGAAGAAGCGGCCTGCCGCGCCGTCGAGAGGACCGCCTTGCTCCGGGAAGCACTAGGCGCTCTTTTCGGCAACCTTGCGGATAAAAGGCTGAAGCAGGATAAATTGCGTGAGGCGGAGGCCGAACTTAGCCGTGTCGACGAGGAGATTGAGCGGGAAGAGCAGACGCAGAAGGCAATACAGGATCAACTGGCAGCGAGCGGCGCGCAAGCCCAGAGAAACGAGGTCGAGAGATATATCAAAGAGCTTGACCGAGAGAGCGCAACCGTTGTGGATAGACTTAATCGAAGGCATCTCTTTGCTGCGAGAGCCGTACAGCTACTTACGCTGCGTGATCGGCTGGCAATCATCAACCCCGGCGAGTTGATCAGTGCGTTGGATCAGGTTGAGGAAGCCAGTCGGGGCGTGACGCCACCCGAGTGGCCCCGTGACCCTGCTGGCATGGAAATGATGCTTGAGGCTGTGGCGAAAGCAGCCCGTTCGCGCATGGACAAAGTCACGCAGCAACGCGACGAAGCGATCTATCAGAAACGTATAGTCGACGGCGACATAAAACGTGACAGCGAACAACTCGATGCTGCACGGCGGGGACAGGCGCTCCTTGATTCGGCAACAGTGAGATTCATGGATGCCCTCCGCCGTGAAGGGATGCGGCCTCGAACGCTCTGTGAGGTCGCGGAGGTTCTCGATGAAAACTGGCGTAATGCTGCGGAGGCACTGCTGGGCCGAGACCGGGAAACGGTGATCGTCGATCCTGACCACGCTTATCGGGCAACCGAGATTCTCAGGCGCGGAAGAGGTGACTATCCGGGTTGCCGGGTCGCGAATACCCGCAAACTCCAATCCCGTTCAAACACGCCCGAAGCCGGAACACTGGCTTCGATCATCCATAGTGACGATTCTTTGGTGATGGCATTCGTGGTTTTCAGGGTTGGAAACGTTCGTCTCGCCTCGAACCAGGACGAACTTCTTTCTGGAGGTCGGGCCGTCATGGCTGATGGGGCCTACTATGATGGCCTCGTCACGGAGGTGCGGCGTGCCCAGGGCGTGAAGATTGGGCGCGCTGCTGCGCCACTCATGATCGAAACGCTGCAACAGCGGATTCGTGAGTACACCAGCCTGTGGCAAGTCCATTATGACAAAGAGCGCTTTTTTGACGATGTTCTGCGTCGGCTCGAACAATGTGCTGAGCCGGTTGATGAAAAGGACAGGCTGGAGGCCATCACATCCGCCTATAGTGACCTTGCCGAAAGGCGCGCCGAGGCCCGCCAGCGTCTTGGAAGGATCAGCGCGCAGGTCGATCCGCAGCTTATTGAGGCCGAACAGCGTGTATTGCGCACGATCAAGAGCCTGAAGGACGATCGTGACGGACTGATCACCACACGTGCGTCTGTGACATCAGAACTTCAGCAGATTGCGCAAAAGTTGAAAGGTTCCGATGAGCACCCAGGTTCATGGCTTTGTCTGTCTCACCGCCGTCGCCAATTCAAAAACGAAATTCGTTTGGTATTGCACTTTCAGGCTGTGCGGAAGCGCTATGGTGAGTACGCTTTACGTTCGCCCCGGAA
Organism: Agrobacterium tumefaciens; assembly: GCF_017726655.1. Lineage (NCBI taxonomy): Bacteria > Pseudomonadati > Pseudomonadota > Alphaproteobacteria > Hyphomicrobiales > Rhizobiaceae > Agrobacterium > Agrobacterium tumefaciens. The sequence continues at coordinate 2,443,171 of NZ_CP072308.1, forward strand.
AATTGCGGAAGATATGGCGAACCGCGCCAGTCAGGCCAAGGAAGAATATCAGGAATTGCGGGGAAGTATCAGAAACGCATTGGGGCGTTATGCCATGGCGTTTCCAGACCCGCTGGAGGGCTACGCTCAGGCCTTGATTGTCGAAACGGTCAAACCCTGGGTTCTGGAAGGCATAGCAACGCTTCAAGGCAACGAGCTTATCCGCTACCGGGAGCAAGCCGATGAAGCGGCAAGCCGCGTCACCCTGCTATTCAAGACCACGTTCATTCATGAGCTGAACAGCCGGTTCGGGCAAATGGACGTCGAGATGGAGAGGCTTGCGAAAGCGCTCCGGTCGCGTCCATTCAATAACGAAACCTACAGCCTCAAGGCTTCGATCAAGCAGGAATTCGAGGATATTTATCGTCTCGTGCGTGATAGCGAAACCGACGACAGCGTGCTTGACGTGTTGTTTGTGCAGGTGCCGCCTCGAGATGAGCGACATGGCAGGGCCATACGGCAGGTCGAGCAATTGCTGGCGGACGACACCTTCGATTTTACGGTGTTTGAAGAGTATCAGAACTATTTCACCTACGATCTGAAAATATATGATTCTTCAGCCGATCGCACAACGAGTTTCGACCGGCGACGCGGGGTTGCCAGCGGAGCCGAACGGCAGGTGCCTTTCTATGTGGTGATAGGCGCAGCACTTTCCGTCGCCTATCACGGCGCGCGGCAGTCAGAGGACAAGGCCGGGATCGGCATGGGGCTTGCCGTGTTTGACGAGGCGTTCAGCAAGATGGACGGGCCGAACCAGCGAACGCTACTGAATTTCTATCGCGATATCGGACTTCAGGTCGTCATCGCTGCGCCGACCGAGAAGCGTGCCGTTGTTTATGAAAATCTAAATTACATCATCGATATATTTCGTAGCGGTGATGTCTCGATGGCGGAATCCATCAAGATAAAAGATCGGGTTCGTCAGGAGATGCGAGCGGCCAATCCGCAATATATAACAAAGGAAGAGTTGGCTATGCGCCTGAGCGTGGAGGCCCAGGCTGCAGAATGAGCCGCCGCCGTTTTTCCAATATTGCATCCTTGATCGACTACCTACTCGACGGATACGAGAAGAACCCGGATGCGAGCCGTTGGACAGCCGCGATTGATCAGGATAGCTTGACCGTCGATGCGAGTGATGCGTTCGAAGAAGCTCTCGCCTTCCTGGAAAAGGAAGGTGGACTGGAGATTGTTTGGACCGGTCAGAGATGGGAGCGCTCCATAAAGAGCGTGAAACTTCGAGATCCCGAAGTGCTTTATCGACAGACTGAGCGGCGACCAGCCCAGGAATTTGCTGTTGCATCTTTAGCGACACTTCGCGCTCGGCAAGACCTTTCAGGCAAAGTTGCGCTGCTGATCGATGAAGCCGCTCTCGCTTGGGGCCGTAAATGTTCGTATATGGGTATTGCACCGGGGGAGAGTCGAACACTCGATCAAGTCCTGCGCCTTGCAGACGCAATATCCGCACGCCTTACCGGACCCTCCGTAGGTGACGTCGATTTTCGCAGTTTTTCCAGACTTATATCGGGCGATAGTAAAGCGCTCGAAAGCAATCTCACCTCGGTTGCGTCCGCAATCTCGCGGCTTTCTTCGTTGAGCGAAGCGCAAGTCGCTCTGGATGCAGAAGAACTTCTCGCCAGCGTCGGGATAAAACGGCTTCCCCAACCCGTTCTTATTGGTGGCGCGGTTTCATTAGATGAGCAGCCGTTCCCGAAAATGCCTTTTGTTGGCGTGCCTGCCGAATGCGCTCGGCGCGTAAACCTTTATAAAAGACCGGAGTATCTTCTGACCATCGAGAATTTTTCCTCCTTTGTTCGGTATGTCCGTGAGATCGGGCAAAGCGAAAACGGACTGGTGATTTATTCAGGCGGGTTCCCGTCGAGGCCCGTGTTGGAGACGATAGTGAGGCTAACGGGGCAGGCTTGCGCACCGACTTACCATTGGGGAGACATGGATGGGGGCGGCGTGCGCATCTTCCGTTATATCGAGCAACATCTTGCATCGATCGGAGTAAGCTTGCAGCCACACATGATGAATACAGACCTTCTTCGGCAAGTCGGTTCGAAAGCGCAGCGTGCAAATCGCGTCGGTGGCGATATGGCGGAGAGCGCAATCGCAGAGCTCGCTTCGCTGATTGAGCAGGCAGAACTCGTGCACGAACAGGAGGAATTTGATCCACGCAGTCCGCTTGAAGCTTTACGGCGCGTCCAGATGTAGTCAATCGCTGCCTTCTCCGTCTTGAGGAACTGTTGTCGGTGACGGGACTGAAGTTTTGAAGGCGGCCATATCTTTGAATTAACAAGTCTCGGTGTACTCAGGCCCCCTCAACCAACGATTCCAAATATTTAAACAAGATATGCCACCCTTCATGGCGGCGTTTCTGTTGTAGGGTACGAAACGGGGCACGAGGACCACCTTTCGATCGGCCATCGCGAGTATAATGTGGCCAATTCCTTGGCTCGCGACTCGGCCATACCACCCGTGACCGGGCCGTATGAAACCCTGTAGAAATCGGTAGCGACCCATGCGCTCGCGATGCGCCGCCTGCGTCGCGCCGCGTCGTCATTACGCTATCTAGATGGGTTCGAGGCCGCCGGCACCATCGAAGGGCTTCTTTGGGGTAGGGGTTGAACCGCACGTGGTTTGCCGGAGGCCATTTGATTTAAGTTATGCAGCCATGGCTGGTTCGCCCCGCATGGCGTAGTAGCGTTCTTCAGCCTCAACTGGCGGTATGTTTCTGATCGGCTACAGAAGTTGTCGGTGCTTGAACCAGTCAACCTATTCCAGGGTGGCGAACTCAACCGCTTCGAAGCTGCGGGACGGTCCACGCCCATATATCACTTCAGCCTGGTAGAGGCCGTTTGAACTGCCCCCCATTTCGACCGGACAGTCGGCATAAGCAGAAAGGCTCAAGCACAGGCTTGAGGACAGGCTTATGTGTAAAGACCATCGCCACCTCGAATTCTGACGGCGATGTTCGCCGCAGGCGGTGGACAAGCGAGCAAAAGCTGACAATTATTGAGCAGAGTTCCAAACTAGGCGAGACGGTATCGTCGACCGCTCGCCGTCATGGCGTCGCGCCCAATTTCCTTTATCGGTGGCGGAGGCTCTTGAGCGAGGGAGGTGCTGCTGCCGTGGATTCTGACGAGCCGGTTATCGGGAATTCAGAAGTGAAGAAACTGGAAGATCGCGTCCGGGAGCTGGGGTGCATGCTCGGTCGCAAGACGATGGTGGTTGAAATCCTCCGCGAAGCCCTTTCCAAAGCGGACTCAAAAAAATGCATTCGCGGCCGATCTTGCTGCGGAAGGACGGTTCGCTATGAAGGCGGTCGCAGACGCGCTGGGCGTCTCCCGTTCCTACCTCGCTGAGCAGCTGAAGGGCAAATCAAAGCCGCGTGGGCCATACCATAAGGTCGAGGATGCAGAGCTTCTGTCCGCCATTCGCAGGCTGGTGGATCAAGGGCTGGCCTATGGCTATCTGCGGATCGCCGCGCTCCTCAATCGCGAAAGGTGAGCCGCCGATAGCCTGTCGTCAACGCAAAACGGGTTCACCGCATCATAGGCAACTACGTCATGTTGCTGGAGAAGCATACGGCCGTTCACAAGGGCCGCCTCCACGATGGCAGGTCATGGTCATGCGTTCCAACCTGCGCTGGTGCTCGGACGGCCTGAAGTTCACTTGGCTCGGAATGGTGAGGTAATTGGTCTCGCCTTCATTATTGACGCTTCGACCGCGAGATCATTGCCTGGACAGCAGTTGCCAATGCGGGAGGGCGGCAAACGACGCAGGGTCGAGTCTGTACAGATGGTTGAGCCATAAGGGGAGGGGAGGGGAGCGACGATGATGATGGCGTCGACCTCCCCTGTGTCGATCTCGGTGCCATCGATCCGTTGCTCGCCCGATCGGAAGCCAAGATCGAACAGGCAAAGCGGCCCTGGCGAGCTGACGCCGGTGAACCAGGCACTCTCGTCTATGATCTCGACTGGGACGAGGATGCGCGGCTGGACGAGTGGCGCGGCGTGCTGCGCCAAACCGAACACCTGCCGGTAGTGCTGCAGGCGATCGTCGCCCTCGATGCCTGGAACGAGCTGCTTGTCCTGCAGCACGCCGCCTGGCTCGGCCGGCTGTTTTACGCTTCGATCCTGCGCCAGGCTGGGATCACCTCATGCGCCCATCTCGCCGCTAATCAATCTCGGCCTCAAAACCACCCCCGTCGATCGGCGCCGGCATTGCGGCCGCGAGACGCGGCCGCTCGCAATTGCTCAAGGCTTACTGGCGGCCTCCGAGATGGGCATGAAAGAGCACGAACGGCTGGCGCTTGCTCGGCAGATGACGGAGCGCAAATTGGCGGGAAGACGAACGTCTTCAAAACTGCCGGAACTGGTCGAGTTGGTTATGGCAACCGTTGGTCTCGGCCGGGATGGTGGCGAAGGCGCTCGAGGTCACGCCGAATGCGGCGCGGCGGATTGTTGCCGAGCTCGGCCTCAGAGAGATGACGGGAAGGGGCAGGCTTCGGGCGTGGGAAATCCTCTAGCGAGTAGACAGGATTGTCTTTTCGAAGTCGCGGGTGGCAGACCACTGCCGTGAGGATCAAATCTTTTCCTCGATATCGATCTAAGTATTTCCGGTGGAAGAGTATTTTGTAAAGGCTTGCTTGCTGCTGAGAACTCGAAAACCATCGCACTAATTGCATATTCGTCACATATGTCAGTCAAGAGTTGCGTTATGCTGTTTCTCCATCTCTCCGACATCCACTTTAAGAAGCGCGACATAGGCCGTCAAACGATCCGAACCTGGGTCTGCATGATGATCGCATTGATGATATTCAGAAGATGCGCGTAAAGACCGGTGGGCCTGTCGATGCAATCTTGATCTCGGGCGATATTGCCTTCGCTGCTGATGACGAAGAGTGTGCGTTCGCCCTGAAATGGATCCGGGAGAGACTATGCCCGGTCTACGGCTGCAAGTTCGAGGATGTTATGGTCATCCCCGGCAATCACGACGTGGACAGGAGAGCCGCCAACAATCCTGTGGAGCAAGGGGCGACGTGATGGTGCTGAAGACAACGAGCAAAAAAACAAGAGTACCCAGCGGTGCTGGCGGCGCGTCACCGCGCCACGTCAAGCCGATTAATGGCCTGGACGTTGCCAGCGGATGGACCGTCTGGATCGAAACTCGAAGCCAGCCAGGTATCGACGATCGTTTTTGCCAGTTCGGGGCCAACGACGCGCGCACCCAGTGTGATTATCTGGGCGTCGTTCGATTTGGCGGCGCGCTCTGCCGAATAAGTGTCGTGGGTAAGGGCGGCTCTTATGCCCGCTACCTTGTTGGCAGAGATGCAGACGCCAATCCCGGTTCCGCAAAACAGGATTGCTCGATCGTGCTTATGTTGGAGGATATCTTGCCCAATCCGGGCAGCGAGATCGGCGTAATAACCAGATTGGCTAAGGTCGGTGACCTCGATATCCGACCGCCCGGACAGATGGGCAGCGATGACATCCAGCAAGGGTTTTCCGGCGCTGTCGGCGCCGAGGGCAATTTTCATGGCGGTTTCCTTTCCACTGTCTCAAGAATGAATCTATGGCTGCGCAACTGGCTCGGCCGGCGGCTCAGGCAAAAAGTGTCGTGAAATCGAAGTTCAGAGCGCCGCCATCGAGCACGGCGGCGATGATCGCGCAGGCAAGTGGAAAATCGGTTTTCGCCGAAGGAACGGTGTTTAACAGCTCCACAAGCATGCGGGCCGTGTCGATACCCTCCACCGTCTCACCTGCGAGGTCGCCGGCCATCATGCTGCTGACCGTTTGGTTGCGTCCAAGGCCGTGTCCGAGGCGGCTGTTGCGTCCGCCGCCCACGGTCACATGCAGATCACCGATACCAGCAAGATCAAAGGCGGTGTCACAGCGTCCGCCGATCCGCTCGCAAAGCCCCGCCATTTCGCTGGCAGCCTGGGTGAAGGCAGCAGCCGTCGGGTTCTTGGATTGACCGTCGGGCCGTGAGATATCGGGATAGCGGGTCTGCATGGCGCTGACGCCAATGGCGAAAAAGTTCTTGAGGGCGGCACAGGCTTCGACCCCGATGACGTCGTCGTTGACTGCCAGACGATAATAGGGTGTGCGTAGAAGACCGGCCGCGAACGCGCCAGCCTGCCGGTCGCGGCAGGCATAAATGCTGGTCGTCGGATAGCGATTGGCCAGTTCCCGCGCGATGCAGGGCCCGCCAATGCCGATAAAAGCCGCCATATTTCCCACCAGCCCCGGCACGGTTTGCGCGTAGGTAACGATACGCCCATGTTTTCGGTCGAGACCCTTGGTCACGAACGCAACCGGCTTTGGCATCGAAAGCATCTGGTTGAGTCGTTCGGTGGCCCAAGAGATCCCCGGACTACTGACGCCGACAATGACGAGATCGGCGGACGCCATATGGCTTGGCGTCAGTTCCTGATCAGCGAGGACCGTTACGCTGTCCGGCAGCGGCTTGTCGAGTTTCGGATGTGCCTCGCCCGCCTTCATGCGGCGGACCGGTTCGCCATCGAGGGGCGTGCCCACCAGCGTCACCGCGTGCCCGTTATCGGACGCGGGCACGCAAAGGGCACTCCCCATAACGCCCGCGCCGAGAATGAGTATGGTTGCCATAGTCGTTTCCTTCAAACGTTTGGAGGCAAGGCTCAGCGCATCATCGCCGCGACATTGCCACCGTCGACTGTGATGACCGCCCCCGTAGAGGCCCGCGCCTTGGCAAGATGCACGAAGGCCGCTGCCACATCCGCGCCTGTGACTTCGCGCCCGATGAGATTGCCGCGCATATAGGCTTCCGGCGTCAGGCCACGCGCTTTTGAACGATCCTGTACCATTTCATCGGTCATCAGGCCGGTGCGGATACGGTCGGCATTCACGGCATTGGAGGTTATGCCCGATGCACCATGCTCGATCGCATATTGGCGCATCAGCGCCATCAGCGCTGCTTTGGAGGTGCCGTAAGGGCCGAAATCGGCACCGGGATTGACCGCCTGTTTCGAGACGTTGAAAACAAGAGCCCCGCCGGTCTTCTGCTTTTCCATCACCCTCACGGCGGCCCGCGCCATGTAATGATGGCCCCAGAAATTGAGTTCGAACGCTTTCCGGAATGTCGCCTCATCGACGGAAAGCAGGCTGCCCTGGAAAGCCGCCCCGGCATTGGAAATAAGGATGTCGACGCCGCCGAAGTGCCGGGCGGCTTCTGCCACCGCCGCGTCGACGGAAGCGGGGCTGGTGACGTCGCAGACCACTGGAAATGCCCCGATCCGTTTGGCCTCCCGCGTCACAGCCTCGTCGGAAATATCGAACAGGGCGACTTCCGCCCCTTCCGCCTTCAGCGCCTCCGCCACGGCGAGACCGAGACCGCTCGCCCCGCCGGTAACGAGAGCGACCTGCCGGGTCAGCGGCTTTTCCTGCACCTTGGTCAGTTTCACCTGTTCGAGCGACCAATATTCGATGTCGAAGAGGTCGCTTTCCGAAAGCGCCTCGAAAGCATCGATGCCCTCGGCATTGGTGATGACCGAAATGGTCGCCTCAGCCACATCTGCGCCGACGAGGGCGTTCTTCCGGGCCGCGCCGGCTGCGAACAGGCCGACGCCGGCCACGTAGAACACACGCGGCATGGGGTCGAGCATTTGTTTGATGTCGCCGACGCGGGCATTGTTGCGCTCGAAATAGGCCCGGTAATCGGCCTGATAGGCGCTCACCGCCGCACGGACCGTCTCTGCCCATTGCTCCAGTTCCCCCTCGACCGGCGCCGGCAACGCTACACCGAAGCGCTTAATGTGGATCACATGTTCCGGCGTCGCATTGCCACGCCTGACGAGGCTTTCGACATTTTCGGCATTGCAGAAATCAAGGATCTTCTCGCCGCTGCGGTGTTCGAGCACGAAGCGTTTCGGTGCCCCGTCGATGCTGGTATCGATGGCGATGGCGCCGCGAAGGATCGGCGCGATATCGGCAGCGGTGGCAAGCCTTTCGGGGATGGCGACGCTTTTGAACGGTCGCGCCCGGCCTTGCGCGATGCGCCGTTCGGCTCTGTCGATCTTCTCGATCATGTCCTCATAGGACTGGCGTGGGTCCTCCGACCAGGTGAAGATACCGTGTTTGAGAAGAATCATCCCGTCGCCATCAGGGTTCGCCCGGAAGGCGGCGTCGCAGGCCTTGGCAAGATCGAAACCCGGCATGACATAGGGAACGATAATGCTGTCAGGAAACAGCTCGCGCACGATATCCTCGCCATGCGGCTGATTGGTCAGCGACACGATGGCGTTGGCATGGGTGTGGTCTATGTGTTTGAACGGCAGAAGGCCGTGTAGGATCGCCTCCACAGAAGGATTGGGGGCTACTGGATCAAGCAGCAACCGTCGCTGTAACATGACCATATCGTCGTCGGAGAGCGTTTCGAAGCCGACCATCGCCTTTAGTGGATCGAGACGCACAGCGGGCAAGCCCTGCGGTTCGATGGTGCTCATGTCCCAGCCGCTACCCTTGACGCACAGGACATCAACCTCGGACCCGTCCATTTCCGTGAAGCTCGTCTTGACCGAGGTGTTACCGCCGCCATGCAGCACCAGTTCCGGGTCCACGCCAAGAAGGCGCGTCGTATAGGTGCGGATGGCGAGGTCGCGGTTGATTCCTCTGGTGACATAAGCATCGACCACGGATTTGAACTCTGAGTCCGACCAACGTGATTTCATTACAAATTCCTTTCCTGCGGCCGTCTGCCCGGCCCGATAGTCGCGATGTTGTAATATTTGGAGCGCGCACCCTTAGAGGCGGACCTCCGTTCCGGCATCGAAAACATGAACCTTGGCGGGCGCTATGGAGAAACGCACGTCACTTCCCTCGGCAAACCGCGCCGCCTTGTCGACAACGGCCAGGAAGCTGCCGTCTGCCCCGTCGCAAAAGAGCTGCGCATCATGGCCGAGCCGTTCGAGCAGCAAGGATTTCGCGGTAAGCGACCCTGCCTCGTCCACCACGACGTCGGTGGGGCGCAGCCCGACAATTACCTTTTGCCCGGGCCTTGCCGTGGTCGTCGCTTCAATCGGCACCCGTCCGGTCGCCGTATCGACGGCGGCTGTGCCGTTCGATGCGACGACCGTTCCGGGGAGGAAATTGATCGACGAGCTTCCGATAAAGTCGGCGACATATTTGCTGGCCGGGCGGTCATAGACATCGTCGGGCGAGCCGATCTGCTCAATCTTGCCGGCCCGCATCACGACGATCTTGTCCGCCATGGTCATGGCCTCGATCTGGTCATGAGTGACATAGATCGTCGTGGTCTTCAGGCGCTTGTGAAGCTGGCGGATTTCCGTACGCATATGGGCGCGCAGCTTCGCGTCAAGGTTCGATAAAGGCTCGTCGAAGAGGAAAACCTGCGCCTCGCGCACCATGGCGCGGCCCATGGCGACGCGCTGACGCTGGCCGCCCGACAGTTCCTTGGGATAGCGGTCGAGATAGGGAGTGAGATTGAGCGTTGCGGCCGCCCACTCCACCCGCTTCTTGATCTCCGCCGGCGGCACCTTGGCGACCTCGAGACTGAAGGCAATGTTGTCGTAAACTTTCATCGTCGGATAAAGCGCGTAGTTCTGGAACACCATCGCAATAGAGCGGTCACGCGGATGAACCTCATTGACGCGCCTACCTCCGATCAGTAGATCGCCGCCGCTGACAGTTTCGAGACCCGCAGTCATCCGCAAAAGGGTGGTTTTGCCACATCCCGAAGGACCGAGAAGCACGACGAAGTCGTGATCCTCAATCTTGAAGGAAATGTCGCGCATGATCGTAAAGGCGCCGAACGACTTGCCAATGCCTTGATATTCCACGGTCGCCATGGGGTTCCCACTCCATTTTATCAGCCTGCCGAACCTGCCGGCGGCTTGGTCAATATGTCTGCCGGGTCGGCGTGATGACGATTTCCTGGACGATGGCCCTTTGCGGCAGCCGGTAAGCGTCGAGGATGAGACCGGCGACGATATCCGCCGATATCCCGCCGCCAATAGCTTCCTTATTGGCCCTGTAGCCGGCAAGCGTCGCCTCGTCCTTCACGTGATCGAGCACCTCCGTTTCGATGATGCCGGGAGAGACGACGATGACGCGCACATCATGCGGCGCCAGATATTCGCGCAGGCTTTCGGACACGGCATGCACGAAGAACTTGGTAGCGCAATAAACGGTATGATCAGGATAGACCTTACGGCCGGCAATCGAACTCATCATGACGAGCGTGCCGCATTTGCGCGCGATCATGGCGTTTAGCACCGCATGGACGCTGTTCATCACACCCTTGGTGTTGATATCGATCATCTCGTCCCACTCTTCCGGCGGCTGCCGACCGATATCGCCGAGCCTAGCTATGCCGGCATTGGCGAACATCAGGTCCACCGGTCCGAATGTCGCCTCTGCCTCTTTCACCGCTTCGGCAAGGGCGGCACGGTCGCGCACGTCGACCTTTCTCAAAACGGCGTTCGGCAGACGGAGTGCCTCCAGTCGGTCGAGCCGGCGGGCGATCAGCAGCAGCGGGTGGCCCGCTGCGGAGAAGGCGCGCGCCACGGCCTCGCCTATACCGGAACTCGCGCCCGTGATTGCGATCAACGGTTTATCCGCCATGATTTTCCTCCCGTTTTCCCTTTTACTCCGGTCTGGAAGGGCGACGGCCGCGCCGCCGCCCTTGCCACTCTTCGGATCAGCCCTTCAGCACCGCTTCGACCTGGGAGGCGATGTCGTCCATCGCCTGTTTGGGCGAGCCGTAATTGCCGGCGAAATACTTACCGAGACCGACCGGGATCGTGTCGTTGGAGAGCTGCGCCCATTCCGGCAGGTCCGGCTCCGACCCCATATATTTGTCGATGGTCTCGCGCACGACCGGCAGATGGCGGGTCGTGCCGGCGCCGATGCGGGCATTGGCCTTGACGCGGGGATCGTTATAGACCGATGTGCGGGTCGGCCCGGTGCCGCCGCCGAGCGTGGTGATGAGGGCCTGCGTATCGGCGCAGGTCGCCCATTGCATGAACAGCCACGCCGCATCCGGGCTTTTCGAATAGCGCGAGACGGCAAGCGAGGACCCGCCCTGGTGGCCGACGCCTGGGATTTCGCCGTAACCGCATTCCGAAGGCTTGCGCAGCGCAATCGGCTGCGGCGGAATGACCGCTTCGCAAAGTCCGGAAACCTTGGTCTGCGTCGGATCGTCGAAATAGGGGAAGAACTCGCCCCAGGAGAGCATGGATGCGGCGACACCCTGCGCGACCGCCTGACCCTGACCATCCCAGGTCCACTGATCGACGCCAGGCGGCATGACCTTGCGCAGCGCCGTATAATAATCGAGCGCGGCGATGCCCCGCTCGTCATTGCCGGCGAATTTCTTGTCAGCGGTAAAGACCGAGCCGCCGTGGCCCCACAGCATCGAGGTCCATTCGCATTCCAGCGCATAATGGCCCGATTTCATCTGGCCGGCATAACCATAAACCTTCGGTCCCATCTCCTTGGTAATAGTGACGGAATTGTTGAGGAGATCCTCGAAGGTCGTCGGGGCCTTGAGGCCGAGCTTCTCGTAGATATCCTTGCGGTAGATCATGATGAAGATCGGGATATCGTAGGGCACGCCGACCCAGCGATCCTCGTATTTGGCGATACCGTCAACCAGCGCCGGCATGAAGTCGTCGATATTGTAGTTCGGCATGGCGAGGTCGGGCTTTGCCTGAATTTGCTCACGCGGGTCGAAAACATCCTGGCTGAACGAGGCCGCCCAGCTCTGGTCGATGTAATAAAGGTCGTAGGTGCCGAGCGAGGAGGCGACGTCGAGTGTCAGCTTCTGCAAAACCTGTTCGAGCGGCAGAACTTCGATTTCCACCTTGATGCCGGTCGCCTCTTCGAAATATTTCTTGAGCTGCGAGTTGATGGCGTTGGATGGCGGCGTCGATTCCGTCGCAAGCTTCAGCGTCGTCCCGGCGAAAGGTTTGCCGACGTCCTTCAGCCAGGCAAGGATGTCCTGGCTGGGGGTCAGTTGCTCCTCAGCCAGCGCCCTGTTCATGACGAACGGGCGGCTGCCCATGCCCATGCCGAGCGCGGCGGCTCCAAGGCCGAGCTTGCCAGCCGAACTCAGAAACGAACGGCGATCCATTCCCCCACGAACGAACCGGTCGGTGATGGATGCGAGATAAAGCTTTCTATCTTCCTCTTTCATGGTCTCTCCTCCTCTTTTCCCTCGCCGTGTTTGACGACGGGATTCCCCTATTGATCCGCGCACTCCTCATGCGCAGGCTTTATCACTGCTTCAGCGACCCCATGGTCAGACCGCGCACCAGATGGCGCTGAACGAGAAGGATCACGATGAAGGCCGGTACGATTGCCGCCGCACCAAGCGCCGCCATGTTGCCCCAGGCGGTGCCGATCGACGTTACGAAGGTGGACGAAACAACCGGCACTGTCTTGATACCGGTCTGTGTCAACGTCAGCACGAACAGGAATTCGGTCCACGAAAAGATGAAGCAGAGGACCGCAGTAGCGGCGATGCCGCCCTTGGCCATCGGCAGAACGATTCGGCGGAAGATCGTCCAGCGCGAGGCGCCGTCGAGCAGTGCGCTTTCATCGATTTCGGCCGGAATGTCGTCGAAAAAGCTCTTCAGCAGTAACACGGCCAGCGGCAGGTTCATCAGCCCGTGAATGAGGATGATGCCAATATAGGTATCGAGCAGGCTGAACTGCTTGAAAATGAAGAACATCGGGATCGCCACAGCAACCGGCGGCATCATGCGGGTGGACAGCACCCAGTTGACGAAATCGTGGCGTCCGCGAAAACTCATGCGCGACAGCGCATAGGAGGCGAGCGTCGCGACGACGATGGCAAGCACGGTCGATAGCGACGCGACCACTATGGAATCCCACAGACGCGGTCCCATATAGAAATTGCCGCCGCCGGGTGACACGCTGGCATCCCGGGCAAAACCGAACGAGATACCGAAGACCTGCTCGAAATTGCGCATCGTCGGCTGGAAATCAGCGATGATCGGTGGCCAGTTGAATATGTCCTTGGCGTCACGGAAGGCGACCGAGGTCCAGAAGTAGATCGGGAAGAAGAACGCCCCGACCACCAGCCAGCCTGCAATGGTTCTAAAAGTTCGGGCAAAACGGCTCTGATGCATGATTACCACCGTATCTTCGCAACGCGGGTGAACAGATTGGCGAGGACCATGACGATCACCAGGCTGGTGAGGCTGAGCGTTGCGCCGTAACCCCATTTCAGGAAAGAGAAGGTCTGCTGCCAGGCATAGAGACTGAGCGTATAGGTGGAGGTGCCGGGTCCGCCGGAGGTCATCACGAAGACGTAGTCGAAGACACGGAACAGATCGATGCCGCGCAACAGCACCGCCACGGCAATCACCCGCGACATCATCGGCAGTGTCAGACGGCGGAACATCTGGAACGAGGACGCCCCGTCGATCATCGCCGCCTCGTAGGGTTCGCTTGGCAGCGAACGCAGACCCGCCATGAAAATCAGCACCATGAACGGCGTCCACTGCCAGATTTCCGCAACCAGAACCCCCGCCAGCGCCAACGAGGATGTCGCAAGGATCGGAGTCGATTTGTCGAGCAAGCCGAGCGTATTGAGAATATAGGGAATGATGCCGAATTGTGGATCCTGCATCAGCAGGAACATCATACCGGCAATGGCCGGCGGGATAACCAGCGTCATCGACAGAATGGCGCGCAGCGCCCCGAAGCCCGGCAATTCGGCATCGAGAAGCAGCGCAACCGCCATGCCGAGGACGATCTCGATGGTCAGCGCCACAACGAAATAGACGAAGGTTACGCCGAGCGCACCCCAGAAGCGGGTATCGTTCCAGAGCTGCATCCAGTTCTCGAAGCCGACAAAGGCTAGAACACGTTTCCTCGGCACAAACTCATGGAAGCTCAGCCAGATATTATAGACCAGCGGATAAATGGTGAAGACGATCAACAATGCGATAAGCGGCAGCAGCCATGGCCAAGGCGAATCCGAAATCGCTATGCGTTTTACCTGCGCAATAGACACGTTGTTCCTCCTCTCGAATGATCGCCGACACGCAGGATGCGGTCCGCGTCTTTCCCCTTATTTGCGAAGTCTCACGAACGGTCGTATTACTTCGCCCCTCTCCCAAGGGTGACGTCATTCCTATCGCGCAGCGCTCGACCTCTTTAAAAATGAGCGGCGCTGGCGCATCCAGCTGTCGAGTGCCTCGATCTCACCAGCTGTCATTCGCAGGCCCGACTTCGTGCGCCGCCAGACAATATCGGCAGCGGCGCGCGCATATTCCCGATCCATCAGGAAATTCACTTCCGCTTCTGTCAGCGATCCGCCAAAATCGCGGCCGAGGTCTTCCCTTCTCTTCGCCGCGCCGAGTATCTCCCTTGCCTCGAGACCATAGTGGCGGACCAATCGGCGCGCCTGGCGACCCGACAGGAACGGGAAATCCGCGCGGAGAGCCGAGATGAGATCGTCGGCCGTTCCGACGGGAAAGTCGCCCCCCGGCAGGGCACGTCTGGCGGTCCAGCCGCGGTCCCTGTTCCAATCGGGAAAGATCGCAGCAAGCCTGTCGAGCGCGTCTTCCGCCAGGCAGCGATAGGTGGTGATCTTGCCGCCGAAAACCGAAAGCAGCGGTGCTTCCTTGCCCAGCCGGTCAAGCAGCAGCACATAGTCGCGCGTCGTCTCCTGCGCTTTGTCCGCGCCGTTGTCATAGAGGGCGCGCACGCCGGAATAGGTCCAGACCACATCCGCCGCCGTCAACTGCGTCCTGAAATAGGAGGACGCAGCCGTCACAAGGTAATCGATCTCCTCCGCTGACGCTTCGACCTTCTCCGGCGCCCCCCGATAATCTCGATCGGTCGTGCCAATCAGCGTGAAATCGTCTTCATAGGGAATAGCGAAGAAGATGCGGCCGTCCGGATTCTGGAAAATATAGCAGCGGTCGTGATCGTAGAGCTTGCGCACAACGACGTGCGAACCCTGCACGAGACGGACCCGCACTGACGATGTGCTGCCCGTGAGGTCGCTGACGACCTTGTCCACCCATGGACCGGCGGCGTTCACGATGGCGCGGGCGCGCACGTCGCTCGCGACACCGGTTTCGGCATCCTGAAGCCGCACGACCCACGACCCATTGTCACGTTGCGCGGAAACGCACCGCGTCCGAACCCGCACATCCGCCCCGAGCGACGCCGCATCGCGGACGTTGAGGACAACGAGGCGATTGTCCTGTACCCAGCAATCGGAATATTCGAAACCAACCGAGGAAACGTCGAGCAGCGGCGCACCGGCGAGATCGGTCTTCAGCCGAAGGGTTCTCGTCGCCGGCAAAAGCCTGCGTCCGCCCAGATGGTCGTAGATGAACAGGCCGAAGCGTAGCAGCCATGCCGGACGCAGCCCCCTGCGGTGCGGTAATACGAACCGCAAGGGCCAGATGATATGCGGCGCAATTGCCCACAGTCGTTCTCGTTCCGCCAGTGCGTGGCGCACCAGCCTGAATTCGTAGTGTTCCAGATAACGCAGGCCGCCATGGATGAGCTTCGTCGAATTCGACGATGTCGCTGAACCGAGATCGGCCTGTTCGGCGAGCAGCACCTTCAGTCCGCGGCCCGCCGCATCGCGCGCGATACCCGCGCCATTGATGCCGCCGCCGATGATGACGAGATCGTAGTCCGGCTGTGTCATGCCGCATACCTCCCGCCACGCGCGTCGAGAATGCGGTCTGCGACCTCCACGAAACCGTGGCCGCCTTCGCGGATCGTCACATAGGCCGGCTCCGCATCGATACGACCGCGGAACTGAAGAACATTCGCGACCCCGCAGGCATGCGGAAAGAAGCCGAACATCGGCGCGTCATTCGGACTATCGCCGACAAAGACCACACGGTCGCAATCCCGGTCGATGTCCAGATCAAGGACTTCGGCGGCGAAACGGCGGGCCATGGTCAGCTTGTCATAAGCGCCGTACCAGCCGTTGACATGGATCGACGAGATCTTCGCGACCGCGCCCTCCTCCTCAAAAATCCGTTTGATCTGGTCGATATGGGAAACCGATAAAGGCGGCACGTCCTCACTGAAATCGATGGCGAGATCGGCTTCGCGATAAAGCTGATCCGCCGAGATTGCCGCCCCCGGCACTTCGGCCAGTACGCGGGCGCGGACCTTTTTTAGCTTTTCCCGGTCCAGAGAACGCTGGCTATCTTCGATGGCGAAAACCCGGCGCATACGACGGGCATTGTCATTATAGGCGAAATAAAAGGCGCCGTTCTCACCGACGACACCGGCGACAGGCCACAGGCGCGCGATCATATCGCACCAGCCGGCCGGCCGGCCCGTGATCGGGGCCACTGCAATGCCTGCCTGCGTCAGCCGCTCCAGCGCCGCGTAGGCGCAGGCCGGAAGCCGCCCTTCATTTGTGAGCGTATCGTCGATATCGCAGAACAGCACCGTGATGCGGCGGGCGATGTCGATGGGCATATCCGCAATCGCCTTCATCGCCTCAAGCCTCCCCTGACGCGAAATCGGCGAGGATGCCCTCATCGGCGGCGATATCGAGGAAGGAGTAGCGATTGCGCATTTCACGGCAATGGAGGACCGACTCGCGGTAAAATTCCACTGGCAGGCCGAGATCGGCCGCCGTTATCGGCCCGCCTGCGCCGCGGAGCAGTTGTTCCATTTCCACAACCGGTAGCGCGAAGGTCTGCAATTCCTCGCGAAGGACCGGCCATAATTCGGCGAATTTCTCGTTCATCGCGGCGGCAGCACGCGCGTCGAATAGTTTTGGTTGAATTTCGGCAAGGCAATGCGCAGCGATATCGCCGCCCATCCGCCGCGCCATGTCGGCAGAATCGATGATGGTGGGCCGGATGACCGGTGGCGTCTCGCTGGCAAGATAATGCGCCTGCAGCCGCGCCATGGTCAGCGTTGCAACACCGACCTGCTGCCCATGCAGCGTGCCACGATGGCGCTCGCCGGCGAAGCAGTCAATATAATGGGAAATCTGGTGCTCACCCATCGACCCATGGTTCGACATGCCGGTGAAGGACACGCCGAGACCGCAAAAGGCGAGCACGCGATGCAGATAACCATTGGCAGCAACATCGCCGTCGGCAAGTCCTTTCGCACGGGCGTTTAGTTCAGCCTCATCCTTCTGCTGAAGAATATAAGGAACTGTGGAATAGAGGCTGCCGAGCAGGCGGTGCGACATCCACCAGTCGATCTGCGCGACGGACCGCACCAGGCAATCCGCAAAACCCGATGCCGAGAGATAGGTCGGCGCGGCGGCCGTCACTCCCAAATCGACAAAAAAACCGGCCGGCGCGTGAGACGGAAGCGACACCTTCAAACCATTCTTTAAGGTAATCGATGCTGTCGTTGAGGTGTAACCGTTCATTGAGGCGGCCGTCGCGAAAACGGCGTAGCGCCTGTTCGTTTTGCCGGTCACGAATTTGCAGAGATCGTTGATCGTGCCGGAACCGACAGCGATCACGGCTTGGGCATGCTTCAGCTTTTCGGTGAGGTCGGCGACGGCGGCCATGTTGGCATGGGGGTGATCGAGGATCACCGTTTCAACCGGCCCTAAGGACTTTAGCGCTTCCGCTACCCGCCCGCCCATGGCATCCCAGGTATCGGGATCGGCAACCACGGTGAAGCGCTCACCAAGTTTGAGATCCGCAATGAGATCCGCCTCCCCGCCGTCCAGCGACTCTTCAATGACAATCTTCTCATAAGGAACGCTGGCGCGTTTGCCAGTTTCGGGATTGGTCCAGTTTCCGGCGACAAGATCGTCGATCAGCCCTGTCCAGCCGCCCTGAGGAGCGTCCGTGCCCAACGCCGCTGCCATCGATCTCTCCATTTCCCAAGCTCCCGTCTGACTGTCTGCGCATTACAAGTGACAGCACATTATGGCAATTGTCAATACACATGACAGAAGCAGTTGACAAATGACACCCGCTTGCGCCAGATAGCGACATGACACAGGAAAAAACCTCAGGAAGATCAACAGGAGAAGCCGGGGCCGTGGTACCCACGGAATTCGGCGATGCCATCATGTGGGCCGCCTGGCTGTATTACGCGGATCAAATGACCCAGAGCGAAATCGCCAAGCAGCTTGGCGTTTCACGCGCGACAATCGTGAATTATCTGCAGGAAGCGCGGGAGCGCGGCGTTGTTGCGGTTCATATCAGCCCGGCCGCCGGCAGCCGCACCACGATTGCCCGCGCACTGATGGAGAAATATGGACTCGACGGTGCGTTCGTCATACCGAGCGCCGACGAGCAAAGCCTTTCCGACAGGCTTGGCGATGCCGGCGCGCGGGTTCTGGCTGATATGTTGGTGGACGGCGATACGATCGGTGTGGCCTGGGGACGTACGGTGCTGGCCGCCGCCGATCGCATTTCGCTGACCCGGCCGGTCACCGACCTCACGGTGGTGCAGGTTTCGGGAAGCTCGACGGGCGAGCGCGATTTCTCGCCGGAATTCTGTACCTCGCTCCTGTCGAACCGTATTCATGCGCGCTGCGTCAACCTGCTGGCGCCCGCTTTTCTGACAACGCGGGAACTCAAGGCCCAGCTGCTTGCCGAGCCTATCCTCAAGAAGCAAATGGAACTGGTGCACTCCACCAACCATGTGCTTTTCGGTGTCGGCGATATCGGGCCGAAGAGCACGGTGCGTCTTTCTGGCATCGCCAGCAAGGAAGAGATGGAAGATTATGTGGCTCGCGGCGCGGTTGCTGTCATTATCGGCCGTTTTATCGACGCGGGTGGGCGCCCGCTCGGCGGCGATCATGACGAGCGCATGGTCGGTATCACGCTTGATGAGTTGCGCCGAGTGCGCAATCGCATCTGTCTGGCGGGAGGATCGCTTAAAGTCGCAGCGATCAAGGCGACGCTGAACGCCGGTTACGCCACACATTTCGTGACGGACGTGGCAACGGCCGAAGTCCTCTTGTCCGACTGAAGCAGCAACAGGGGCCCGGGTAGCGTGGGAGACGCCGGTCGGGGGCAAAGGCCACAACACTACGAATTCACCGGGGCGAGAAAGCGGCACCGGGCGACGGGAGGGGAGGAGTGTTTATGCAGGACAGGGAACGTTATGTCGTCGGCATCGATTCATCAACCCAGTCGGTCAAGGCGATCGCCTGGACCATGGACGGCACACCGCGCGCAGAGGGTCGCGCGCCGCATGTCATCAAAACCCCTCACCCCTTGAAAGCGGAGCAAAACGCTGACGATTGGTGGACGGCCGCCACAGACGCACTGAAGTCCTTGACGCGGCAGGTCGCCGCCGAAAAGATCGATGGTATCGCCATTTCCAACCAGCGTGAAACCATGGTCTTGCTTGATGCAGAAGGCAGGGCGCTCGCGCCGGCAACCCTCTGGCTGGATCGCCGCGCCGCCGAAATGGTTCCCTTGCTGGCGAGGGAACTTGGGGGCGAGCGCATACACGCCATTTCGGGAAAGCCGGTGGATGTCATTCCCTGCGTTTATCGTCTGCGTCATCTGCGGGAGACTGATCCCGCCCTGCTCGACAAAGCCGCACAGATACTCAGCGTCCATGATTTTCTCGTACGAAAACTGACGGGGCACGCAGCCGCAAGCTGGACGAGCGGCGATCCCTTTGGAATTTTCGATATAGAGAAGAAAGTCTGGTCTCACGAAATTCTCGACCATCTCGGTATCCCGCCGACAAAACTGCCGCACGCCCATCGACCGGGTTCTTTCATCGGTCGCGTGACAGCAGATGCCGCATCTGCGACAGGGTTGCGGATCGGCACACCCGTCTATGCGGCGGGCGGCGATGGCCATTGCGCGGCTCTGGGCGTCGGCGCCATCAGTTCCGGCATCGCCTATCTCAATCTCGGAACCGCCGTCGTGGGCGGTCTTTGGTCACCAACGGCTGAACTAAGTCGATACTGGCGAACGCTCACCTCGCCGAGCGGGGAAGGTTATCTTCTGGAGAACTGCCAGCGCGGAGGCGCTTATTTCATCAATTGGTTGCTCGAAACTTTTGCAGGCAGCCGCAGCAGCGCGGAAATTTTCGGAAAGCTGGAGGCGGAGGCGCGCGGTTTGCCGATAGGCTCGGGCGGGGTCACGGTGTCAACCTATCTCCTCGGCTGCATGGACCCTCATTGGGATATGACCGCCCGAGCTGCTTTCGTCGGCATGGGCCCCGAAACGGGCATGTCTCATCTCTATCGCGCCTCGATAGAGGCGATCACGCTGGAGTTTGTACGCTCGCTCGAACAGATGCGCACGGTGGGTATTGAAGCGGATCGTATATTCGTCATCGGTGGCGGGGCCGAAAGCTCGCTTTGGCGCCAGATAGTAGCGGACGCGAGCGGTCTGCCCGTGATCCGCAGCCTCTCCAACCAAGCGTCCGCCCTTGGCGCCGGAATCAGCGCAGCCGTCGGTCATGGCTGGTACGAGAATTTTGCTGCGGCAGCCCGTGCCATGACTCGTCTTGCCGAACAGGTTGATCCTGATTTGCATACACGCGACGATTGGCGCGCCCTTTCGGCACGTCAAGGCGGGCTCTATCCCGCCTTACATGGCGTCATCTAGAGCATTTCCAGTGAAATCCGGATCGGATTTCACGTCGGGGCAATGCGTTAAACCAAGTGCATTTCAGGTCACGTCGCTTTGATCGGAAAATGCTGCAGTTCCTTGCGTCAATGCCAATATAATAAAATTGTACTTTTTCTCAATATAAATTAGTGTTTTCCGCATTTAATATTGGAATATGAAATATTAAATCAACTGGACAAATGGTGTATTTTAGTATCTTTATGGAATTGTTTTGAGGGGCGAGGGAGTAAATTCTCGAAATTGGGCGTGAAGTTGCCGATACTATTGCCGCATGTAACTCTCGCGATCCGGCAGAGGTACTTTTTTCTTGAAGACTATAGCTCCGACCATGGAGAGAATTGATGCTCTTGAGGTGGCCCAAGCCTGAGGGGTCAGTGCAGATCAAGCCATCAAATTGTTCTGCAGTGAAGTCGGCGACTTGTCGCCAATCGAAGGCAGTCATTAACGGCGCGCGTTTCTCGTTACATCCAAACAAAATCTGAGGCGTGCTCAAAGGGAGAAGGGCAAATAAAATAGTTTCAAGAACAAAAAAAATGAAGAGGGAGAATGAAATGAAGGTGTTGATTACCAATATACTGCTCGCCACGACGATGTTTTCTGCAGCCGCGAGCGCGAGCGCGGCCGAGGTCACCTTGACGATCGAAAGCTGGCGAAACGACGACTTGAAGATCTGGCAGGAAAAGATCATCCCGGCTTTCGAAGCCAAGAACCCGGGAATCAAGGTCGTCTTCGCGCCGACCGCGCCGACGGAGTACAACGCTTCGCTGAACGCCAAGCTTGACGCCGGTTCCGCCGGAGATCTTATCACCTGCCGTCCATTCGACGCTTCGCTCGAACTCTTCAACAAGAAACAGCTGACGGACCTGACCAGCCTGTCGGGCATGGAAAACTTCACGTCGGTCGCCAAGGCGGCCTGGTCGACCGACGACGGCAAATCCACCTTCTGCGTGCCGATGGCGTCGGTCATCCACGGCTTCATGTACAACAAGGATGCCTTCGACAAGCTCGGGATCGCCGTTCCTAAGACCGAAGACCAATTCTTCGCCGCCGTCGACAAGATCAAGGCCGACGGCACTTACATACCGCTCGCCATGGGCACGAAGGACCTCTGGGAAGCCGCAACCATGGGCTACCAGAACATCGGACCGAACTATTGGAAGGGTGAGGAAGGCCGTGCCGCTCTGATCTCCGGCAAGCAAAAGCTCACCGACGCCGCCTGGGTCAAGCCGTATGAAAAGCTGGCCAAGTGGAAGCCCTATCTCGGTGACGGTTTTGAAGCCCAGACCTACTCAGACAGCCAAAACCTCTTCACGCTCGGCCGCGCCGCCATCTATCCGGCCGGCTCCTGGGAAATCGCGCTGTTCAACAGCCAGGCCCAGTTCAAGATGGGCGCCTTCCCGCCGCCGGTTGCCAAGGCTGGCGACCAGGGCTACATCTCCGACCATCCGGATATCGCTATCGGCCTGAACGCCAAGAGTGCATCTCGGGAAGAAGCCAAAAAATTTCTCACCTGGGTCGCCTCGCCTGAGTTCGCGGATATCTATGCGAACTCCCTGCCGGGCTTTTTCAGCCTGAATTCAAGCCCGGTCAAGATGAGCGATCCGC
The DNA here is from genome assembly GCF_017726655.1 of Agrobacterium tumefaciens. Lineage (NCBI taxonomy): Bacteria > Pseudomonadati > Pseudomonadota > Alphaproteobacteria > Hyphomicrobiales > Rhizobiaceae > Agrobacterium > Agrobacterium tumefaciens. The sequence goes on from NZ_CP072308.1 coordinate 2,465,414, forward strand.
TCGCCCAGGAATTTGTTTCCTGGCGCGGCCCGTACAAGTCGACCGTCCGTTCGACCTATCAGATCCTGTCGCGCGGCACGCCGAATCTCGAAAACGCGACCTGGGTGGAATCGGCCAATGTCATCAACGGCACCGATACCCCCCAGGTTGCCGCCGAGAAGCTCCAAAAGGGCCTCGACAGCTGGTATAAGCCTGCGAAGTGACCAACGTCCGGTGTGACATGTAACCCCTCTGCGCGAGGGGCGATTGGCACCGTTTACGGGAACATGTGGACAGCGCCACCGCCGATGTGGCGCGGTCTGCATCCCGTACACAATATAACATTGAGGCGTTGATGATGAACGATACCCGGGTCATATCGAAATCCCCCGCGATCAGGCGCCCCGTCAGATGGCACATCGTCATTTTTCTGTTGCCGGCCTTCCTGGTGTACACGGCGATCATGATTCTGCCGTTGATCGAAACGCTTCGGCTTTCGTTCTACAATACGGTTGACGGCGCACCGGCCTTCGTTGGTCTGAAGAATTACGCCACGCTTTTTGGGGAAAGCCGCTGGGCGCACGACTTTTGGAATGCATTGCGCAACAATCTCGTGTTCTTTGCTGTTCATATGGGGATCCAGAACCCTGTCGGCATCGCGCTGGCGGCGCTCCTGTCCACACCTCGCTTGCGTTTCGCGGCCTTCTATCGCACCGCGATTTTTCTTCCGACACTGCTTTCGTTCGTCATCGTCGGTTTTATCTGGAAGCTCATCCTCTCCCCGATCTGGGGCGTTGCGCCCTGGCTGATGAGCTTGATCGGGCTGAAATCGTTCTTCGCCCCGTGGCTCGGACAATCCGGCCCGGCGTTGCTTGCGGTGTCGTTGATCTCGAACTGGCAATATGTAGGCATCCCGATGATGGTGATCTATGCAGCACTTCTGAGTATCCCCGATGAAGTTATCGAGGCCGCCGAAATGGACGGCATTACGGGTTGGAGTCAATTCTGGAAGATCAAGCTTCCGCTTATCCTGCCGGCGATCGGGATCGTGTCGATTCTCACCTTCGTGGGCAACTTTAACGCCTTCGACCTCATTTATACCGTCCAGGGCGCGCTTGCAGGACCTGACATGTCCACCGATATCCTGGGAACGCTTCTCTATCGCACCTTCTTCGGCTTTCAGTTGCAGCTTGGCGATCGCTCAATGGGGGCGACCATCGCGACGGTCATGTTCCTGATCATTCTCGCCGGAGTGTCCTTCTATCTTTTTGCCATCCAGCGCCGCATGCGCCGCTACAAATTCTGAAGGGCCAACGATGTCCGGCAAGGCCCGCACTTACCCTATCCGCGCCCTCCTGGTTCATCTGGCGCTCATGGCATACACGTTGATCGCGATCTTCCCGGTTTTTCTGACAATCATCAATTCTTTTAAGGACCGCAATGCGATCTTCCGCACGCCGATGCAGGTGCCGACATCGTCAACCTTCAGCCTGGTCGGTTACCAGACGGTCCTGGGACAGGGCGATTTCGCGCTCTATTTCCAGAACAGCTTCATCGTCGCCATCGTGTCGATCTTCCTAGTCCTGCTGTTTGGCGCCATGGCGGCCTTCGCGCTTTCGGAGTACCGCTTCCGCGGCAACACGCTCGTTGGTCTTTATATGGCAATCGGCATCATGATTCCGATCAGGCTCGGGACCGTGGCGATCCTGCAGGGCATGGCTGCGGCGGGATTGGTAAATTCCCTGACGGCGCTTGTTCTCGTCTATACAGCGCAAGGCATTCCGCTCGCGATCTTCATTCTGTCGGAATTCATGCACAACGTTTCCGACGACTTGAAGAATGCCGGGCGCATCGATGGCCTGTCGGAATACGCGATCTTCTTTCGACTGGTGCTGCCGCTGGTACGGCCTGCCCTGGCGACGGTTGCCGTGTTCACGATGATCCCAATATGGAATGATCTCTGGTTCCCGCTGATCCTCGCGCCCTCCGAGGCAACAAAGACGATCACACTCGGCTCGCAGATCTTTATCGGCCAGTTCGTGACGAGCTGGAACGCGGTGCTCGCAGCACTGTCGCTGGCGATCATGCCGATCCTTATTCTTTATGTCATTTTCTCGCGACAGTTGATCCGCGGCATCACGGCAGGAGCAGTCAAATGAGCATTGTCGAAAAACCGATCCGCGTTCTTGTGGCGGGTCTCGGCAACATGGGCCGAAGTCATGCGCTCGCCTATCACAACAATCCGGGCTACGAGATCGTCGGTCTCGTCAACCGTTCCAAGCCGAGCAAGATCGCCCCCGAGCTGGAGCAGTACACGATCCATGCCAATTTCATGACGGCGCTCGCCGAGTTGAAGCCGGATCTTTGTTCGATCAACACGTATTCCGACAGTCACGCCGATTACGCTGTTGCTGCTTTCGAGGCGGGCTGCCATGTTTTTGTCGAAAAGCCGCTGGCAACGACCGTTGCCGATGCGCAGCGCGTCGTCACGGCGGCGTCGAAAGCCGGCAAGAAGCTGGTGATCGGCTATATCCTGCGCCATCATCCGTCCTGGATCACGCTGATCGGGGAAGCACGCAAGCTGGGGGGCCCTATGTCTTCCGCATGAATCTCAACCAGCAGTCCAGCGGCGCGACCTGGGAAACGCACAAGTCGTTGATGAACACGACGCCGCCGATCGTCGATTGTGGCGTCCATTATGTCGACGTCATGTGCCAGATCACCGATGCGAAGCCGGTCGAGGTTCGGGGAATGGGCCTGCGCCTTTCGAACGAGATCGCCGCGGACATGTATAATTACGGCCACCTGCAGGTGATTTTCGAAGACGGCTCGGTCGGTTGGTACGAAGCCAGCTGGGGACCGATGATTTCGGAAACGGCGTTCTTCGTGAAGGATGTGATGTCGCCGAACGGCGCGGTGTCGATCGTCATGGATCCGAACGCCAAGTCCGACGATATCGATACGCATACCAGGACGTCGGTCATCCGCCTGCACAGCGCGGCGACCGGCCTCGACGGGAAGTTCATTAAAGCTGATCAGGACATGACGATGGCCGGCGAGCCGGGTCATCAGGAGCTGTGCGACCGCGAACAGGCCTACGTACTGGAGGCCATTCGCCAGGACATGGATCTCAGCCGCCACATGGACGATGCAATTCAGTCCCTGAGGATATGCCTTGCCGCCGATAAAAGCATAAGGTTTGGCAAACCGGTCCGGCTCTAGAGCGTTTTGAGGCAAGCGTGACGCGGCTTTCTTTAAAATCATTGCAAAACAAACAATTAGATAGATTCAGCGATTCAAGGAATAACCAAAGCGATCTGAAATATTTCCGGTAAAAGCAGCGTGAAAATAACGAGTGAGAGCGTTCTGGGAAAAGTCGAAACGCTGTCGATTGAGCTCCTGAAGGAATAAGCGAGTGGGTTCGTTACATTTAAGCTCCATCCGTAAGGCATATGGGAACCTTGAGGTGTTGAAGGGTATCGACCTCGACGTCAAGGATGGCGAATTCGTTATCTTTGTCGGGCCATCTGGTTGCGGCAAGTCGACATTGTTGCGATCGATTGCCGGTCTTGAGGATATAACCTCCGGCTCGATCAAGATCGACGGCAAGGAGGTCGCAGGCGTTCCGCCGGCCAAGCGCGGGATTGCCATGGTTTTTCAATCCTACGCCCTATATCCGCATCTGACGGTCAAGGACAACATGGCTCTTGGACTGCGGCAAGCGGGGACTGGCAAGTCAGAAATTGAAAAACGCGTTGCTGACGCATCGGCGATGTTGTCACTTGGTTCCTATCTTGCCCGTCGTCCCTCAGAATTATCCGGGGGCCAACGTCAGCGCGTTGCCATTGGCCGCGCCATCGTACGAGAGCCTAAACTCTTCCTGTTTGACGAACCGCTCTCGAACCTGGATGCGGCACTACGCGTCCAGACGCGGCTTGAGATCGCCGCATTGCACCGTCGCCTCAAGACGACCATGATCTACGTTACGCATGATCAGGTTGAGGCGATGACCTTGGCTGACAAGATTGTCGTGCTCAATGCCGGACATATCGAACAGGTCGGTTCACCCATGGAACTGTACAACAGGCCCGCCAACATCTTCGTTGCCGGCTTCATCGGATCGCCGCGGATGAATTTCATCAAGGCCGGAAAGGCGGCCGGTATTGTCGTCAGCGAGAAAGTCGCGACGATTGGAATCCGGCCCGAACATATCGAATTGTCGCACGACAAAGGAGATTGGCGAGGAAAAGTTGTTCATGTTGAACATCTTGGTGCCGACACCGTAGTGTATGTCGACAGTGAAACCGTGGGACTTTTAACGGTTCGATTGTTCGCAGACCACCGCTACGAGCCGGACGACGTCGTTTTCGCGACGCCAAGCCACGATCGCGCGCATCACTTCGACGCGGATGATCGCGTCCTTTTAAAAGTTTAATCGGCTTGAGATGCGATCAAGCAGGCGAAGGGCCCTTCGCCAACTCTATTGGTTATTGGCATTGGTGCAGGGATCGTTCAACTGGTTATCGTACATGCGAGGCCATCCCGATAAACGGTCCCCACCCGCCGTTCAAACACGATGCTTTCCGTTGCCGTTGTATCAGGAAGTTGAAGTTCAAGGTGACGAATTGGCTTCGTCGGCGCGGAAGTTTGACGCTCTGCATGACACCGCAGGTCACGTCGTCCTGGCAAGCGCCGTAGCGGAGCACGGGTGGCGGCGAACGACCTTTGCTTCGAGAGACTGGCTTTGGTTTCGGCGCGATCGCCTTTTCACGGTATCTAGCGGACGTCAGGCAGAGATTCCAGTTATCCTCGCTGTGCAGATTTCTTGAAACACCTCTCCGGGAATTAAAGCAACACGGCAGGAGCTTTGGTTCAGACGGGAAAACGATGGCGCGGGGTAAAGAGGATCTCGGTCGGTGATGGCCGAGCATCCCACATTCAAATCCCACGCTTCGTGAGACTTAATATGCTGTTGGTGTAAGGTAGAACTGAGCCGGTTTTGGAGCCAGCGTCTCCAGCTTAGTCAATGAATAACGGATTCACTTTGCGGGCGTCAATCGCAGGTGGCTCATTTTGTCCAGAGTTTGAGTCCGAGTGGTTCACTCCACTATTGACACGCTGTCCGGGCTGTGACAATTTTTTCATACGTTGATAAAATTATCATGCAGGCAAAACTATGATGGCAGGAATTGGTGGCACTTTGCGTGAGGACGAGGCGAGCATGGCAACGCGGGCGGCATGGCTGCATTATGCGGGCGGCCTTACCCAGGCTGAGGTTGCCAAGCGTCTTGGTCTCACCTCACTGAAAGCCCACCGCCTTATTATGAAAGCAAACCAGGACGGACTGGTGAAGGTTTATATCGACGGTGAAGTTTCGGAATGCGTGGCCCTTGAGCAGGCCCTTTGCGAACGTTTCGGCCTCAACTATTGTGAAGTCGTGCCGGAATTCGACGATGCCGATCTACCGTTGCGTGCACTCGGCATCGCCGGCGCACAATTCCTCAAGCGGGAAATCGAACGCGGCGAAGATATGCTCATTGGCGTTGGCCATGGTCGCACGCTTAGCGCCTGTGTCGAATATCTACCGCGCATGACTGCGGGCCGGACGCGCTTCGTCTCACTGCTTGGTGGTCTGACGCGAAAATTCTCTGCCAACCCGCATGATGTGATCCATAGGCTGGCGGACCGCGTTGCGGGAGAAGCCTATGTCATGCCGGTGCCTTTCTTCGCCAATACGGTCGAAGATCGTGATGTGCTGTTCAATCAACGTGGCGTATCTGACGTATTCCAGCTCGCCAAAAGCGCCGATCTGCTGTTCGTCGGTATCGGCACCACCGAGCGCGAAGCCTCGCTCGTGTTCACTGGCATGATCGAAACCAGCGAGATCGATGACATCCGCAACAGCGGTGCCGTTGGCGAACTGCTCGGCCATTTCTTCGACGATCGAGGGCAGCCTATCGAAACGGCGCTCTCTAACCGGACCTTTACCCTCGGCCGGGATGAGCTGCGTGATCGCCGGACAGTTGCCGTCGCTGCCGGCAAAGGCAAAACCAAAGCCATTTTTTCCGTGCTGGAAAGCCGTTTTCTCAGCGGCCTGATCACGGATGAGCGCACAGCCAGGGCTCTGGTGAGTGTCGATCAAAAGAAATAATTCGTGACTGCTGAGCATGGAGGGCAGGGCATATCACGATTTTGAGGAGGACTGACCGGTCGGATATCCGGTGCTTAAGACAGCTTTTTGATACCCGTGTAGAGGAGGAGAACACAAATGTATGAGAAGGAAAAAGACCTCATCGGCGCATTCCTGCGGGGACAGGTGGATCGCCGCGCCCTGTTGAGGGGGCTGGGGGCATTGGGCATGACCGCCGGTTCTGCTGGCACTCTTTTCAACATGATGTCGACAGAGGCGCTCGCTGCGGATTTCGACTGGAAGGTGCATTCCGGCAAATCTCTGAAACTGCTGCTCAACAAACACCCTTACGCCGATGCAATGATCGCCAACCTTCAAGCATTCAAGGACCTGACAGGCATGAATGTGACCTATGACGTTTTCCCGGAAGATGTCTATTTCGACAAGGTAACGGCAGCGCTGTCGTCCGGCTCTTCGGAATACGATGCCTTCATGACCGGCGCCTATATGACATGGACCTACGGCCCTGCCGGCTGGATCACCGACCTTAAGGAGTGGATCAACGATCCCGCAAAGACAAACCCGAAATACGCATGGGACGACTTCCTGCCAGGCGTGAAGAACTCATGTGCGTGGAACGGCAAACCCGGTGGCGCACTCGGCTCGGACGACGCCAAGCAATGGTGCATTCCGTGGGGCTTCGAACAGAACAATCTCACCTACAACAAAAAGATGTTCGATAAAGCCGGCGTAACCGTTCCGAAACATCTCGATGAGCTTTTGGAGACGTCTGCGAAGCTTAAAAAGGATATTGGCGGCATCTACGGCATCGGCGTCCGCGGTTCGCGCTCGTGGGCGACGATCCACCCTGGCTTCCTCTCGGGTTACGTCAACTTTGGCCAGAAGGACCTCAACGTCTCCAGCGACGGCAAACTTTCCGCGGCGATGAATACCAAGGAATCCAAGGCCTTTCATGCGAAATGGGTGCAGATGATCCAGGAGAGCGGTCCGAAGGACTGGTCGACATATACCTGGTATCAGGTGGGCACCGATCTCGGTGCCGGCGCCTCGGCAATGATCTATGACGCGGACATCCTCGGCTATTTCATGAATGGCGGCGATAACAAGATGAAGGGAGAACTGGCCTATGCCGGTTTTGCCGCCAATCCCGACGCGCAGAGCCCGACGCCGAACATATGGATCTGGTCGCTGGCCATGTCCAACTTTGCCAAGGACAAGGATGCCGTATGGTACTTCCTGCAGTGGGCCTCGGGACTTGAGCATGCCATTTTTGGCGCGACCAAGATGGACTTCGTCAACCCGGTCCGCCAGTCTGTCTGGAAAGACCCAGCCTTCACGGACAGGCTCAACAAGAGCTATCCGGGTTATGTGGACATGTTCAACGCCTCGGCTCCGGGCGCATCGATCAAGTTCACAGCACAGCCTCTCTTCTTTGACGTTACCACCGAATGGGCGGCCACCCTCCAGAAGATGGTGGCCAAGGAAGTCCCGGTGGATGAAGGGCTCGACCGGCTGGTTGAAAGCATCAACGGCCAGCTGAAGGAAGCCGGTCTCGGTTGATGTCTCCGGCTGGCGGGTGCAGGGCAAAATGCCGCGTACCCGTCCGTCCGGACGTCCGTCAGGCGTGCTGAACGGTGGCGCGCATCCCCTTTATCATTTCATTCACCCAGATATCCGGAAGGAGCTGGACCATGGCTTCTGTGGCAACGGCGCGCAAGGCGTCAAGCGGTTTCAGGATCAGCAAGAGGGCTCTTCCCTATGTGCTCAGCCTCCCGGCGCTGCTGGTCTGCATCGGCATTCTGATCCCATTTTTTACGGCGTTCATCAACTCCCTTCAGCGTTATCGCCTGAGCCAGCCATGGGCGCGGCAATTGAACTGGGGTGAAAACTATCTGAATTTCTTCACCGATCAGAGCTTCTGGGACACGCTACGGGTGTCGCTCACCTATGCCGGCCTGACGGTGGTGTTTGAGTTGCTGCTCGGTCTCGGCATAGCATTGCTTTTGCAGAAGCGGTCGACCTTCAATAACTTTGTCTCGATCATGCTTTTGATGCCGTTGATGATCGCTCCGGCGCTGGCCGCGCTGATGTGGAAGCTGATGACCAATCCGGGCTTCGGTATTCTCAGCTACCTCGCAGGGCTCATCGGACTCGAAAATTTCCGCTGGGCCTCGTCCCCCGACACCGCATTACTCACGGTGGTACTGGTCGATATTTGGGTCTACACGCCTTTCATCATGATCCTGCTGCTGGCAGGCCTGCGCTCGCTGCCGACCCAGCCCTTCGAGGCTGCTGCCCTGGACGGCGTGCCGCATACATTCGTGTTTTTCCGCATCACCCTGCCAATGTTGACGCCCTACATCCTGACGGCGACGCTGTTTCGCCTGCTCGACTCCATACAGCAGTTCGACATCATCTATGCGATGACCCAGGGCGGGCCGGGCGATACGCTGACTGTGTTCCAGGTCGAGGCTTATCTCAACTTTTTCCAGTCCACCAATGTCGGCCGCTCTGCAGCGCTTCTGATTATTCTGTGGGCGATCACCTACGTTCTCTCCAATGTCTTTATCAAGAACTGGCTACGCCTGCGCGAGCGGGCACGTGGTGAAGCCTGAGGAGGAAACCATGGAAAACACATCCACGCTCGCAAAAGTTTTACGCGGTATCGCGCTGACGCTCATCATCCTCTTCTTCATGTTCCCGATCTTCTGGATCTTCATGATGTCGTTCCAGACGAACGAAACGATCCTGCAAATCCCACCATCGCTCGCCTTCACACCCACGCTGTCGAACTACAACGCACTGATTACCGGAAAGCTGACGTCAGCTGCCGGGACGCTCGACATTGCTTTCATGGGTAATCTTGGCAACTCGGTTTTTCTGTCGGCGGCATCCGTTGCCGTATCGCTAATGCTCGGAGTTCCGGCGGCATATGCCTTCGCTCGGCACAAGTTTCGCGGTTCGGAGGACATTGCCTTCACGCTGCTCTCTTTCCGTTTTGCACCTCCGCTCCTGGTACTCCTGCCTCTCACTCAGTATTTTCAATGGCTCGGGCTTTCCGATACCTATATTGGCCTTATCTGGGTCTACCAGCTGATCTGCCTGCCGCTTATACTTTGGATCGTACGGGGATATTTCGAAGATATTTCGGCCGATGTGGAATATGCCTACCGCATTGCCGGAAATTCCTGGTTCGCCACTTTCCGCAAGATCGCGCTGCCGCTCGCCGGGCCAGGTATCGCCGCTGCCGGTCTGCTTGCTTTCATCTTTGCCTGGAACAATTTCATCTTCGCGCTGGTGCTGGCATCTGCGTCCAAACAACCGGTGACGGTCGGGGCGCTTGCTTTCGTCACCTCTTCCGGGATCCAGTACGGCCAGATTGCCGCCGCCATCGTTCTGTCGATCGCGCCGACGCTGGCGCTAGCACTCTATGCCCAGCGTTACCTTGTTGAAGGTCTGTCGCTGGGCGCGGTGAAGGGGTAATCATGACCACGCTGCAACTTCAAAACATCACCAAGCGTTATAAAAACCAGGCCGTAATCAACGACCTGACCCTCGAAGTCGCTTCCGGCGAGACCCTTGTGCTTTTCGGGCCGTCCGGAGCGGGCAAGACTGTTCTGCTGCGCCTCATTTCTGGCGTCATCGAGCCGGATGCTGGCGGTATCCTCATCGGTGGTGAGGAAATGGCCGAGGTCGATGCCGAACACCGCGGTGTCGGCATGGCTTTCCAGAACTTCGCACTCTTTCCGCATATGACAGCCTTTGACAACATCGCCAGTCCGCTGGCGGCGAATCGACGCTCGACGTCAGAAATCCGCGACGGCGTGGAGAAGGTGGCGAAGCTTCTCAAGATAGACCATGTGCTCGGTCATCGTCCGAAGGCTTTGTCGAACGGCCAGAAGCAGCGCACGGCGTTGGCTCGCGCGCTCGCCGGCTCTCCGCCGCTGCTGCTTTTGGACGACCCGCTGCGCAACGTCGATGCCAAGCTGCGTTTCGAGATGCGTCTTGAACTGCCGCGCTTGCTTGCCCAGCAAGGCGCGACGGTCGTCTACGTCACCCAGGACTACAAGGAGGCGATGGCGCTTGGCGATCGCATCGCCGTCATGTCGAAAGGCAACATCCGGCAGATCGGCACGCCTGAAGATATTTATAATTCTCCGGCAGACATCGAGATTGCGAGGCTATTCGGCGACCCCACCATCAATCTCCTCGCCGTGATCCCTAAATTGGATGCCTCCGGCGTCTATGTAGAGCTTTCAAATGTCAGAATACCCTTGCCTTCGATGCCGGTAAGTGTGGTCGGTAGGGAATGCGTTCTCGGCCTACGGCCGGAGACCATCGTCTTCGCTGAGCCTTCCGCTCCGGGCGCCATTCCGGTGACGGTGGAGGCCGAGACGCCTCTCAACGAAAAGACAGTGACCCTGTTGTTGACGGCGAGAGGCCGGGAAATCTTGCTTTCGCGGCCAGCCGGGACGCCTGGTCGGTCTTCCGGCCCGGCAGCGATTGTCGTCAACGGCGATGCCGCTTTCCTCTTCGACAAGGAAAGCGGCGTGCGCATCACATCGCCTGTGGCGATAACCAGTCGCAACGGAGAGGCGGCATGAACGACACGGCACTGCTGATCAAGAATGTCGACAAATTCTATGGACCCAAAGGCTATGGTCTACACGCGGTCAAAAATCTTTCGATGAATGTCCAAAAGGGCGAGATTATCGCCCTGCTCGGTTCTTCCGGCTGTGGAAAGACGTCTACCCTGCGCATGATCGCGGGCTTCGAACCGGTGTCGGACGGTACGATTACCCTTGCCGGACAGCAGGTCCATCTCTTGCCGCCCGTAAAAAGAAACGTCGCGATGGCATTCGAAGGATATTCACTTTATCCGCCGCTGACCGTGTATGAAAACATTGCTTTTGCGCTCAAGGCCAAGCGTCTGTCACAAGCCCAAGTCCACGAAAAAGTCACCTATATCGCCAAGCTCCTGGAGATCGAAGATATTCTCGGCTGTTACCCGAGCTCGATTTCCGGCGGCCAGCAACAGCGTGCTTCTCTCGGCCGAGCGCTTATCCGCGATGCCAATTTGCATTTGCTGGATGAACCGATGGGGCAGCTGGAGCCGCAACTGCGCGCCGTACTGCGCGGCCGCATCAAACATTACATCAAGGAACGCGGTCTGACGGCGATCCTCGTCACACACGACCAGACGGAGGCCAACGCGCTCGCCGACCGTATTGCCGTCATGGAAGGCGGCGTGCTGCAACAATTTGAAACGCCGCAAAAGATCAAGGAACGTCCTGCCAACCTGTTCACAGGCACCTTCGTCGGCGAGCCTCCGATGAACGTCTTCGAGGCAAGCATCAGCGGGGGTGACGATCGCCTGTCCTTCGAGCTCAGCGAAGGCGTCAGACTTGATTACCAGATTGCCGCGTTTTCGCCGGACCTCAGGCAAGAGCTGATCAGACGGCGTAAGGTGGTGCTCGGCATTAGACCCTATTCTGTGCGGCGCAGTGTCGATGGCGTCAAGGCGCGCGTGGCTGTCAACCAGTGGCTTGGCGACCAGACACATATCGCAGCAGATTTTGTCGGTGCCACCGTCGTCCTGGTCGAACACGACCGGACACGTCTTGCCGTTGGAGAGGAAATCCGCATCCATCTCGACCCGTCAAGCCTGCATGTCTTCGATAGCGAAACCGGAAGGGCAATTTCCCACGGGAAGGAGCTTGCTTGATGCGCGACGTGCTGATCGGCATCGATGCCGGCACTTCAGTGATAAAGTCCGTTGCCTTCGATCTCAAGGGACGGCCGCTTGCCGCTTGCGCCACTCCCAACCATTATGCCGCGGTGGGACGGCAAGGTTCGGTGCAGGACCTTCGACGGACATGGGCCGATACCGCTCACACGCTTGCTGAACTCTCCAACAAGATTGACGATCTTGCCAGCCGTGTCGCTGGCATTGCCGTCACGGGACAGGGTGACGGCACCTGGCTGATCGACAGGCAGGGTGAACCGGTGGGCAAGGGATGGCTGTGGCTTGATGCCCGCGCTGGCGAAACGGTCGAAAGGCTACGTGGCGACAATGGGGATTTAGACCGCTTTCGCAGCACCGGCAGTGGCCTCGCCGCGTGCCAGCAGGGACCGCAATTGCGTTGGATGACCGACAACGCGCCCGAAATGCTGGCCGGGGCGACCACCGCGTTCCACTGCAAGGACTGGCTCTATTTCAAGCTGACCGGCAGGCGTGCGACTGATCCCTCCGAAGCCTGCTTCACTTTCGGTGACTTTCGGCGGCGCGACTATAGCGACGAGGTCATCCGTTTTCTGGGTCTTGAAAGACTGAAATATCTGCTGCCCGACATCATCGATGGTGCTGTCGAACACCATGGGCTGAGTACGGAAGCTGCCCGTCTCTGCGGCTTGCCGGAAGGCACGCCCGTTGTCCTCGGCTACGTAGACGTTGCCTGCACGGCCCTTGGTGCGGGTCTCTACGAACCCGGAACCGACGCCGGATGCTCGATCATAGGATCGACCGGCATGCATATGAGACTTGCCAATGGCCCCGGCGACGTGCAGCTCAATCCTGACCATACCGGCTACACAATGTGCATGCCCGTGAGCGGTATCTACGCACAGATGCAATCGAATATGGCGGCAACACTGAACGTCGACTGGATTCTCGGTGTCGCCGGCAGTGTGTTTCAGGGAGCCGGCATCTAACAAAGCAAGTCGGAACTGCTCGCCCATCTTGAAGGCTGGCTTAAAAAAGCAGGCTCCAGCCCGCCGATTTTCCACCCCTATATTTCCGAGGCCGGAGAGCGTGGGCCTTTCGTCGATGCCTCGGCTTTTGCCTCGCTTATCGGCCTTTCAATCGGCCACGGTTTCGGCGATATGGTGCGCGCGGTCTTCAACGGCCTCGCCTTGGCATCACGGGATTGCTATACGCAGATGGGCGTGTTGCCGGCACGGGTGCGCCTGACCGGCGGAGCTTCCCGCAGCGCTTCGCTGCGGGGCATACTGGGTGGCGCCCTCGGCGCCAGTATCCAGACGAGCGAACGGGAAGAGGCCGGCGCTGCAGGCGCGGCGATGATTGCTGCCGTTTCGCTCGGTATTTACGAGACGATGGAAAATTGCGTCCGCGACTGGGTTACGCCCTTTCAGCGGCCGCCGGAACAGCCGGACGCGGACATGATTCGCTATTTCGATGCTGTCTTTCCCGTCTACAGGCAATCGTGGGTAGCATTGCGCCCGGTTTGGCACTCTCACGCTGAAACTGTCCACAGGCCCACCCTTTCATGAGGACTGACGAAATGAAAAAGATAGCCATCATAGGCGACCGGTTCATGCTTCCCGAGATTTTTCGTGACAAGATCGCTGCCGCCTGCGGAGAGGGACATGACATACGCGCCGTCGAACAGCCCTGGCCAGACGAACCAATGCAACATGGTTACGCCATTGAAGGGATGGACGGCCTCAAGGAATATATGGGCAATGCCGACGAGATCGTGGAATTCATCTGCGATGCGGAAATCGTCGTTACGCAACTTGCGCCACTTTCGGCGCGGATGTTTGGCCAATTGCCTGATCTCAGGCTGGTTGCCGTTTCGCGTGGCGGCCCGGTCAACATCGACATGGCGGCGGCGCGCGCTGCCGGCGTGCGCGTCGTTAACACGCCCGGCCGCAACGCAAGCGCCGTGGCCGAATTCACCATCGGCGCGATCCTGGCTGAGACACGGCTGATCCGTGTGGGCCATGAAGCCTTGCGCAAAGGTGAATGGCGCGGCGACCTCTATCGCGCCGACCGGACGGGCCGGGAGCTCAGCGAGATGACGGTAGGCGTCATCGGATACGGCAATATCGGCACCAGGGTGGTACGTCTGCTTCGCGCCTTCGGCTGCAAAGTGATTGTCCACGATCCCTACGTCCAATTGAGTGCAGACGATCTGAACGGCGGCGTCGAGCAGGTGGGATTAAGCGACCTCCTGTCGCGCTCCGACGTCGTGACCTTGCATCCGCGTGTGACTGAGGAAACAAAAGGCATGATGAATGCCTCGACATTCGCGCAGATGAAACCCGGGGCAATCTTCGTCAACACCGCCCGCGGGCCACTCTGTGATTACGATGCCCTCTACGTGGCGCTGACAAGCGGTCACCTTTCCAGCGCCATGCTGGAGACCTTTGGTGTCGAGCCTGTACCGGCGGATTGGCCGCTGTTGCAACTTCCTAATGTCACGTTGACGCCACACATCGCAGGCGCCTCGGTGCAGACGGTGACCTATGCTGCGGAGCTGGCAGCCGAAGAGGTGCGCCGCTACATTGCCGGTGAACCGCCGCTCAACCCCTGCTGAGGAGAGATGGCTGTGCACCGTGAACCCGTTATATATGACCTTTTTGTCATCGGCGGCGGCGTCAACGGCGCCGGGATCGCCCGCGATGCGACCGGCCGCGGCCTTTCCGTCCTGCTGTGCGAAAAGGACGATCTGGCGCAAGGCACCAGCTCGCGGTCCGGAAAGCTCGTGCATGGCGGCTTGCGTTACCTGGAATATTACGAGTTTCGTCTGGTCCGTGAAGCTCTGATCGAGCGTGAGGTGCTGCTGCAGTCAGCGCCGCACATCATCTGGCCGATGCGGTTCGTCTTGCCGCACAATCCGCAGAACCGGCCCGCCTGGCTCGTACGTCTTGGCCTGTTCCTCTACGATCATCTGGGTGGGCGCAGGCGACTGCCGGGGACGCGTATGCTCAATCTGGCGCAGGCCCCCGAAGGGGCCGCACTAAAACCAGAGTATCGCACGGCTTTCGAATATTCCGATTGCTGGGTAGACGATGCCCGCCTGGTGTTGCTCAACATATTAGATGCACATCAGCGCGGCGCGACGATCATGACCCGCACCGCCTGCTCGTCAATCCACCGCACCGGCGATCTCTGGACGATCGAGATGACCGATACGTTAACAGGGGCGAAAAGCGAAGCCACGGCGCGGGGCGTCGTCAACACGGCGGGTCCCTGGGTAAACGACATTATCGGCCGTGTCGCGGGACTGAATTCAAGCCGCAGCGTTCGCCTGATCAAAGGCAGCCACATTATTGTGCCAAAATTCTGGGAAGGGCAACAGGCCTACCTGGTGCAGAATCCGGACAGGCGGGTGATATTCATCAACCCTTACCAGAACGATCTGGCCCTGATCGGAACAACCGACATTCCCTATGAGGGCCGCCCGGAAGACGTCGCTGCCGATGGCAACGAAATTGCCTATTTGATCACGTCGGTGAACCGGTACTTCAAGCAGCAGCTGACGCAGGCCGATATCGTTCACAGCTTTTCCGGCGTACGGCCGCTCTATGACGACAATGCGGCAAACCCGTCCGCCGTGACGCGCGATTACATTTTCGAGATCGACGAGGACGACGGACGGACGCCTCTGCTGTCCGTTTTCGGCGGTAAGATCACCACTTTCCGCAAGCTTTCGGAGCATGCGCTGGAGCGGCTGAGCCCCTTTTTTCCTAAAATGAGGGCGGCATGGACCGGTTCTGCACCTTTGCCGGGCGGCGACATGCTCGATGCGGATTTCGACAAGTTTCTCAGTGACATCAAAGTACGATATGCTTGGTTACCGACTGATCTCGCCAAGCATTATGCACGACTCTACGGCACGCGTCTGCACGCGCTGATCGGCAAGGCAGGCGGCGTCGAGGACCTTGGCCTCGCCTTCACACCGCTTTTTCGAGAGCGCGAAGCGCAATTCCTCATGCAAACCGAATGGGCAAGGTCTGCAGACGACATTCTCGAACGCCGCACCAAACACGGATTGCAGATGACGCCGTCCCAGCGGCTGGCATTCCTTGCCTGGTTTAACGATTATTCGGAGAAAGCGTGACGTGGCGGTGAAAAGCGCGGAGTTCGAGGCCCTCCTGGATGTTTCTGCAGCCTTAGGCGCCGATCCGCACCTTGTACAGGGTGCTGGCGGAAATACGTCAATCAAGGAAGGCGATATTCTTTGGATCAAGGCGTCTGGTCTATGGCTGAAGCAGGCGCGGCAGCGTGATCTGATGGTGCCAGTGGCGCTGGAGCCGCTGATTGCGGCGCTGGAGCGTGATGATCCGGCAGCGGAAAAGGCGCAGGCGTTCGTGATCGCCGAGCGTAATCCATCCGGCCTGCGGCCTTCAATCGAGACGACCGTGCACGCGCTGATGCCTCAGAAGGTTGTCCTCCACGTTCATTGTGTCGAGACGCTCGCCACCGCCGTACAAGCCAATGGCGCGGCAATCGTCGCAGAAAAACTCGGCCGGATCCGGCATGTCTTCGTGCCTTATGCCCATCCCGGTCTTCCATTGGCAAAGGCGATTGCCGCGCGCCTGCGTGACGATACGTCGGTGCTTGTGCTCGGCAACCATGGGCTGGTTGTCGCCGGTGAGACCGTGGCGGAAGCAAAAGCCTTGTTGGCGTGCGTCTCCGCACTGCTGGCCCGGCCAAAGCGACAGGCACCCACGCCCGATTTTGTTGCCCTCGCGCGGCTTGCGCTCGACAGCACCTACACATTGCCTGAGGACACACGCCTGCACGACGTTGCGACCGATCTGGCAAGCTGCCGCATCGCCGCCCGCGGCAGCCTCTATCCCGACCATGTGATCTTTCTCGGCAAAACCCCGGAGATAGCCGGCCCGACCGAAACTGCCACGTCGATCGAGGACCGCACCAGCCATGAGGGCGCAGCCGTCTCACCGATGCTTATGTTTCCCGGCAAGGGCGTACTTGTCCGCAAGGACATCACCTCAGGTGCGCTGGCAATGGCACGCTGCCTATCCGACGTGACGCTCCGTATTCCAGAGGCGGCCCGGCTTCGCTATCTCACCCAGGATGAAAACGCCGAACTTCTCGGCTGGGATGCGGAAAAACATCGCCAGGCTCTCAGCCGTGACGGAGAGGCGCTTCAATGAGACGGCATGACGAGTCTCTCGTTGTCGGTATCGACATCCGCACATTCGACGCAAGAGCGGTCGCGATGCCAGCGGATTTTTCAATCGTCGCGTCAGGGGCTGCGAAACTAGCGGCTTTTTCCGCGGATCACCGCGATCCGGCTGACTGGCGGAAAGCCGTAGAAACAGCTCTGCGCCTCGTGCTCGATGCAGTGGAGCCTGGAAAAATCCGGGCGCTGGCTGCCGATGGAACCTCCGGCACCAAGCTGCCGGTAAGCGCAGTCGGCGAACTTCTTGCCGTGCCAATGATGTATAACGACGCTAATGACGATAATGTCATCCTTGCCTGGATCGCCAGGCATGCACCGCAGAACAGCGCTGTTCACGGGGGCACCTCTGCTCTGGCGAAACTGCGGACTTCCCAAAGGCAATCCGAGGCGTTCCGCGTCATCCATCAGGCCGACTGGATCATGGGTCATTTCAGTGGTCTCTATGGTGTGTCCGACGGAAATTGCGCCCTAAATACCGGCTATGACCCGATTACGCGTTGCTGGCCGGGCTGGATCGCTGAAACAGATGCCGATACCGCCCTGTTGCCGGAGATCCTGCCCGCTCGCACCCTCGCCGCCAGCATTTGCGCCGATGCCGCAGCGGCCTACGGACTGCCAGGTAACGCCCTCAGCGTGGCAGGAACGACCGATGGATGCGCCTCATTTCTAGCAACGGGGCCCCACCGGCGGGGCGACGGCGTCAGCGTGCTTGGCACGACGCTGACGATAATGATGCTGTCTGACGTTCCGCTGTTTGTCCCGGAATACGGCATCTACAGCCACCGAATAGGGGACATGTGGCTGGCAGGCGCCATCACGGCAGGTGTCACATGACCTTGCCGCAGACCATGGCAGGCATGTCCGCCATTGCCGATCGTTTCGACGCCTTTCTCATCGATCAATTCTGCATGCTGCGAGACGGGCACAGCCCTTATCAGGACGCCGCGGCGACGCCTTCAGCGCTTAGACAAGCTGGAAAGATCGTGATCGTCTTAGCGAATTCCGGAAAGCGTTCGGCCGTGAACAGCGAACGGCTGGCAAAACTGGGTTTCAATGCAACGACCTGGAACTGGTTTTTCACGTTCGGTGAAGTTGCTTGGCGGCTGCTCTCCACAGAGAGCAAAGGACCCCAACCGCTGCCGAAATCATGCCTACTCATCAGCCGAGACGGTGACACATCACCCATCGATTGCCTTCCGATGCGGCGTGTCGATAATGGCGCGGAAGCAGATGTCATCCTGCTGGCCGCCAGCGAGGATGATTTATATTCACTGGACCATTATCGCGCGCTTCTGGAGACGGCTGCACGGCGCGGCGTACCCTGCCTTTGCACCAATCTCGAAAAGGTGATGCTTACGCAGAAGGGCTCATCGTTCGGCGCCGGGCGGATTGCTGAGCTTTACCAAGCCATGGGTGGAAGAGTGCACTGGATCGGCAAACCCTTTCCGGACATTTACGCAACCGCGCGCGAGAATCTAGCCGGATTCCTCACCGACAGGATGCGTCGGGGACAGCATCGAGCACGACATCGTGGGCGGGAGGAGGGCCGGTCTCTATTCTGTCTCGTCACGACGGGCATACTCCCACAAACCCCGGAACAGCAATGCAAGGCGATGTTCACCGAGCATAACACCGTTCCCGATTTCATACTCCCGGCGTTTACCTGGTAGAAAAGGCTTCGTTTATGGCTTTCACGCTGTCGCTCAATACTAATCCTCTCGTCAATCGCTTTGCCGAGCCAGACGACCTGATCGAGACCGTGGCCGAGAAGATGCGGATCGGCCATTTGCAACTGACACATGAATTCATCAATCCCGGATGGCCAGCAGCGACAATTACCAAACATGTGCGACTTCTGAACAAGGCAATGGCCCGCACCGGTGTGAAGGTGACATCCGGCATGACCGGGCCTTACGGCCGTCTCAATCATTTCGGCCACCCAGATGCCGACGTGCGCCGGTACTACGTCGATTGGTTCAAGACGCTTGCTGACGCCTGCGCCGACCTCGGTGCCTCCGGGATCGGCACACAATTCGCCATCTTCGCCCAAAAGGACTACGACGACCCGCTCCGCCGTGAGGAGCTGATTAAGGTTGCCATCGACTGCTGGCGCGCGGTAGCCGACCATGGAAAGGCTGCCGGCCTTGACTATCTTTTTTGGGAGCCAATGTCGGTCGGACGCGAGTTCGGCCATACGCTTGCCGACTGCCGGGCGCTGGACACGCGTCTGGTGCAATCAGATCTGGCAATCCCGCTGAAGATGATGATCGATATCGACCATGGCGACGTCAGTTCCAGTAATCCCGCAGATATCGATCCTTATGCCTGGGCAGAAGCCTTCCCGAAGGAATCACCGATCATCCACATCAAGCAATCTTCGATGAACAAGGGCGGCCACTGGCCATTCACCGCCGCTTACAACGTTGACGGCCGTATCACGCCTCCAAAGTTGCTTGCCGCAATCGAACGTGGTGGAGGCATCGACAACGAGATATGCCTTGAACTGTCGTTCCGCGAACGCGAACCGACCGACCATCTAGTTGTCGATATGATTCGTGAATCCGTCGAATTCTGGGAGCCCTATATCGATACCGGCTTCAACCGCTGATGTCACACTAAAAGGAAGGCGGCGCTGCTAGTGGCGTGGCGACGCTTGTCGGCAAAGTTTAGGAGAAGAGATGCGCGAAGCGACATATTGGATCGGCACCAGCTGGAAAATGAACAAGTCTCTAGCGGAAGCGATGGCCTTCTCTGACATGTTATCGGCAACAGAGACAGGCAGCGATGAACGGGTGCAGCGTTTTGTCATTCCGCCGTTCACGACGATGCGGCAGGTCAAGGAACGCCTAATGAAGACCAGCGTCAAGGTTGGAGCCCAGAACATGCACTGGGAAGATGCCGGCGCATGGACCGGGGAGATCTCACCTCCGATGCTGAAGGACTGTAACCTCGACCTGGTGGAACTCGGCCACTCGGAGCGGCGGGAATTCTTCAACGAGACCGACGAAACCGTTGGCCGAAAAACCGCTGCCGCCGTTCGACATGGCCTGATACCGCTGATCTGCATAGGCGATACTCGGGCCGAGTACATGGCAGGGCAAACGGATGCGGTATTGAAACGGCAGGTAGAAGCGGCGCTGGCATTTCTAGAAGGAGCAGAAAGGCGCAAGACGATCCTGTTAGCCTATGAGCCGGTCTGGGCCATCGGTGTCAACGGTATCCCAGCATCAGCCGATTTTGCCAACGAACGCCAGGCGATGATCGCAAGCGTGGCCAGGGCGGTCTTAGGCGTTAAGGTTCCCGTGCTATACGGGGGCAGCGTTAGTGCGGAAAACTGTGCGGAATTGATCACCCAGCCGCATATCGACGGCCTTTTCATCGGCCGATCTGCTTGGCAACCAGCGGGCTATCTCGACATTCTTGAACGTGTTGCGAAAGCGCTCGGCTAAACGGTGCACAAACAATCGCTAGCAGAGTGTCGCTTCTACTTAAGAATTTCAGACGGCAGAACGCCATACGCATGTCAAAGTTAGCGCGCGGAATCGCCCGGTTTTTGATGGGGCACGGACACTTTACTCAGTTCCATTCCGCAAAGATATGAAGCAGTTGGCGCATTCTTGCGGCAGGAACGTGGTCACAGCTTGGCCGACTGCAGCCCAAAGTGCATCGACGGTCCGCTCGGCTTTTGCGTGCAAGACCGCCATCAGTTTTGCGAACGCTTTGCGGTCTTACTGAAGTCTTGGCTGTATGACGGAAGGTAAAGCAGTCAGCATCGCGCCACTTCGATTGCCCGGCGTACGCCTTCGGTTTTATGTCAGGCAGGTTCGGCTTACTTCGGAAAACTGGAGAGGCAATTTCAGATCAGGCCGCTAGCCTTTCGAACTGTGCAGCGCTTAGGTAGTCAAGCGCGGAGTGCCGCCGGATTAGCTTGAAAAGCCATCAATGTATCGGGTGATCAGAGCCAGAAAACTCCAATTCCCGGCGGTCCAAACTGCTAGATCAGCGCGAAACCCCTGCCAATATAGATCGGGCGGCCTATGCCCCGGCGGTCCTGAGGCGGTAGGCCAGTTGCGCTCGACTCAAGCCCAGGGATTGCGCGGCTTTCGCCACGTTTGCGTTCGCGCGCTCCAGGGCAAGCTCATAAATCAAGCGGTTGAATTCCTCGAGCTCGAAGCCCTTTTCGTCCAGCGCGGCTTCAGCCAGAGACCGGAGCGCGCAATCGCGATGATCGGCGGGCGACGGCATGGCGGCCGCTTTTTCGATGGCGTCGGCATCGATCCGTTTCAAAGGCGAGGCCGCCATTTGCGCATTGGCAAGGATGACCTCAAGGGTCAGCAGATTTTCCGGCAGAGCTAGCGATGCCAGTTTTTCCAGGGCTGTGGGGTCGATGTCGCGCGCCGGCAGGTGCAATTTTTCCGCCACGACATCCGCCAAGGCAAGAGCAAGCGCCGGAATATCGCCGCGTCTTGCGCCCAAGGCAGGCATGACGACCGGCTTTATGGAAAGCAGGCGGCGCAAAGCGGGGCGCAGGCGCGTATCCGACAGGAAGGCGGCGGGCGAGGCTTCCGTCAGCGCGATCAGAAAGGTCTGCGCGGCGGCCTGGCTATGCGATCGAAGGTGATTTTCAAGCAGGGCCTGACACGCCTCGTCGAGATGCTCGACGTCCTGAAGCAGCGCCATGGGCTGTCTGCCCGAGCGTGTCGGGGAGGGCGACAAAAGACCGCGCAAGCCATCGGGGGTCAATCCGTGGCCCGACGTCCATTCGGGCATCGCGCCGCCGGGCGCGGCGATGCTCGCCATCTGACTGGCGGCTATTCGTTTGCCGCTGCCCACGGGACCCGAAAGCAGCACGGGCAAACGCGCGCGCGAACAGGCTTCGATCTGGTCCATGACCGGAGACAGGACGGCAAGATCGTATCTTGCCGATGCATCGCCTTCCGAGGGGCTGGATTTGCTCTTGACTGGACGCGCGGCGATTTCCTCGCTCAGATAGCGCGGCATGATCTGCCGGCGAAAGCGTTGAACATCCGGATCGCTTTCGCCCCAGGCATCGGCCGGCTTGCCGACGACACGGCAATGCCTGTGGCCCATCGCCTTGCACTCGATTTCCTTGTAGACGATCAGCTTGCCCAGCGCGTGGGTCGCATAGCCGGAGGCGTAACCGATCAGCGACCAGCAAACCGGCTCGATCGCGTCGCCGTAATGCTTGCGGTGTTCGGAGGCTTCGGCGCTTTCATGCCAGAGAAATTCGCCCGAGAATTTGCCCTTCTTGAAGTCGAAATCATTGTGGACCGTCTCGACGCGCGTCACGCCGCTGACGGTGTGAAGCCTAGTGCCGGCGGTGAAGGCGTCGCCGGGGTCGAGATTGGGCCATGAGGCCTTGACGAAGCGGGAATCCTCGACGCCGGCCTGAAAGCCGAGCCGCATCAGCAACACGAAGGCATCCTCGCGTCCATAGCTGCGCACGATCTCTTCGCGCAGGTGGCTCAGAAAGCTGGTTCTTTGAAGCACCATCCGCGTATCGCCGAGGCGCAACACGCCATTGACGGGACTGAAGACGAGATGGGTGAGAAGTTCGCGCAAGGTGGGCCGCCCGCCCCGATCGAGAAGGGCTTCCTGTCCGCCGTTGATCTTCATGTCCGCCTCCCGTTCACGGCGCGCCGGCACCACCCATGTCTTTGCGCCGCCTCGTTGATGAAATGATAAACACGAATTGATCTTTTCATAAATACACAATTCAAATACGCGCCGCAGCGTGCCGTTTCATCGCCGTGCGCCTGCGAATTATGAATAGATATTTCAGTGCGTTATAAGGATTTTCCCGAAAGTCGCGGCCGGCCGCCGATTATCCCGTTGACCCTTGGCAGGCACGAAACACAGACTGGCTCCAACTTGCTGAACCACGGAAAATCGGGAGGAGATTTCCATGAACAAGCCGGCCCATATCGTCAAGCTTCCGGAAGAGCCCCACCATCAGACGATCCTGAAATATGCGCGCGAAGGAGCCCATATTCCGGGTGACGACGACAGGAACCCCTGGGTTCCCTTCGGCGACAGCGCTGCCATCAAGCACTTCTGTTTCGACGTGCGGACCAATTCGGTCGCCAATATTCTCTGGGTCAAGGGCGGCGGCCGCATCGGCACGCATCGCCATCGCGGCGTCGTCTCGGCGCTGACGCTTGAAGGCTCCTTCGCCTATTACGAATATAGCTGGGTCGCCCGTCCCGGCGATTTCGTCTACGAGCTGCCGGGCACCGACCATACGCTCTATTCGGACGATCCGAACGGCGTGAAGGCGATTTTCTGGATCAACGGGCCGATCGAATTCTACGACGAGCAGGGCAAGTACGATTTCACCGCGGACGTATTCTGGTTCATCGATCACTATACGAGCTACTGCGAAAAGAAGGGCATTCCGATCAACAAGGAAATGTTCATCTGACAGCCCTCAAACGAGAGCATCCCGGCCCTTCGCCAATGCTCCGGCTCTTTGTTTCGTCGCGGTTTTTGACAGATGACCGCGTGACGCTTCCATTCAAAACGCTCGAAAACGGATTGTTCGCATGTCATTGCAGGAAATGTTCGACGTCGCCGGAAAAACGGCCATCGTGACGGGGGCGGCCAGCGGTCTTGGCCGCGCCTATGCGGAAGTTCTCGCCGAAAACGGCGCCAATGTCTGTCTCTTCGACGTCAACCGCACGGCGCTCGACGACACGCTCGACGCGTTGGCCCGCGCCGGCGGCAATGTTTGGGGCGGCAATGTCTGGGGACAGATCGTTGACGTCACCGACCGGGCGAACATGGAGGAAGCCTTTGCCCGGGTCTTTGCCGAACGCGGCAGCATCGACATCGTTTTCGCCAATGCCGGCATCGATGCGGGGCCGGGCTTCCTGACGCCCGAAGGCGAGCGCAATCCCGACGGCGAGATCGACAATCTCGAAGACAAGCACTGGGACAAGGTGATCGCGACCAACCTGACGAGCGTGTTCAACACGATCAAGCTTGCGGCGCGCTACATGAAGCAGACCGGCGGCGGGCGGATCATCGCCACCTCGTCCTGCGCGGCGCTCTACAATGACGGCATTGTCGGCACGCCCTACATGCCGGCCAAGGCCGGGGTCGCGCATCTGGTGCGCCAGGCGGCGATGGAACTCGGACGCTACAACATTCTCGTCAACGCGATCGCGCCAGGTCCCTTCGTCACCAATATCGCCGGCGGACGGCTGCGCAATGTCGCAGACCGGGCCGCTTTCGAAAAATGGTCGGTGCTGCATCGCGTGGCCGAAACATCGGAAATCAAGGGCCTGGCGCTTTACCTCGCCTCGCCCGCGTCGTCTTACGTAACGGGCGCTCAAATGGTGATCGACGGGGGACTGCATCTGCGCCCCGCGGACTGATCCGGTCAGGCATCGGGTCGTGGAGGAGACGAGCCGATGCAGGTATTTTTAAAACTTGGGAGGAGAGCATGAAAACACTATTGGAAGGCATAAGCCAGACGCGGCTTTCGCGTCGAACGGCGTTGAAAACCATGGGCGCCGCCGCAGCGACGCTCGCCATGCCCGGTTTGACACGCGCATCCGGCGGCAAGATCAAGGTGGGTTTCATCAGTCCGCTGACGGGACCGCTTTCGCCCTTCGGCGAATCCGACGGCTACACCGTCGAGATCATCAAGACGCTGCTGGCCAACGGTATCCAGAACAACGGCAAGACCTACGAGGTCGATATTCTGGTGCGCGACGCCCAGTCCGATCCGAACAAATCGGCGGAACTGGCGGGCGAACTGATCCTGAACGAGAATGTCCAGCTTCTGATCCCGGCATCGACGACGGATGTCATCAATTCGGCCGCCGATCAGGCGGAACTCAACGGCGTTCCCAGCATTTCGTCGGCCGCGCCCTGGCAGGCTTTCGTCATGCCGCGCGGCGGCGACAAGAAGCCGTTCGACTGGACCTACCATTTCTTCTGGGGGCTTGAGGATGCGCTCGCAACCTTCGTCGGTCTCTGGCAATCGCTCGAAACCAACAGGAATGTCGGCATGCTGTTTCCGCGCAATGCCGATGGCGAGACCTGGGGCAATCGCGGTTACGGACTGCCGCCGGCGGTCGAAAAAGCCGGCTTCAAGACCATCGTGCCGAGCATGTTCCAGCCGCGCACGAACGACTTCTCCGCGCAGATTTCCCAATATAAGAGCGGCGGCTGCGACATCGTCGGCGGCATCACCTATGTGTCGGACCTGAAGACCTTCATCACCCAGTGCAGCCAGCAGAAGTTCAATCCGAAGGTCGTCACGGTCGCCGCGGCCCTTCTCTTTCCCTCGGGCGTCGAGGCCATGGGGCCGCTCGGCAACGGCATGAGTTCGGAAGTCTGGTGGACGCCGGCCTTCCCGTTCAAGTCGTCGCTGACCGGCGAAGTCAGCCGCGATGTGGCCAATGCCTGGGAAAGCAAGATGAAGAAGCAATGGATCCAGCCGCTGGGCTATGCCCACGCGCTCTGGGAGGTTGCCATCGATACGCTCAAACGCGCCAAGGATCCGATGGACCGCACCTCGGTGCGCGACGCGCTGAAGGCGACCGATCTCAACACGCTGGTCGGCCCGATCAAATTCGGCGCCGGGCCGCATGCCAATATCTGCAAGACCCCGATCTTCGGCGGTCAGTGGGTGAAAAGCGACAGGTGGATGTACGATCTGAAGATCGTCGACAATTCCGTCAGCAAGCTCATCGAGCCCGAAGCCAAGCTGCAACCGATCAAGTGGTCCTGATCGCGTGAACTGTCCTCGGACAGGTCGAAGGCGATCTGTCCGAGGACGACAATTCCAATGCGGACGAAGGGCATGCGATGGCGCAAATGATTTTATCGGGAACGGGGATATCCAAGTCCTACGGCGCGCTGAGGGTTCTCCATGGCGTGGACATCGATGTCCGCGAGGGCGAAATCCTCGGAATATTGGGCCCCAACGGTGCGGGCAAGACCACATTGTTCAACATGATCAGCGGCGACGCGACGCTCGATGCCGGGGAATTGACCTTTAACGGCGAAACGCTCCGTTCCGAGGCGCCGCACCGGCGCTGTCGCCGCGGCATCGGCCGCACCTATCAGATTCCGAAGCCCTATGCGGGCATGACCACATTCGAGAACCTCATGGTCGCAGCCATGTTCGGCGCTGCGTTGAGCGAACGCCGCGCCAACGCCTTCTGCGCGGCCATTCTCGAGGAATGCGGCCTCGCGGCGAAGGCGAACCTGGCCGCCGGTTCGCTGACGCTTCTCGACAGAAAGCGGCTCGAACTGGCGCGCGCGCTGGCGAGCGATCCGAAGCTGCTGCTGCTCGATGAGATTGCCGGCGGCCTGACCGAGGAGGAGGCGCGCCAGCTCGTCGCGCTCGTTCGCCGCATCAGGCAGCGCAACATCACGATCGTCTGGATCGAACATGTGCTCAACGCGATCATGGCGGTGGCCGACCGGCTCCTCGTGTTGAATTTCGGGGAAAAGATCGCCGACGGTCCGCCAAGAGAGGTGATCGCCAATCCGGATGTCCAGCGCGTGTACATGGGGATCGAAGCATGATGACGACATTCGATCTTCTCTCCACCCGAAGTCTCAATGCCCGCTACGGGGACTTCCAGGCGCTTTTTTCCGTCGATTTCCGCATTGCCGAGGGAGAGGTCGTCGCCCTGATCGGCGCGAACGGGGCGGGTAAATCGACCTTCCTGCGCGCCCTTATGGGCCTTCTTCCCGTCGGTCGCGACATGGTGCTCTTTGAAGACCGCCCGGTCGGCGGCGGCGCGCCGCACCGCATGGTGCAGCTCGGCATCGCCATAGTGCCGGAAGGGCGGCGGCTGTTTGCCGGCATGTCCGTCGAGGACAATCTGAAGGTCGCCGTCGACCATGCCCGAAAGACGGCCGAAAAGACGTGGACGCTCGAGCGCATCTACAGGCTGTTTCCGATCCTTCAGGAAAGGCGAAGGACCCAGGTCGAGAAGCTGTCGGGCGGCCAGCAGCAGATGGTGGCCATCGGCCGGGCGCTTCTCGCCCAGCCGCGGCTTCTGCTTTGCGACGAGATATCGCTCGGGCTCGCGCCGAAGGTCATCCGCGAGATCTACGAGGTGCTGCCGCAGATCGCCGCCACCGGCACGTCGATCGTGCTTGTGGAACAGGACGTGATGCTGGCCCAGCGCGCCTCCAATCGCCTCTACTGCATGCTCGAAGGCCATATCACGCTCGAAAGCCTGTCGTCGAACGTTACCCGCGCGGATATCGCGCAAGCCTATTTTGGAGCCGGTCATGACGTGGCTTGACGCATTGATACAGGGTGTTCTGCTCGGCGGAATGTATGCGCAATACGCGCTCGGCATGGCGCTGATGTTCGGCGTCATGCGGATCGTCAATATCGCCCATGGCGACCTCGTCGTCCTGCTCGCGCTGATCGGCATATCGGCCTCCGTCGCCTTCGGCGTCGGGCCCTTGCCGCTTGTTCTGCTGCTCGTACCGCTGGCGGCAGTCATCGGCTGGGGCCTGCAGAAATTCGTGCTCAACAAGGTGGTCGCGGCGGATTCCCTGCCTTCCCTGATCGCCACCTTCGGCGTCTCGATCGCGCTTCAGAACCTGATGCTCGAAATCTGGTCGGCCGATACGCGCTCGATGAGCGGCGGCGGCATCGAGGCGGCGTCGGTCGATATCGGCGGCATCTATATCGGGCTTCTGCCGGTGATGATCCTGATCGCGGCGACGCTGCTGACGCTTGGGCTCGACCTGACCATGCGCCGCACCCGTTTCGGCCGGGCCTTGCGCGCCGCCGCCGCCGACACGGAAGCCGCGGCCATGACCGGCGTGAACCCGCGCGTCGTCTACGCTTATGCGACAGCGATCGCGGTCGGCATTCTCGGCCTTTCGGGCGTCTTCTTCGCGCTGCGCGCCACCGTCTCGCCGGCCGACGGTCCGGCCCAGCTGATCTATGCCTTCGAGGCGGTGATCATCGGCGGCATGGGCTCGATCTGGGGCGGCTTTGTCGGTTCCATGGTTCTCGGCATCGCGCAGGCCATCGGTTTCCGCATCGATCCCGGCTTCGGAACGCTGGCCGGCCATCTCGTTTTCCTCACCGTGCTGGCCACCCGTCCGCAGGGCCTGATGAGCAAAGGTTGAACCCATGACACTGGCAAACCCCGTCCCTCCGGCCGATGCCGGACCGTTTGCGGCCGAACCGGCCCATGTCGTTATCCGTCACACTGGGTCCAGCCGCGTTGCCGCGGCTGTCTCTCTCCTCATCCTGGCCGCCATGGTCTCGATGCCCTGGTGGGGGCAACCCGGTCATATGCGCTGGGTGGTGGAGTTTTCCGTCTACCTGGCCATTGCCCAGATGTGGAACCTGCTTGCCGGATATGCGGGGCTTGTCTCCGTCGGTCAGCAGGCCTTTATCGGCGTGGCGGGCTATGCGATGTTCGTGCTGGCTTCGAATTTCGGCATCAATCCGTTTCTGGCGGTCTGGGTCGGCATTTTCGTCTCGGGTCTTCTGGCGCTTCCTACCTATGCGCTGCTGCACCGTCTCGACGGTCCTTATTTCGCCATCGGCACCTGGGTGGTGGCGGAAGCGGTAAAGCTCGTCGTGTTGAACATCGACTATGTCAACGCAGGCTCGGGCATGACGCTTCGCGTCATGAGCCAATATTCCCTGCATCAGCGGCAAGTCGGACTGATGTGGCTTTGCGCCGCGATGCTTCTGGTGACGGTCGGCGGCAGCTATTGGCTGCTGCGCTCGCGCCACGGCCTTGCCCTGACGGCGATGCGCGACAATCCGGTCGCCGCCGAAAGCCAGGGGGTGAACGTCAAGCGGCTGCGCTTCCTGATCTTCGTGGCCGCGGCGATGGGCACGGGGCTTGCCGGCGCCGTCTACTACATGGCGCAGCTGCGCATCACGCCGGCGGCCGGCTTTAATCCGAGTTGGGCCAATATCGCCATCTTCATCGTCATGGTCGGCGGTGTGGGGACCATTGAAGGCGTTCTCGTCGGCGCGCTGATCTATTTCGTCGCCGATCGCTTCTTTGCGCAATACGGCGCGGTCTACATGGTGGTGCTCGGTCTCATGACCCTCCTGACCGCCCTTTATGCGCGCCAAGGCATCTGGGGGCTGATCTCGAGCCGCATCCACGTTCCCCTCTTCCCAGTGGGCCGAAAGCTGGTCGTCTCAAGCACCGTTACGAAAGGATCGCATCCATGAAAGCCGCGCTTTTCGACCGGATCGGGGCGCCGCTTGTCGTCGGCGATGTCGATGATCCGAAACCGCAACGGGGACAATTATTGCTCAAGGTCTGCCGATGCGGCATCTGCGGCAGCGATCTCCACATGACCGCCGAGGAGGTGTTCGGGGTTCGAAAGGGCGACGTGCTCGGTCACGAGTTTTCCGGGGAAGTCGTGGAGATCGGCGGGGAGACAGGTGGCCTTAAGGTCGGCGATCATGTCAGCGTCGCGCCGATGCGCGGATGCGGACATTGCCCATCGTGTCTGCGCGGCGAACCGGCCTGGTGCGAAAAAATGACGCTGATCGGCGGCGGCTATGCCCAATATGCCGCTGTCGATGCCTTTCAATGCCGGCGCCTGCCCTGGGGCATTTCTCCCGCCGACGGCGCGCTCGCCGAGCCGCTTGCCGTCGCCTTGCACGGCATCACGCAGTCCGGCCTGAAACCCGGCGACACCGTCCTCATTGTCGGCGCGGGCGCCATCGGCCTTGCCGTCGCCTTCTGGGCGCGACGGCAAGGCGCGCGAAAGGTCGTGCTGGCGGATCTTTCGGATTTGCAGGCGCAGCGGGCCATGGCTCTCGGAGCAACCGGTTTCGTCGTCTCGGACGACGACATCGCCGTCCAGGCAGCGGCGGCCTGCGACGGACGGCCCGATATCGTGTTCGAATGCGTGGGGCGGCCGGGCATGATCGATCACTGCATTTCACTGGTGCGGCCGCGCGGCAAGATCGTGGTCCTGGGGCTCTGCACGGCTGTCGACCACATGGACTCCTTCCGGGCGATTTCGAAGGAAGTGACGATCGTCATGTCGGTGTTTTTCAACATGCACGAATTCGCAACCGCGATCGATGCCCTCGATTCCGGACGCTTTACGCCGCAGAACCTGATTTCCGACGTCGTGGGCCTCGGCGACATGCCTATGGCATTCGAGGCGCTGCGAAAGCGAACGACGCAATGCAAGGTGTTGATCGATCCGTTCGGCGAATGAGCCTATAGAGGTGGCTCAGGAAATCTGTACAGCTACAATAAGTGGAGCTTCTACCTGAGATCGGCTTAGATGCCGGGAACAGGAGGTGCCATGACGTAAGGACCGCGCCGGAACACAGTACGGCTTTCAAGGCGAAGGTGGCGTTTGCTGCCATCAAAGGTGCACAGACGATGGTAGAATTGTATCAGCAGTTCTACGTTCGCGCCCACTCGGACAAACAGTGGAAAGACCAGCTCTTTGAAGGGGGCGACAGGCGTATTTGGAGATGAAACCAGCCGAACCGGCAGAACCGATCGGCGATGTCAAAACGCTTCACGCCAAGATCGGCGAACTGACACTGGAAGCGATTTTTTGCACGGCTTAACAGGCGAAATGCTGGTGAAGCTGCTGGACATGTAAGTCGGCGGCATCCGAATAAGGCCATGTATGTAGGTCGGCCGTTCTGGGGTGTTGGGCGAATGCAGCCAGACCATGGCAGTGGCATCGACTTGCAGGACGCAAGGGAAAAAGACTGCGACCGGCGGCCTCACAAATATGCTGACGTCCAGCCTATCAGTTTGGCGCATCGGCTGGGGCACGAATACCGATCCCGCATCAAACCCTTGACGCAGAAATGGTTCAGGGTCCCGGTCGGAATGAACGCGACGACCCCGTCGGACAAGGGTTGAAACGGCTTTGCTCAAGCCCCAAGGGAAAGCATCCGGCCACGCTTGCGATTGCCCATAAGTAGCTAACTCGTTAACGAAAAGCTCTCGCTAAAATCTTGAATCGAGAGAATTACTTGTGATTCTGTGCCGAGCACCTGACTCTTTTTAGGCGGTGCTTTCTGCCTGTTTGAGACGACGTCGATGGCTGATAATGATGGCCATTGGAGTAAGCAGGAAATTGACGCAAGGGCTTTCAAGGATGCACGCCTGAATGGCGAGTGCCACGGTCAACGTGAGTAACACAGTCGTTGGGGTGGCGCCGCTGATTTCGATCAGGAGGCCTTGTTTCCCGACCTTCTTTTCCGTGTTGTGGCACCGTTTCTCGGATCATAGAACTTGAGATCGCGATGTCTCGAACCGTCGGCAGATTGGTTTCCCTTTCCCTGAGCACGGGCACCGAGCGAGCCTGCACAAAGATGGCGTCTTAGACGCCGAGTTCGGGCGGAATGCGCAAATCGGAGGCATCATGTTGAGCAGGCGGCGGTGCAGCCAAGCAGCTGTCGGGAGTCGAGGTGCCGCGGATAGTGGCCGCTACACCAAATACCTTCCGGCGAAGCGAGCCGATCAAAGCACAATAAGTTCGGTACCCTTAGAGAGGCAACTGTAGTGCCTTTTCTCAGTTCAACAGACCCGACGCGTTTCTAAACGCTTCCGACCAGACCGCGTAGCCTGCTGCGTTGAGGTGGACCAGATCGGGTAGGTAACAACGGAACATCGGCAGGCCATTCTCAC
Organism: Agrobacterium tumefaciens; assembly: GCF_017726655.1. NCBI lineage: Bacteria > Pseudomonadati > Pseudomonadota > Alphaproteobacteria > Hyphomicrobiales > Rhizobiaceae > Agrobacterium > Agrobacterium tumefaciens. Next base: position 2,497,156 of record NZ_CP072308.1, read on the forward strand.
CAAGGAGGCCGGCGTTTGGATCACACCATGTGGTGCGGTCGCGGCTCTCGCACCAGTCGCGCGCCATCTGATTGAAAAGATCGAATTCGTGTCGATAAATCCAGCGCGCCGGACTGGGCTTGATGGCTAGGACAAACACCTCCGCCTGCGGAAGGGTGCGAGAGATGCCGTCCCGTAAATCCTGCAGGTGCCGAAGCGTGGTCCCGGCCTTGAGGCCGTCGCTGGCAATGTCGTTCTCGCCGAAATAAAGCACCACCTTGCCGGGCCTCAAGGGAACCAGCAACTGGTGCAGATAATGGCTGGCGGAGAGGTAGGTGCCGCCGCCAAATCCCAGATTGACGATATCCAGCGAGCCGAGATCTTCGGTCACCGAGCTCCAGATCCGAAATGAAGATGACCCATAAAAGGCGATCGGATTGGTTGGAACGCCGATGCGCTGAAGGCGGGCAAGGACGGCAAGGACATCGTTTTCGTGACGGCTGGTGCCGATATTGACCGGAAAGTCGTACATGATTGGTCCTGAAAAATTCTGTTGGAAGCAGGATGCCGTCATTTAGGCGCCCCGCGATCGGCAAGGGTCACGGAAGGGCGTGCTGCAGCACAGTCAGGGCACCTTTTGTAAGGGCGTCATCCGCCCCCACGGATGTCTTGAGACCGAACACCTCTGCGGCAACCAGATAGAGATCGTTCAGGCCGTCATTGCCGACGATAGCGGCTTCGTCTCCCTCCGCATACCATCCGGCCTCGCGGGCCTGCCGAAACTCCTGCCCGATGACCAGTCCGCGCACAAAGGAGCGCAACTGATCCGGTGAAAGCCGGCCGGCAAGCCCGCCGGTTCGCGCTGAAAACATGAGCGACAGCATGGCAGCGGATCGTTTTGCCTCTTTCAGACCCCAGAGATAGGCCTCTGGATCATCGACCGGCGGCTGCGTGGAGCCACGCGCGATGAAGGAATGATTGATGAGCAGGTTGAAGATTTCACCGGTCACGAATGTCTGAAAACCGTCGATCCGCCGTGCCTTCACCCGCGCCCATTTGCTATGGGTTCCGGGGATGATGAGGGTAGCGTCTTCACCAAGGCCGTGGCCGACGATCTGGGTTTCCTCACCGCGCATCACGTCCGGAAAGGGCTGGCGGGCAGGATCGTTGAGACCCGGCAGGAAGACGAGGTCGGAGCCGTTCGGCAGCGACCTGCGCACCGTGCCGGCGGCAAGTTCCGCCGGGCCTGCCGGGCACGGCACATAAGCGACTTCGACCCAGCCGTTGCGGCTGGTAATCATGCCGAGCGCGGCGACGGGCAATGCCCCCTGGCGTGAAAACCAGGGTGCAAGCGCAGCCATCAACGCCGCCTCGTGTTCACCCTTGGCGAGGCTCGCAATACCGTCGGCGGTTTCAAGATGATCGAGCTCTTCGCCTTCTTCGCCAACGAGCGCCGCCCTCAGCGATGTCGTTCCCCAATCGACGATAATCGAGTTCGCCGCTGCTGCCATGTCTTGAACCTCCTCGTTCATTTCATCTTGGGGCTTGTCATAAGTCGCAAGTCTATGTAGTGTCAATTAGTGAATTCAAGGTATCAAAATATGATACTAAATCAGGAGGAGAATGATGATGGCTGGCCTCAAGGGGATTCTGCCTGTTTTGCCCACGCCGTTCCTGGCGGATGGCGGCATTGACGAAACGGGCATGAAGCGGCTGGTGGTCTTTGCGCTCGACAAGGGCGTGGATGGTGTCGTGTTTCCCGGTTTCGCCAGCGAAGTTGAGGCTTTGAATGCCGCCGAACGCGCGACGTTGCTGAAGATCGTCGTCGATGCGGTGGCAGGTCGGGTGCCGGTTGTGGCGGGTGCCAGCGCTGCCGACTGGCGTGAGGTGGTCGAGCATGGGCGGGCGGCATCGGCGCTTGGCATTCGCCACCTGATGGTGCAGCCGCCGAAATCGGTCGGCACGGATGCGCCAGCGCTGATCGAATTCCTCGGCAGGATCGTCGAGGCGCTGCCCGCGGTTGAAATCATCCTGCAGAACGCGCCTGCGCCGCGCGGCTCCGACCTCTCGCCCCAGGCGATCGTGGAAATCGTGCGAGCGTTGCCGCAGGTGGCCTATGTCAAGGAAGAGACCCTTCCGGCCGGCCCGGCCATCAGCTACATCATCGCCCATGCGCCTTCGACGCTGAAGGGCGTCATCGGTGGCGGCGGTGCACGTTACATTCTCGACGAATATGCCCGAGGCGCTACGGCGGCCATGCCAGCGCTGGAGATCGCCGAGGAACATGTGGCCATCGACCGGGCGCTTGTTGCCGGGCGGCAGGAGGAGGCTCGCCGGATTTATGTCCGCACATTGCCGCTTCTGGTGTTGCAGGCGGTCTATCGCATGCGGCTGACCAAATATGTGCTCGCCCGCCGCGGCGTGATCGAAGGCATCGGCGTGCGCGCGCCGACACCTGAGCTTGATGCGGCGGCCATTGCCGATATCGATGCCAATCTGGTCGAGCTTGGCCTTGTTGCCGCGGAGGCCGCATGAACAGCCCCATCGCAACCGTCGAGGTCTTCACGCTGACCCAGCCGCGCAAGGTTCCCTATCTCGGCGCGCTGAGGCAAGGCGAGGTGGTCAATCCCAACGGCTACATCGTGCGCAAGGGCAATCGAACGGTCTACCCCACCTTTGACCGCAGCGTGCTGGTGCGCATGACGACTGAGGCGGGCACCGTCGGCTGGGGTGAGACCTATGGTATTGTCGCCCCCGGTGCCGTTGCCGCCCTCATCAACGATCTTCTCGCCGGTTTCGTGATCGGCCGTGATGCGTCCGATCCTTCGGCTGTTTACGACGACCTTTACGACATGATGCGGGTGCGCGGTTATACCGGCGGCTTTTACGTCGATGCGCTTGCCGCGCTCGATATTGCGCTCTGGGACATTGCCGGGCAGGAAGCCGGAAAATCCATCCGCGACCTTCTTGGCGGCGGTGTTGACATCTTTTCGGCCTATGTTTCGGGCCTGCCTGAAAAGACATTGAAGGCGCGCGGGGAACTGGCGAAATATTGGCAGGATCGCGGTTTTGATGCTTTCAAATTCGCAACGCCGGTGGCTGACGATGGCCCGGCGGCGGAAATCGCCAATCTCCGGCATGTCCTCGGCCCGCAGGCAAAAATCGCCGCTGACATGCACTGGAACCAGACGCCGGAGTGGGCGCTGGAACTCATAGCCGAGATGACGCCGTTCGACCCGTGGTTCGCCGAAGCGCCGGTCTGGACGGAAGACATCGCAGGGCTGGAAAAGGTTTCGAATGGAACAGAGGTCCCGATTGCCGTCGGCGAGGAATGGCGCACCCATTGGGACATGCGCGCCCGCATCGAACGCTGCCGCATCGCGATCGTGCAGCCGGAAATGGGCCACAAGGGCATTACCAATTTTATCCGCATCGGCGCGCTCGCGGCCGAGCACGGCATTGACGTGATCCCGCACGCAACAGTCGGTGCAGGTATCTTCCTTGCTGCGAGCCTGCAGGCGTCATCGACATTGCCGACCCTGAAGGGGCACGAGTTCCAGCACTCGATTTTCGAACCCAACCGCCGCCTGCTCGCCGGCGATATGGATTGCCGCGAAGGCAGATATTACCTGCCCTCCGGACCGGGACTTGGCGTCAAGCCGTCGGAGGCGGCGCTCGCCCTTATTGAACGTATCTGAACTGGTTTTCTGGAGGAGGAACCCATGACCAAAAGAATAAGAAAGCTGGCGCTTGGCACAGCGACCGCGATGTTGATGACCGTAGGCGGATTTGCTCCCGCCATGGCCGATACCGTTTTGAAATTCATTTCCTGGCAGACGGACGATGCTGGCACGGGCGAATGGTGGCGCTCTGCCATTGCCGCCTTCGAGAAACAGCATCCGGGCGTGAAAATCGAATTCACCAAGGCCGAGCGCAGTTCCTATGCCGACACGATGACGACGCTTTTTGCGGCCAACCAGCCGCCGCAGATCGTGCATCTGGCGTCCTTCGAATTTCAGATGTTTGCCGATAGCGGCTGGCTCGAGCCTCTCGACCCGTGGCTGAAGAAAGACGGCATAGACATGACGGGCTGGGCCGGCCAGCAGAAGTGCGAATGGAATGGCGAAACCGTCTGCATCATGACCAACTACTTCGGTTTCGTGATGGCCTACAACAAGAAGATTTTGGAAGAGGCGGGCGTCGCAGTTCCGAAGAGCTATGATGAGTTTCTGGCCGCTGCGAAAGCAACGACCAAGGATCTGAACGGCGACGGCATCATCGATCAGTTCGGCACCGGCCATGAAACGAAAGGCGGTCCAGGGCAATATCTGACGGAGATGCTGAACTACATCCTCGACGCCGGCGCCTACTGGACCGACAAGGACGGCAATATCACCATCGACACGCCGCAGATGGTGGAGGGTCTTTCACGCTGGAAAACCGTGATGAAGAGCGGCATCAGCCCGGTCGACATGAGCGCCAGCGATGTGCGCAAGCTCTTTGCCGATGGCAAGATGGCGATGCGGCTCGATGGGCCCTGGCTTTACGGTACGACCGAAAAGGGTTCGGCCAAGGCTGACATCGTCTACGCCGCGCCACCGCTTCATCCGCCGCTCGGCGGATCTTCCAACGTGCTGGCGATGCCAGCCGATATTCCCGACGACCAGAAGGCATTGGTCTGGGATTTCATCAAGCTGACGATGTCACCAGAATTCCAGCGCAGCTATGCCACCCTCGGCGGCAACACCCCGCCAAGCCCGAAGGCCGACGTCTCGGGCGTTGAAAAGACCATCCCGCATTTCCCGGTGCTGATTGAGACGATGAAGGCCGCGTCGGAAGCCGGTATCGACCGCATTCCGACCGGACTTGAGCTTTTCTACAACGAGTTCAGCAAGATGGTGATGGAAGAAAGCCAGCGGATGATCATTCAGGATCTCGATCCGGCGGCGGTGGCGAAAACCATGCAGGCCAAGGCCGAAGCCATCAAGGGTTGATCCCGTCGTTTCGCCATGGCCCGCTTGAAAGGGCCATGGCTATCATCCGCATCCGGCAGGAGGACCATCCATGACCGAACCCGTTCGGGCTGGGCGTCGCAAGTTTTTCGATCTGGCACGTCCCAGCCGGCAACATCTTCTCGGCTATATTCTGATCGCGCCCGCGGTCCTGATGGTTGCCGCCATCATCGTCTGGCCGCTCGTTTTGGCCATCGACCTGTCGTTCCAGCAGGTCAAGATACCAAGGCTCGGCGGCGCCAGCCGGCCGTTTTCATTGGCCAATTATAATTGGTTGTTTTCCTCGCCGGAATTCTGGCTGGCCTGCTGGGTGACGCTGAAACTGGTCATCGTCGTGACCGCCGGCAGTGTTGCTGTTGGCCTCAGCACGGCGCTTCTGGCCAATAACCGTTTCAAGGGCCGCACCGTCGCGCGGTTGGGAATGGCACTCCCCTGGGCGGTGCCGGAAATCATCGCGGTCGTCATCTTTGCGTGGATGTTCGACACGTCCTTCGGCCTGTTCGGCTGGCTGGCGATAAAGCTCGGTTTCACCGACCAGATGATCCCGTGGGTCAGCAGTTCGACAGCCGCCTTCTGGGCCGTTGCCATCACCATGGTCTGGAAGGGTTTTCCTTTCGTGTCGATCATGTGCCTCGCTGGTTTGCAATCCATCCCCGCCGATTATTACGCGGCGGCCAAGGTGGATGGCGCCAGTGTCTGGCAGCGCTTCCGCTGGATCACCATGCCGCTTTTGATGCCGGTGCTGGGCGTAACGCTGGTGCTGACGCTGCTGTGGGTATTCCGCGACTTTTCTATCATCAAGGTCCTGACCGGCGGCGGGCCGCTGCGGTCGACCCAGACACTGTCGATCATGACCTACGATCAGGCCTTCCAGTACCACAATTTCGGCCGTGCCGCCGCCGTCGGCGTGCTGACGCTGGTGATCTGCATCGTCGCGAGCCTTCTGATGCTCGGCCGGCGTTCGAAATCGATCTATTGAGGAGGCTTTGATGAAACGCACATTTTTACAGAGCCTTGCCCTCTACGCGACTGTGATCTTCACGCTGGTGATGATCCTGTTCCCGGTCTACTGGCTTCTGGTCACGGCGCTCTCCACCACCGATGAACTGTACCGCCTGCCGCCGACCTTCTGGCCGGATGATGCGCAATGGGACATTTTCGCCAGGGTCTGGGCGGCAAAACCGATCCTGCTGTGGCTGTGGAACTCGATGCTGGCGGCCATCGGCTCGGTGGCGCTGTCGATGCTGGTTTCGGTCAGTGCCGGTTATGCGCTGTCCCGCTACTCCATGCGGGGCGGCGCGACCATGGGTCTCTTCGTCCTGACGGCGAAGATGTTGCCCGCGACCCTGCTCGTCATTCCGCTGTTTTCGATTTTTTCCAGCTTCGGCCTGATCGGCAGCCTGTGGACGCTGGTTCTGGCGCATTCGACCATGATCATTCCTTTCGCCACATGGATGCTGAAAGGTTATTTCGACACCATTCCGAAGGAGTTGGAACAGGCCGCCATGGTCGACGGCTGCTCGCCGATCGGTGCGATGGTGCGCGTCGTGCTTCCGATCGCCACGCCCGGTCTTGCCGCCACCGCACTTTATGCCTTCGTGCTCAGCTGGGCAGACTATGCCTATGCGCGCACCTTCCTCGTCAACTCGCCGGACAACTGGACGGCCAATCTCGGCATCACCACGATGCAGGGCGAATATGTCACCTACTGGAACGACATTTCCGCCGCATCCGTGTTCATCGCGCTGCCGATCATCGCAATCTACCTGTTCCTTGAACGTTATTTGGTCGGCGGCCTCACCGCTGGCGCGGAGAAATAAGCATGGCCAATATTTCCATTCGCAACGTCAGCAAGTCCTATGGCGCGCTCAACGTTCTCAGGCCCTTTTCGCTCGAGATCGAGAATGGCGAGTTCGTGGTGCTTGTCGGGCCTTCCGGCTGCGGCAAGTCGACGATGCTGAAAATCCTCGCCGGTCTAGAACCGGCAAGCGAAGGGCAGATTTTCATCGGCGAAAACGAAGTGACGGACCTTGCGCCGGGTGACCGCGACATCGCCATGGTGTTTCAGAACTATGCGCTTTATCCGCACCTGACCGTTCGCCAGAATATCGGCTTTGGCCTTAAGATGCGCGGCACGGACAAGGCCGAGATCGACCGCCGCGTCGATGACGCGGCGCGCATTCTGGAAGTCACCCCATATCTCGACCGCAAGCCCAAGGATCTGTCGGGCGGCCAGCGGCAGCGCGTGGCACTTGGCCGCGCCATCGTGCGCCAGCCGCAGGCCTTCCTGATGGATGAGCCGCTGTCCAACCTCGATGCCAAGCTGCGTGTCCATATGCGGGCCGAAATCGGTGCGTTGCACAAGCGCATCGGCGTCACCACCGTTTATGTGACGCATGATCAGGTGGAGGCGATGACGATGGCGGACCGCGTTGTCATCATGCAGGGCGGCGTCATCCAGCAGATCGCCGCTCCGGACGAGCTTTTCAACAACCCGGCCAATCTTTTCGTTGCCGGGTTCATCGGCTCGCCCGGCATGAATTTCCTCAATGCGGAACTGCGTGACGGCACAGTGACGCTCTTTGGGCAACAGGTTTCCCTGCCGGGAGCGGGCGACCGTCAGGGCAGCGTGATCGTGGGCCTGAGGCCAGAACATCTCGTTCTGGGCGATGCGCCTGTTACCTTCGATGTTCGGCCGACGCTGGTTGAAAGCCTGGGATCGGAAAAATACGTCTATTTCGATGCGGAAGGCGCAAGGGTCGCGGATGGCGAAGAAGGCAAGTCCAAGGGGTTGATCGCGCGCGTCTCGCATACCGGCAGCCTTCCCGGCAATGCGGCGCTCCGGCTCGGTTTCGATCCGGCGCAGCTTTATCTTTTCGATGCAGAGACCGGAGCACGGCTATGATCCTTGTCACCGGATCGTCAGGTCGTGTCGGCCGTGCCGTTGTCGCCGCCTTGCGCGCGCAGGGCCGAACCGTTCGCGGCTTTGATCTCAGACCATCAGGAGCCGGCGGCGAGGAAGTCGTCGGGTCACTTGAGGATGCGCAGGCACTGTCCGACGCCACCAAGGGTGTGAGCGCCGTCCTGCATCTTGGGGCGTTCATGTCCTGGGCTCCGGCTGATCGCGACCGCATGTTTGCCGTCAATGTCGAGGGCACGCGCCTGCTGCTTGACGCGGCCGCGGCGGCTGGTGTGCGGCGGTTCGTTTTCGCCTCAACGGGTGAGGTCTATCCGGAAAATCGCCCGGAATTCCTGCCGGTCACGGAGGACCATCCACTTCGACCCAATTCGCCCTATGGTCTGACCAAGCTTCTGGGCGAAGAGCTGGTGCAGTTTCATCAGCGGGCGGGCCGCATGGAAACGGTGATCCTGCGCTTTTCTCACACTCAGGATGCAACAGAGCTGCTGGACGAAGAGAGTTTCTTTTCCGGCCCCCGGTTTTTCCTGCGGCCGCGCATTCTCCAACAGCAGAATTTCGGAAATACGGCTGTCGCCGAATTGCTCCGGTCCCGCGATATTGGAGAGCCGTCGCATATACTGGCGCGGAATGAAAACGGCCGGCCGTTCCGTATGCACATCACCGATACGCGCGACATGGTGGCAGGCATCCTGCTTGCCCTCGACCATCCCGACGCGGCGGGCGGCATCTTCAATCTCGGCGCGGACGACCCTGCTGACTTCAGCGACGTTTTGCCAAAAATGGCGGTGCTGACCGGACTTCCCATCGTGACAGTCGATTTTCCCGGCGACGGTGTTTATTACCATACATCCAACAAGCGGATCAGAAACACTCTGGGATTTGAACCACAATGGACGATGGACCGGATGCTGGAAGAGGCCGCCGCCGCAAGACGGCAGCGCCTCGCGACGGAGCGGACATAATGAAGCCGGAAACGCCGGGAGGAACGGCGGCGCTCGCCAAAGGGCTGACGCTTCTGGATATGGTAGCGGATGCGCCGGAGCCGCCACGTTTTGCGGAGCTGTTGCGTGCCTCCGGCCTGCCGAAACCGACCTTTGCCCGCATTTTGCGTACCCTCATCGCCTATGGGCTGGTGCGGCAGGACGAGGCACGGGGCACCTATGTGCTTGGTCAACGCTTTCTGGAAATGTCGCATAAGGTCTGGGAGAGTTTCGACCTCGTTTCGGCCGCAACGCCGGAACTCGAGCGGCTCGCGGCTGAGCTGGGCGAAACAGTTGCGTTGTGCCGGCTTGACGGCACGATGACCCAATATCTCGCCGAGCGTTCGCCGAATGGTCTGTCGGTCCGTGTCGAAGTGGGACGTCGTGTTCCCCTGCATTGCACGGCGCCCGGCAAGGCGCTTCTCGCTTTCCAGGACCCTGCCGTCGGCCGCGCACTGCTCGATCGTCTGACGTTCGATGTGCAGACGCCGAAAACCCTCACCACGCTCGACGCGCTTCAGGCGGACCTGACGCTGACACGCGCACGGGGTTATTCGATTTCCTATGAGGAGCATCTGCCGGGCGTCAATTCAGTGGCCGCGCCTGTCATGGGTCGCGACAATACGCCAATGGGGGTGTTGGTTGCGCTCGGTCCCTCGTCGCGGCTCGATACGTCCAACATCCATCCGGCCGGTCGCGAGCTGATCGCCGCCGCGCGCCGCATCACGGGCGCTGCCGGGGCCGTTGCCATCAGCTCCAGGCCGAAACCGCGATCGGCAACGGGCCGTCCGAGCGCCGATTTAAGTTGCATCCTGCCATGGGGCGCGCAACTTGGCGAGAGCCCCGTCTGGCATGAGGGGGAGAACACTCTCTATTGGGTGGACATTCTCCACCCTGCCGTTCATCGCTTCGACCCGGCGACCGGTCGCAACGAAACCTGCGAGACCGGCAAGCTGGTCAGCGCGGTCATTCCGGTTGGCGGCGGCCGTCTGCTGGTGGCATCCCAGGACGGGATTGAGTGGCTTGATTTTCCATCCGGCCGCCTCACGCCCTTTGTCAGCCCTGAGGCGGGTATCGTGGACAACCGCTTGAACGATGCCAAATGCGGGCCCGATGGCGCGATATGGGTCGGATCGATGCGGATCGATGCCTCTAAACCCACCGGTGCGCTTTATCGTATCAATGCCGATGGTGCCTTTGAACGCAAGGAGGGCGGCATCATCGTCTCCAACGGGCTCGGCTGGAGCCCGGATGGGAGAACGTTCTATTTCGTTGATACCGTGCCCGGTCTGATCCACGCCTATGATTGCAACCCTTTGACAGGAGCGCTGTCGAACCGGCGCGAGTTTGCGCGCATCCCCGTCGCCGACGGCCGGCCGGACGGTCTCGCCGTGGATGTGGAAGGCGGCGTCTGGTGTGCCATATGGGACGGCTGGTCGGTGCGTCGCTATCTTCCGAACGGGAAGCTGGATCAGGTGATCGAGATGCCGGTGCCGCGCCCCACGAGCATCGCTTTTGGCGGGCCGGATCTGACGACGCTGTTCATCACCAGCGCCCGCACTCGCCTGCCGGCGTCGACACTCGCTGACGCGCCGCTCTCGGGCGGTCTGTTTTCCTGCCGACCGGGCATTGCCGGCGCGCGCGTTTCCTTGTTTGAGGGCTAAACAATGTCCCTGGAGACTATCTTCGGCCTGAAGGGCCGCACCGCGCTTGTTACGGGATCGAGCCGTGGCATAGGCGCGGCGATCGCCGAAGGGCTCGCCGGTGCGGGCGCACATGTCATCCTGCACGGGGTGAAGCCGGGTTCGACGCTTGCCGTTCAGGAAAAAATCGCTGCAAGCGGCGCCAGCGTGAGCGAACTTGCGGCTGATCTCGCCGAGCCCGGTGCCGGGCATGATCTGATAAGACGCGCCGAAGAGATCGCCCCGGTCGATATCCTTGTCATCAATGCCAGCGCGCAGATCAACGCGCCCTTGGCAGAGCTGACAAACGACGATCTGACGTTTCAGCTTGCGGTCAATCTGGGCTCCACCGTCGACATGCTGCAGGCCGTGCTTCCGCGCATGGCGGCCCGTAAGTGGGGCAGGGTGGTTTCGCTTGGCTCAATCAACCAGCTGCGGCCCAAATCAATTGTCACGGCCTATGCCGCCACCAAAGCGGCGCAGCATAATCTGATCCAGAGTCAGGCACGCGATTACGCCCGCGACAATGTCCTGCTCAACACGCTCGCTCCCGGCCTCGTTGACACGGACCGCAACGCCCATCGTCGTGATGGGGACCCCGAAGGCTGGGCCGAGTATACGCGAACCATCAACTGGATGGGGCGGGCCGCGCATCCGCAGGAAATGGTGGGTGCCGCAATCTTCCTGTCGTCCGAGGCGTGCAGTTTCATGACCGGCGAAAGCATATTTTTGACGGGGGGAGTTTGACGGATTTGGCCTGCGGGGAGGGGTGATGGTGAGCAATGCGATTGCTAACCGGACGCTTCCTCAGCTGCTCGACATGACAAGTCACTGCTGACGGGAGTCATTCACGTGGCTTTGGTTTGGGTGAGCGCATTGTTTTGCCGATGCATGTCGTTCGGCATGGACCGTGCGACTGCTGCCTTCTCCGCGCATCATAAGACGGCAAGCGTTCGTACAAAATCCGCGCTTTGATGGGCGTGGACGCGGGTGAACCGTATCAGCTCATCGAAATGCCGCTGCATCTTTCGGATGGATTCGGCGTTGTTCAGCACGAGATACATTCCGCCGACGAAAATCGCAGCGCGTTGCGATCCGAAGATCGTGTAGGGGACGGAGAACCGTTCCTTCTCATTGAAGAGGAACAAGCGGAAGGACGGATAGAGCTCGTTGATGAGTGTCGACATGTACTGAAGCTGTTCGGCACGGATTTCCTTCTTCAGCCCTCGCCACATGCCGCGGCCCTCAGCGAAGGCTTCGAGTGTTTCGCGTGGCATGCACACTTCCATGTCTGTGCCAGGTTGGCGATTGTAATCGAGCCGGAAGGCCGTCTCGCTCGCCTGCGCCTTGACGCTCTGATGCGCGGATTTTGCCTCGAATGCGATGATCTGCGGTGTTCGGAGAAGGTCGGGAATTCGGGCCGGCACGTATCGTATCTTGGAGCCGGCGGCCTCCGCATGCCATTTCATCAGGAGCGTATCGGTATAATCTTCGCCGCCTTCCTCTATTTCAAAACTTGGACGTAACTCTCCCATCAAGCCCGGATCGTGCGAGATGCCGAGCAACCAGTCCAGCGAGACCGAGTGGCGCTCGGCAATATTCAGGAGCGTTTCGACGCGCGGAAGCCTCGCCGAATCACTGGATAGAAGCTGCGAGAGGGCTGACCGATCGATGCCTATGCCGGCTGCGAAAGCGGAATGACTGACGCCGGCGCGGGTAACGAGATCACTCAGCCTGACGCGAAACAGATTTGACAGAGCGCGTTTGTCCACTAGTCACCTCATTGTTTACAATTGTCATCATATTCTACTTTTCGTGATCAGAATCAACGATTGGTCACCATAATCTCGTTGTGCCATGCGACCTCCGATGAAAATCTCTCGATCAGATTTTGTCGGGGCATGAAATGAGCGAAATTTCCAGGGATGGGCATCTACAATTGATCGGCCGACGCCGGTCGAGGGGTTTGAGAATAGAGTGGCCAACGGTCGGCTTGCTGGTGATCTGCTACGGTCTTTGGGGAGGAGCCGGATACGCTCTCTATCCACATTATCCGCTGCTGGCGTTGGTCTTGATGGGTGTCGCTGTCGCCCTGCATTCATCGCTTCAGCATGAGGTCTTGCACGGGCACCCGACCCGCAACGCAAGGCTTAACGAAGCTCTGGTCTTCGCACCGCTCGGCATTTTTTATCCCTACCGCAGTTACAAGCGGACCCATCTTCAGCACCACGCCGATGAGCGTCTGACCGATCCGTTCGATGATCCGGAAAGCTACTATCGCGCTATGGGCGACTGGGAGAAGCTGCCGGGGTTTCTAAAGACGCTGCTGGGGTGGAACAATACATTGATTGGACGCTTGTTGATCGGACCGCCATTGATGGTGATCGGATTTACGGTATCGGAGTGGCGGAAGATCGCCAAAGGTGACCGGCGTGTCATGTATGCCTGGGCCCTGCATCTAGCCGGACTGGTTCCGACGGTGTTCGTCATATCGCTGCTATTTGGAATTCCCCTCTGGCTCTATATCGGCGTTGCCGCCTACCTCGGGATTTCCATCATCGCTATTCGCTCCTACTGCGAGCACCAATGGGCAGAACGTCCGGACGGGCGCACGATCATCGTTGAAAACTCCATTCTGGCCCCCCTGTTTCTCTATAACAACCTGCATTTCGTGCATCACAAGCTGCCGACTGCCGCATGGTACAGGCTACCATCCCTGTATAAAGCACGCCGCGCCGAGTGGCAGACCATGAATGAGGGGTATGTCTTCGCCAACTATTTCGAGGTTTTCCGCGCCTTTGCCCTGCGTGCAAAGGAGCCCGTGGTACATCCCGCCTTGAGGCGGACCGAGACCGTCGCAATGGCGCCGGCCGTCGCCTATGTGCCAACAGACGTCGTCGCCTACGTCATGTCGGAGAATACACTGAGAACGGATATTGCAACGTGACCCTGATCGCGGCTCTGCCGATGTATGACTGGCCGGAATTGCGTGCCGAGACCGACGCTTTATGGGCGGAAATGCGCGCGACGTTTCGCGCCCATGGCATCGACGCTCCAGAGCGTCTCGTGCGGCGCAATGGAGAGATGCCAGCCGTTCCCGGCGGCATTCGCGGGGATGACGGCTCCATCATCGCGGCGGATCCTGCCACACTGGATCCCGAAATGCTGGATCTCGCGGTCTTGTGGCGTCACCCGAACCTACTGGTCTCCCAGACGTGCTGGGGTCCTATGGAGCTTGGCCTTCAAGATCATGTGGAGGTCATTGGCGAGAGCAATTATGACGGGATTGCAGGGGGTAAGGGTCCATTTTACTCAAGCGCGATCATCGCCCGTATCGGTGAGGGCGGCGGCGATATCGGCCCGTCCGACGATGGCGAGGCAGTTTTGCCGCTGAGCTTTTTCCATCAAAAAAGACTGGCGTTCAACGAGCATCGGTCCCTGTCCGGTTACCTCAGCCTCAAGCGGGATTTGGAGGCTGCTGGCAACAGTCTCGACACGTTCGGCGACCTTCTGGAGACAGGCTCGCATCGCGCGTCGCTCATCGCCGTCGGGCGCGGGGATGCCGATCTAGCCGCGATTGATTGTAAATCCTGGGCGATTGCACAGCGATACGAGCCGGTGGCTTCCCACCTGCACGTCATTGGCTGGACCGCGCGGCGCAAAGGACTGCCTTTCATAGGCGCCAAGGCCCTGGGTGTAAAACTTCCTCTGTAGCGAAGAAGCCAAGAGGGATGCCCGGCCTGCCCGAACTGCCGGCAACGCCGCCATGTTTCAGGATGGCGGCGTGTTCCGTATCATCAGGGAGCGGGCAACCTCGATATCCGCCGATAGCGGTCGATCATCCGCATAGGGCGGAAGATGGGCGCGGAGCAGGCGATGAAGTGCGTCGGTGCCTGCCGCCCTTGCCGCAACGGATGCGACCAGATCATGCGCCTGCGTCGCCGCCATCCATTCAATCGACAGGATATATTCGGCATTATCGATCATCGTGAGAAGTTTGCTGGCGGCGGCGGTCGGATGCGCCAGAAAGTCTTCCTGCAGAGCGGAGGTCAGTCCTCCGTCGGTCGAGGCGGGCGCTGCAAGCCGGCGATTTTCGTTGGAAAGGGCTGCTGCGGTATATTGCGCGATCATGAAACCGGAATGGCTGCCAGGATCGGAGGCGAGAAATGGCGAAAGCCCGCTCACCAGCGGGTTGACGAGCCGGTCGATGCGCCGTTCGCTCATGGCCGCGATTTGCGCAACTGCGATGGCGAGACTATCGGCCGCCTGCCCGAGCGCCGGCGCTACCGCGTGAGCCTGCGACCACACCATCGGCTCGTCGGGGGTCCCGGCGATCGCCGGGTTGTCTGTCACCGAGGCCAGTTCGCGGTTGACAATGGTCGCGCAGCTATCGAAAACATCGCGCGCCGCACCATGGGCGTGGGGAATGGCGCGCAGGCTGAGAGCATCCTGTGTCCGCCTGCCTCGCGACGCTTCGATGAGACCGCTGCCTTCGAGGCGGGAACGGATGGATTCACCGACAGTCGCAATGCCGGGTGACGTGCGTAGCAAGAGCACAGGTTCCGCGAAGGCCGACATCTGTCCGCCAGCGGCTTCAAGCGTCAGTGCGGCTACCGCGTCGGCCCAATCGAAGAGCCGTTCTGCGCGCGCTAGAGCGACACTGGAAAGCCCCGTGGAACAGGCCGTGCCGTTAACAAGGCTGAGACCTTCTTTGGCGCCAAGAACGAGCGGTTCAAGGCCCATGGCCGCCAGGGTGTCGCTGCCGCTCAGCGGTTTGCCGGCGAGCTTAGCCGAACCTTCGCCGATCAGCACGAGTGCGATGTGAGCATTATGGATCAGA
The DNA here is from genome assembly GCF_017726655.1 of Agrobacterium tumefaciens. Classification (NCBI taxonomy): domain Bacteria; kingdom Pseudomonadati; phylum Pseudomonadota; class Alphaproteobacteria; order Hyphomicrobiales; family Rhizobiaceae; genus Agrobacterium; species Agrobacterium tumefaciens. Next base: position 2,512,569 of record NZ_CP072308.1, read on the forward strand.
TAGCCGGCTGACCCTTTTGAGGGAACATCAGGAACGCAGTCGTGCTCCAGAAATTTCGTGAGATAGGCGACGACATCCCTGTGAACACCGGAATGGCCATGGGCGAAGTTGGCGATCTGTGCCGCGATGATCGCGCGCACTTCGGTCCGGCCGAGCAACGGGCCGACGCCGCAGGCGTGGCTGAGAACGATGCTGCGGGAGAGTTTCCCCTGCGCTGCGCGATCGACGACCGTGTCCGACAGGGCGCCAACGCCGGTACTGATGCCATAGGCGCGAACACCGTTCTCAACGATGCTCTCGACAATCCGACTTGCCCTTTCGATCCGCTGATAGGCGTCGTCTGAGAGAACGAGATGATCCCCCTGGCTCACGAGGGCAACGTCGCGCCATGTCAGGCCTTTGTCCAGCAAGACGGTCACAGGTTTTTCTCCGGGGCGGAAGGCAGGACAGGCGAAAGAGGCATTGCAGGTTCCAATGGATGGTCGGGATGCTGGGCCTGACATTTGGGAATGTCAGGTGCTGTAAAGACGGTAGCGGCTTCCGGGATAGAGCAGCCGAACCGACGAGATGACCCCCACTTCGGACCAGGTCCGGCGTCGCACCAAGAGGCAGGGCTCGGCCTTGGAAATTGCCAGCAATTTGCACTCCCACGGCTGCGCCGTAACAGCCTCGATATGTTGTTCAGCCCTGATAATGGGTGCCACTGCAGTGAGATAGCCGTTTGGCGTCCTCGTGTTGAAATCCTGATTGACGTAATCCGGCACGATCTCGTGGTTGACGAAACGATCTTCGATCTGCATCGGAACGGAATCTTCAGCGTGGACGATGATTGAATGTGCGACCGTTGCCCCGACATCGACAGAGAGCGCTTCTGCGAGATCCGTATCGCTTGTCTCCGTGCGAAGCAGAATGATCTTTGCCGAGTGTATGCCGCCATTCTGGGTAATCTCGTCGGCGATGTTGGGAACGCTCTGAAACTGGGACGTCCGCTTTTTGCTGGCGACAAACGAGCCTTTGCCACGGACACGGACCACGAATCCCTCATCCGCAAGCTCGCGCAGGGCACGGTTAGCCGTCATCCGGCTGACCCCAAGCATGTCCACCAATTCATTTTCAGATGGCACGCGCTGGCCGATGGCCCACTCGCCTGTTTCAACACGGCTGCGAACGTAGTCCTTCAGTTTGACGTAAAGCGGCGGGGTAGCAGCTGCTTCGTCCTGCCTGATGTCAACCTGTTGCTTTACCGTGTGCATGGCGTTCCGAGGCGCTGGGGTGTCAAGGCCGCCCGTGTCGGCGCCTGAGTGTAGGGGAAGCGTCTGCGGGTATGGAGCTGCCATACCCGCAGATCAGGTCAGTTCAACTTGTGGGCCGTGAGCCACTCTTCGGCCACCACATCGAAGCTGTCGTGATTGGCAAGGCGACCGTTCATGACGATGAGGTCCTTGGTGGTCAAGGCTGCGGAGACGGCGTCAAGCGTCGTCGTCACGACGTCGTTCACCTTCGGCGTCGCGATGACAGGGACGATGTTCTGGGCTGGGAACAGGTTTTTCACATCTTCCAGAACGATGAGATCATTGGCGGCGATGGCGGGATCGGTCGAGAACAGGTTTGCGGCCTGCACCTGGTCGTTCACCAGCGCGGAGAGCGTCAGAGGACCGCCGACATCGAGCGACTTGAAGGACTTGAACTCCAGGCCATAGATGTCCTTGAGCCCGATTATACCCTCTTTGCGGGTTTTCCATTCGGGTGGACCGCCGAGCACCAGCTCGGAGGCGACTGGGGCCAGATCGGCGATTGTCTTCAGCTTGTATTTCTCGGCGGTCGCGCGTGTCACGGCAACACCGTCCGAGTCCTGCGCCTCAGAGGGTGTGAGCATCGACACGCCCTTTGGCAGAGCGGCCTTGAGCGCAGCCGCCACGTCGGCTGGCGAGTGTGCGGTGGCGTTCTTGTCGAGATAGCTCAGTGTCGCGCCCGCATATTCGGGCAGGAGATCGATCGAGCCGTCGAGCAGGGCGGGGATGTAGACCTCGCGGCTGCCGATGCTCAGTTTCGTCTCGACCTTGATGCCCTTTGCGGCGAGCGCCTTGGCATAAATGGTCGCCAGAAGCTGGCTTTCGGGGAAGTCAGCAGAGCCGACGATAATGGTCGAGGTGTCCGTCCGAGCCGCCGGGGCAGCTCCAAGCGGGTCGGTCTGGGCAAATGATGTGGTCGCCGAAAGCGCCACCAAGGCCAATGCGCCAGCGGCTTTAAAGATCCTGAATGCCATGCAGCTGCTCCTGTTGTTTTTGACTTGGATGAAAATGCGTCTGTCTTTCAGGCATGCCGAGCCTAGTGGCGGCGCGCCAGGCCGGGTGAGATCGTGAGCTTCGAAATAATTCCTATGGTAAGATCGACGGCAAGCGCCAGAACGCCAACGAGCACGGCGCCGGCCGCCATCTGGTAATAATCGTTTTGCGCCCGCCCATCGATAATCAACCGGCCCAGTCCGCCCAACGACACGTAAGCGGCAATGGTTGCAGTCGAGATGATCTGCAATGTTGCACTGCGCAGCCCCGAAAAGATCAGTGGCAACGCACATGGCAGTTCCACGTCGAAAAGAATGTCGAGTGGGCGTTTACCCATGCCGCGCGCTGCATCAACGGCGGCCGGATCAACCGCCGCCACGCCGGCATATGTGCCGTTCATGATCGGCGGCACCGCCAGAAGCACCAGAACGACGATGCTGGGCACGATGAAGGCCATGTCCGACGAAAAGACGGGACCGAACAGGATCACCAGCAGAACGATGAGGCCAAGGCTTGGAAGCGCGCGAAGGGCATTGGCGAGGCCAGCAATGAGAAACACACCCCGTCCGGTATGTCCGACATAAAGGCCGATCGGCAGGCCGATCAGGCAGGCGAAGAATAGCGCAATTGAACTATAGATCAGATGCTGCAGCACAAGCGCCAAAACACCGTCATTGCCCATCCAGTGTGCGGGGTCTGAGAACCAGTCAATCATTTTTCAGCACCTCCTGCCTGCCATGGCGTGAGACGACGCGCAATGAATAGCACAATGGCATCCAGAAGTACCGCCAGAACGATGCACAGGATAATGCCTGCGATGATGGGCGTCAGGAACCGCAGTTGCAGCCCCTGCGTAAACAGCAGGCCAAGCTGGGGCGTGCCCACGAGCGCTGCGACCGACACGATGCTGACATTCGAGACCACCGCCACGCGCAAGCCAGCTGCAATGACGGGAACGGCCAGCGGCAGCTCGACGAAGAGCAAACGTTTGAGCGGCCGGTAACCCATCGCGTTTGCGGCCTGCACGACATCCGGAGACACCGACTGAAGTCCGTCGCTGACGGTGCGCACCAAAAGTGCCAGCGCATATATCGTCAGTGCGACGACGACGTTGAGTGGATCGAGGATGCGTGTGCCCAACACGAGGGGAAGAAGCACGAAGAGCGCGAGCGAGGGAATGGTGTAAAGCAGCCCGGCGGCGCCAAGCATGGTTGAGCGGAAAAAACCTGCCCGTTGCGCGAGCCAGCCGAGCGGCAACGCCAGAATGAGGCCGATCACGACGGGGATGACTGAAAGCCAGATGTGCCAGGCAAACAGTTCGGCGATGCGGCCGGATTCACGGTATAACCAGTCAAATCTCATGATCGCAGGCCCTGACGTGCGTTGCGCGCGGCTTCGATGGCGGACACAACATCAGGCAGGGTGACTGTGCCGACGAGTTCACCCGATGGACCGACAATGACACCGCGGCCGGATGGCGAACTCAGCGCTGCGTCGAGAACATGCCGCAGGCTTCCGCCCTCTACCGCGAGCGTTCCGCTGAGATTGAGATCGCCGTCGCGAACAGGGCCCTTGATGCTCTCACTATCGACCCAGCCGAGTGGGCGGTTTGCGGCATCCGTAATCAGGACCCACCTGTCCGTGGCGTTCTGCCGAAGCGACGCGGGGTCGGTGCCGAGCGGTGCCGTGGGTTCCTTGCCAAGGGCGACACCATTTCTAAACTCGGCAAATCCGAGAATTCGATAACCGCGGTCCCGGCCGATGAAGTCTGCGACGAAATCATCCGCCGGCCGCGCCAGGAGCTCCTGTGGCGTGGCGATCTGTGCCAGCGTGCCGCCGGTGCGCAAAACGGCGACCTGATCGCCAAGCTTCAGGGCCTCGTCGATATCATGCGTCACCATGATGATGGTCTTGCCGATCTCGCGTTGAAGTCTCAGGAACTCATCCTGCAACTGTGCCCGAACGACAGGGTCGACGGCACTAAAAGGCTCGTCCATCAACATGAACTTCGGATCCGACGCCAAAGCGCGGGCAACGCCCACCCGCTGTTGCTGGCCACCGGATAGCTGCCATGGGTAACGATCGGCAAAGGAAGCAGACAGTCCCACGCGCTCCAGCAGATCGTGGGCGATACGGAGCGCCTGCTGCTTGGGGGTGCCGTTCAGGCGCGCCGTGGTGGCAATGTTCTGCACCACCGTTCGGTGGGGAAAAAGACCGGCGTTCTGGATGACGTAACCGATCCGACGCCGCAGCAGGGCGACATCCATCTTGTCCGTCGGCTCGCCATCAAGAAGGATCGACCCGGATGAGGGCGTGATTAGCTGGTTTATCATGCGCAGCGACGTGGTTTTGCCGCAGCCTGACGGGCCAACAAAAATCGTCAGTTTTCCGGTGGGGGCGGTCAGCGACAGATTGTCTACAGCCGTTGTTGCTCCACGATAATGCTTGCTCACCCGATCGAACGTTATCACGCACACAATCCTCTGTAGCCAAGGATATTGGTCACCCTCGAGCATCCCTTGAAGTTGTCTATACAAGCACGAAGCTTTGCATTCCGCAAGCGGGGTGCCTAAAGATTTCGCGTGTCGCGATTGTGATAATTCTTTGAGCGGTTTTTGCGCCGGCGGCCTAGCAAGGATGCTTCTGTAAAAAGCGCCGCGCCGTTCGCGCCAATCTGTCACCGATGATTGCTCCCGCTGCAACCGTCCCGACGGTGCTGGCGATCATCCTTGTCGTCTGCACGCAGTTCCTTAACCGAAAGTTCAGCAAGGGGTTTCCGAAGAAAGCCGTAGCGATTGGAAAGTTCCATCCGAAGTGCTTTTATGGGACGGCCTGTTGCCGAAGCCACTTGGAAACGCTCACGGTAGCGGCATCTCCCCGGGCTTTTTTGGGCACCACAAGATAATATCCAACGTCCGTTTCGACGGGGTCATCAACCACCTGCATCAACTGACCGGAGCGAAGAGCTTCCGCAACGAATATGCGGTTTGCCATTGCAAGTCCCTGGCCGGACGCGGCCGCGTCGATGGCGAGTGCTGCTTGATTGATATGAAGTTCGGCCTTCACTCTCCTCTCGCCGAGCAAATTCCTCCAGACAGCCTGCCCATCGTTCAGCAGAGTGAGATTGCTGATGATATCAAGTGGCAGCGGTAGTGGATATCCCGATACCAGTGCTGGACTCGCCACGACGATCATGTCTGAGAAAAGAAATTCTGCTGCCTGTCCTAGGGGGAATGGGGGTTTTGTCAACCGCACGGCAAGATCGACACCATCCCTTTCAAAATCCGACACTGCATCCGTCGCCAGCACCCGCAGTTCGATATCCGGATGCACGATGGCGAACGAGGGGAGGTTGGGGATCAGACATTTGGATGCAAAGGTCGGAGTGACACTGACGGTCACAATCCGCTTGCGGGACAAAGCGACATCGGTTGCTGCGGTGAGTTGCTCGAAGGCACGATGAACCTCGGAAAAGTAGCCGAGCCCTCTTTCCGTGAGAATGACACCTCGTCTCTGGCGTTGGAAAAGCGGAAATCCGAGCCTTGTTTCCAAGCTGCGAACCTGCTGCGCAACTGCCCCCTGCGTCACACCCAGCTCATCCGCCGCCGCACGGAAACTCAATCGCCGGCCTGCCGCCTCAAAGGCCCGCAACGCATTCAGGGAGGGAAGTGGGCCTTTGGAGCGCATGCAGTGACGATAGAATTCCTATCGTCAGAATACAATAGAAATGATGCCAGACCAGAACAGTTCATACGTAAATATCAGGTGGTTCCTTGGGTATATGCTGCTTTGGCAGAGTGGCCTCTTTCCCTCAACATCATTTATGGCGGTGAGTTTGATCCATGCGCGGAATCTATCTTGTTTTTGCTCTTCTTGGCCTCTTCTGGGGTTCCAATTTTATTTATATGAAATGGGCTGCAGAATTGATCACGCCAGCGCAGATTACGCTGTTGCGAGTCTTTTTCGGTTTTCTGCCGCTTGCTTTCGTCTCTTGGCGAAAGGGTGTAATTCATCGCGATCAGTTGCGGCAGCTACCACATTTTTTGATCATGGCCATGTTTGCGACAGCCTTCTATTATCTCGCGATCGCGGAAGGCACGGCGCTCCTTCCTTCCGGCGTCGCGGGCATTCTCGGAGGGTCGATCTCGCTGTTTACGACGATCGCCACCCTTTTGTTTCTCCGCAACGAAAAGCCGAACGCCATGATGCTGGCTGGTGTCCTCATCGGCTTTGCCGGGATTTCCCTCATCGCGCAGCCTTGGAAGGGAGCGGACAGAACGATCGATCTGATCGGTGTACTGTGGATGGTGGCTGCGACCATAATTCTCGGCGTTTCCTATGTTTATGTTCGCCGTTTTTTATCGCCCCATAATATCCCGCCGCTTGCTCTCGCCACGTGGCAAACCGGCCTTGCGCTGGTCGTTTTGCTGATCGTCGTCGATCGAGCCGGAATGAGCGACATTCTCCAAGACTGGCACGCGGCGGCTGGAGTCGCCGTAGGCCTTGGTGTGCTCGGAACCGGGATGGCTTTCCTGATCTACTATTATCTTCTGCAGGAACTGGGCGCGGTCGCTGCCTCGGGAGCGACCTATATTACGCCCAATGTTGCGCTACTGATCGGCTGGGTCACTGGGGAGAAGGTCGGTGTTCTGGAGATCGCAGCCATTATCCTCGTACTGGGCAGCATCGCGATGCTGCAGATCGGCAGGCAGCTCGCGCGTTGAAGACGCCATAGTACGTTGTAACTCCTCGCTTATGGCGGAGATCGTTACCCCTTTATCCCACTCGCGGCGATGCTGGAGATGAACAGCCTTTGCAGGAGGAGATAGAAGATAAGCACGGGCAGCGTGATGATGGTGAGGTAGGCCATGACTTCGCCCCAGGGGGTGTTGAGCTGGAAGAAATATTGCAGGCCCACCATCACCGGCCGGTAGGCCTCGGACTGGGTGACGAGCAGGGGCCAAAGATATTGCTGGCTATACATGACAAGGAATTTCAGGATCGCGGCCGTGGCGATGACGGGGCCGCTGAGCGGCATCACCACCTGCGCGTAAATCCGCAGCCAGCTTGCGCCATCAATGCGCGCCGCCTCCAGGAGCTCTTTCGGCAGATCCTTGAAATATTGAACGAAGAGGAAAATCGTCAGCCCGTCGGCTATCCAGGGAATGATCTGCACATGCCATGAATTCAGCCATCCCAGGTGAAGCCTTCGCTGCCGATCCATGGCAGATTATTGACTTCCAGGAGCAGAGGTACGGCGATCGTCTCGAAGGGGATGATGAGGGTGGCCAGAATGACGGAGAAGAGGACGTCTTTTCCACGCCAGTTCAGAAAGGTGAAGGCAAAGGCTGCCAGAGAGCCGAGTAACAGGGCGAGGAAGACGGTTACGCCCGTTACAAGTACCGAGTTGAATATGAAGGTCGCAATTGGCGCGCGCGCAAAAGCCGCCGTGTAGTTTTCGAGCGACAGATCACCCACCGGCATGAATGCCCGCAGGGACGTCGCATCCCGCAACAGCTGCTCGTTTGGCTTCAGCGACGAAAAAACCATGAAGAGCAGGGGCAGGATGAAGATCGCCGCAAAGGCGAGCATCAGCAGGTAGTTGCCGATGAGGAACGCACGGCTTTTGCGTTGTCCTGCCTGCATCACTGTTTCTCCCGTGTGAGATAGCGCTGCACCAGCGAGATCAACAGGACAAGCAGGAACAGCACGACCGAGATTGCTGATCCAGCTGCAATATCCTGCTGTCTGTAGCCGCGCTCGACGGCCTGATAGACGATGCTTTGCGTTGCGTCGCGCGGTCCGCCCTTGGTCATCACGTCGATCTGCGCAAATAGCGCAAAGGCTTGCATGGTGATGACGATGACGATGAGGACGGCGGTATTGCGCAGGAGCGGCCAGGTTATCATGCTGAACTTCTGCCAGCGGCTGGCGCCTTCGATATCAGCGGCTTCGTAAAGATCAGGGGAAATGGTCTGCAGGCCCGAAAGCCAGATAACCATGTGGAAACCGACGCCCTGCCAGACCGACATCACCAGAATGGCCCAAAGGGCCGTGTCGGTTCGGCCGAGCCAGTCGACAGGTTGAAACAGGCCGAAACTCATATAGCCAAGAACACTGTTCAGAAGGCCGTTATCGGCGGCATAGATAAACCGCCAGAGCAGCGCCACCACGACGACGGACAAAACGACGGGCATGAAATAGACCGCGCGGAAAACCGTAACGCCCGGAATTTTCTGGTTGACCAGCACGGCGAGAAACAACGCCAGCGCCGCCTGAACGGGAGCAACGACCGCCACGAAGGAGAGCGTATTGACAAGCGCCGTCAAGAACACGACGTCGCGCGCCAGAATGACGATCTGTTTCTCACCCCAGGTGAAACTTTTATATTCCCGCATTCCGTCGAGATGCGGATAATCGGGGTTTCCGCGGGTAAAGCTGCGGAGGCGCGGATAGGAGAGCGTGCCGTCAGCATCCTGCTTGAGGCTTCCATCCGCCTTACGCTCCGGCTCGAGCGCGAGGACCCCAACTCCGAGCAGCCGGGTGTAATTTTCAAAGCCCACAAATTCCGTCGGGTTGGGGGAGGTCAGCCGCTGGTTGGTGAAGGAGAAACCCAGCCCGAGCAGGAAGGGCGTGATCAGAAAGAGACCAATCAGCACCATCGCCGGTGCGGCCATCAGCCAGCCCGTTAAGCCGTCGCGGGAAAGTTTCTCCTTGGACGAGAAGAACGCCATTGATCGCTTCCCAATCTCGGCCCTATTTGGGCTTGTAACCGGCGTTGCGCTCGATGTTGTTGTTGATCTCGTCGGTCGCGTTGTCCAGCGTGTCGGCAACATCAGCACCATTGGTTATATCCGACACAGCCTTGGCAAAGACCGGCGACATGAAGGCGTAGGCCGGCGTCACCGGGCGCAGGGTCCCCTGGCGTTTGGAAAGTTCGAAGAAAACTTCAAGTGGTCCGCCCTTCTTGTAGTTCTCAGTCATCTGTGCGGCGGAAGAGGTGGCAGGTATCAGACCGATCGCATCGGAAAACTGCGCAAGATATTTGTCCTGTATGGCAAACTCGATGAAGGCGGAGGCTCCCTGCGGATGTTTGCTGGTGGCCGATACGCCGAACTGCCAGGACCCGGCACCGATTTTCGGGCCGTTACCAAAATCCGGCGCGGGGAGAAACAGCAGGTCGTCTCCGTATTTTTCCAGCGCTTTCACCGCAACCCAGTTGCCCATCCATTGCAGGGCATGCCTTCCCTCCAGAAACCCGGTTTCGTGGTCGGCGGGCGATTGTGATGTGCCGGGTGCCAGTTTCTTCTGGAACAGCGCCTGCCACCATTCCCCGAACTTGATGGCATCGTCTCCGTTGAGGGCATCTTCGGCAGTTTGATAATTTTCCTTGTTGATCAGGCTGCCGCCGAAGCTTTCCAGAAACGGGGTGAAGGCATAGCTGTACCATTCCGTCTTGTCGGCCATGCCGAGGTCGATCGCATAATCGAACTTGCCACTGGCCCCGAGCTTATCGAGCGCCGCATTAAACTCCTCGCCGGTCCATGGCTGGTCGAGTGTCGGGATGCGGATGCCATTTTCATCGAGAACGGATTTGCGGGCGAACACCGCGACGGCGGCATCCCAAAGCCCGACGGAGTAAAGCTTGTCGCCCCATTTTCCGATCGCACCCGGGAGGAAATTGGCGAGCTTGGTTTCGTCGATCTGCAACGGCTGAAGATAACCGGACCATGCCCAGTTCGGCATGTTCGGCCCGTCTACGTCGAGGATGTCAGGCAGCTTGTTGGAAAGTGCGGCAGCGGTGACGGATTCGTTATAGGCGTTTTGCGGAAACTCCTGAAGAGACACGCGCCATTCGGACTGGGACGAATTGAAGTCCTCGATGATGCCAGCCAGTATCTTGCGCTCTTCGACGTTACCGGCACCGTGATACCACATCGTAAGGTCGGTCTGGGCGAGCGCCGTGCTGGAAAAAAACATCGACAGAACGGCGGCAGTGCCTGCAAAAACGGCTTTTCTGTTCATGGATGGTCCTCCTCCTGAAGGAAGGTAACTTCACCATCTCCAGATTGTTCCGAAAAAATTTGCATTCAGGCGCTGCATTTTTTCGCGTGGCTAGTATGGCTTGGCGCGCCTCACAGGGCTGAAAGGCTTAAATCCGACGCGCTCACGCCGCCGGCATTCCGGAACCATTGCGCGCCTTCGTTGTTCGAAGCGAGGACATGCAGCGCATCGTATCGGACGACACCGCGTCTGGCTGATCTGACAGGTGCGTCGGCATCGTAAGACATGAGGTGCAGCGCGCCATGAACAGGTTCTTTACGCAATTTGCGAGCCGTATTGCGTCGTTTTCCGGTTCGCCGACGGCCTTTGTAGTCGCACTTGGGACCGTGATCGTCTGGGGCATTAGCGGACCGCTCTTCGGATTTTCGGAGGTCTGGCAGCTGGTCATCAATACAGGCACGACCATCGTCACCTTCCTGATGATTTTCCTCGTGCAGAACTCGCAAAACAGGGATTCGGCGGCGATGGAAGCGAAACTGGACGAACTGCTGCGGGCCGTTGAGCAGGCAAGGGGGGTTTCATCGGCATCGAGCATCTCACCGAGAACGAAATCGAGGAAATTCGCGCCCGCCTCGAAAAGGAAAATGGCTGTGCTGAAGGCGGAAAGCCGCCGCCGCATCACGCCATGTCGCGGTTGCTGTCCCGACGCTAACGTCTTGGCTTTGGGGCGGGCACGGTCCTCAGCCAGACAAGACATGATCACCCGAAAACACCATGCGGCAAAGTCCGCTGACAGAAGGAAACATGATGTCTCTTAAAGCCATTGCCCTGAATGCGACCCTCAAATCCTCGACGTCGGAAGAGCCGTCTTCGACGGGAAGCCTACTCGACCTGATCGTTCAGGAGCTGGGCAGTCTGGATGTTCAGACCGAGACCGTCTGGCTTGCCGATCATGACATCAAACCGGGCGTCAGCTCAGACGAGGGGGAGGGAGATGCCTGGCCGGCCATTCGAAAGAAGATACTGGCGGCGGACATTTTACTTGTCGGCACGCCGATATGGCTCGGCCAGCCCTCGAGCGTCTGCAAAAGAGCACTGGAGCGTATGGATGCCTTTCTGGAGGAAACCGACGCGCAGGGACGAATGGTGTCCTACGGAAAGGTGGCTGCCGTGGCGGTCGTCGGCAACGAGGATGGGGCCCACCATGTCTCTGCTGAGATCTTCCAGGCCCTGAACGACGTCGGCTTCACCATCCCCGCGAATGCGGTTGCCTATTGGGTGGGAGAGGCGATGGGGTCGACGAATTTCGTCGATCTGGATGAGACGCCTGATGCGGTAAAAACCATGATCAGCATGCTGGCGCGCAACACGGTGCATCTGGCCGGTCTCCTGAAGAACAGTCAATATCCCGCTAGCGAAGAATGAGGTCTTTCGTTTTTTGGCGCTGTTCCGTGCGGTTGCAACTCATGGCAACGCCGCCGCGCGATCCAAAACCGCTTCTCCTGATGCTGCGAAATATTTTCGGAACTCTCCGCATGCCGCTTTGTTCGGGAGGCGTCCGTGCTGGCTCAGGAAGGTTTCCTCGTCTCGAGGGAAGTTCCTGGGAGCATGAGAGCAACGATGCAAGCGGAGGAACAATCCCAATGAAAAAGACTGTTTTTGTGGCTTTGCTTCTCGGGAGCGGTGCGCTGTCTGCCTTTGCCCAGCAGGCACCCACTGCCAATCCGGGTGGCGACACGCCGGCGGTTGCCACCCCGGGTGTCAATAACCCGACGGCGCCCGTCGAAGGTGCCAACAGCTTCACCGAGGCACAGGCCAAGGAGCGGATGGAACAAGCAGGGTACACGCAGGTCAAGGATCTGAAAAAGGACGACAAGGGCGTGTGGATGGCATCAGGCATGAAAGACGGCAAGGCCGTAACGGTCGCGCTCGATTATCAGGGCAACGTCGTCGCCAAATAAGGCGCGCAGCATTTGGGAGAAGTGACATGAGAACCGTAACCGGACTTTTCGACGACTATGATGATGCGAGCGCTGCCGTTTCGGAACTGGAGAGAGCGGGCGTGCCCTCCAGCGATATCAGTATCGTTGGCAGCAACGCCGACAGGCGGCATGGCGAGGATGAGACCAAGGCCGCGGAAGGCGCAGGCACGGGTGCCGGCATTGGCGCTCTTGTGGGCGGCGCCGGCGGCCTGCTGACCGGCCTTGGTTTGATGGCGATACCAGGCGTCGGCCCCGTGGTTGCAGCGGGCTGGCTTGCCGCGACGGCTGTGGGCGCCGCAGGTGGTGCTGTCGCCGGTGGCGCGGCCGGCGGGCTGATCGGCGCCATGACCCGCTCGGGTGTCTCCGAAGACGATGCCCATGTCTATGCCGAAGGGGTGCGCCGGGGCGGTACGCTCGTCACGGCCCGTGTCGAGGACAACCTGGTTCCGGAAGCTGAAGCGGTCCTCAAGCGGCAGGGCTGGGTCGATCCGTCGGAGCGGCGCGCCGCCTACCGCGAACAGGGCTGGACGAGGTTCGACGAGACAGCAAGGCCCTATGCCGCGGAAGACATCGAGCAGGAGCGCAGTCGCTACCGTCGATCGGTACTTTGACGCGAAGCCTGTCATCCGGGGGCCTGGCTTGTCCAGGGCCCCCGGTCAACGCCCTCAGGAGCTCCCATGGCCAAGAAACCAGAATCCATTTCATCCGCCACCGTCACCATTCATGACCAAAAGCTCGTCCGCGGTGCGGGGGGCGAACTGCACCAGACCGCCAGCGGTGGCGAGCCGGTGCTCACCACTGCCCAGGGCGGGCCGGTTGCGGACGACCAGAATTCGCTGCGGGTGGGGCCTCGCGGGCCCCTTCTCATCGATGATTTCCATTTCCGCGAGAAGCTTTTCCATTTCGACCATGAGAGGATTCCAGAGCGCGTGGTTCACGCCCGCGGTTATGGCGCGCATGGCTATTTCGAAACTTACGATTCCCTTGCCGCCCATACCAAGGCCGATCTCTTCCAACGGGCCGGTGAAAAGACCCCGGCCTTCGTGCGGTTTTCGACCGTTGCCGGCAACAAGGGCTCGGCCGACCTTGCGCGGGATGTGCGCGGTTTCGCCGTGAAGATTTACACGAAAGAAGGGAACTGGGACCTCGTCGGCAACAATATTCCTGTTTTCTTCATACAGGATGCAATCAAGTTTCCAGATGTCGTCCATGCTGCCAAGCAGGAGCCTGACCGGGCGTTTCCGCAGGCGCAGACGGCGCATGACACCTTCTGGGATTTCATCAGCCTCACGCCGGAAAGCATGCACATGGTCATGTGGATCATGTCAGACCGGACAATTCCGCGTTCCTTCCGGTTCATGGAAGGGTTCGGTGTGCACACCTTCCGTTTCGTCAACGCGAAGGAAGAATCGACCTTCGTGAAGTTTCACTGGAAGCCGAAGCTCGGCTTGCAGTCGGTGGCGTGGAACGAGGCGGTCAAGATCAACGGCGCCGATCCCGATTTCCACCGGCGCGATCTCTGGAATGCGATCCAGTCCGGCAATTTCCCGGAATGGGAGCTGCAGGTGCAGCTGTTCGACCAGGATTTCGCCGACAGCTTCGATTTCGACGTCCTCGATCCCACCAAGATCATCCCTGAAGAGATACTGGCGCCAAAGCCGATCGGACGGCTGGTTCTTGACCGCATGCCGGACAACTTCTTTGCCGAGACCGAGCAGGTGGCGTTCATGACGCAGAACGTGCCGCCGGGCATTGATTTCAGCAATGATCCCCTGCTGCAAGGGCGGAATTTTTCCTATCTCGACACACAACTCAAGCGTCTGGGCGGGCCGAATTTCACGCATCTGCCGATCAACGCGCCGAAGTGTCCTTTCGCGCATTTCCAGCAGGATGGCCATATGGCGATGCGCAATCCCACCGGCCGGGCCAATTACCAGCCGAATTCCTTCGGCGAGGGCCCGCGGGAATCGCCGGAGCGCGGCTTCCGCCATTTCCCTTCGCAGGAGGAGGGGGCGAAGGCGAGGCTGCGGCCGGAGAGTTTTGCCGATCACTATAGTCAGGCGCGGCAGTTCTACATCAGTCAGACCCCGCCGGAGCAGCGCCACATCGCGTCTGCGCTCACCTTCGAACTCAGCAAGGTGGAAACTCCCGTCATCCGCGAGAGGATGGTAGCCCATCTTCTCAACATCGATGAGACGCTGGCCGCCACGGTTGCGCAGAAGCTTGGCTTTAAAACCATGCCGAAGGCGGCTGATGCCGCCATGCCGACGCGTCAGGACCTGGAGCCTTCGCCAGCGCTCAGCATCGTTGAGAGAGGCCCCAAAAGGTTCGAGGGTCGCAAGCTCGGTATCCTCATTACCGATGGTGTCGACACAAAACTGCTAAAGGGTCTGACAAAAGCCGTAACGGCAGAAAAAGCCGTGTTCGAATTGATCGCCCCAAAGGTGGGCGGCGTGACCGCGGCGGACGGTACCTTCATCGAGGCGCACCATATGATCGATGGCGGACCTTCCGTGCTTTTCGACGCGGTTGCGCTGCTGACATCGGCGGCGGCGATCGACGAACTGGTCAAGGAAGCCACGGCCCGTGATTTCGTCGCGGACGCGTTCCAGCACTGCAAATTCATCGGTTACGACCAGTCGGCGCTGCCGCTGCTCGAAAAAGCGGGAATCGCTGATGCCATGGACGAAGGGGTGCTGGCCTTGCCGGGGGAAGGCGGTCTTGCGGCTTTCGTGTCCGAGCTCGGCAAGCTCCGGGTCTGGGGACGCGAGCCGTCCGTGAAGCTCGGCAAGGCCTCCATCCCCGTCAGGGATCAATGAAGAAGCAACTGATTTCGCACTCACCAACCACAGCAACAGGAGACTAAAAATGGCTGAGAAGACATTGGAAGACCTTTTCCTCGACACGGTGAAGGACATTTATTTTGCCGAGCGCCAAATTCTCAAGGCGCTTCCGAAAATGGCGCGGGCTGCGCAGTCGCCCGAGTTGAAGGCCGCGTTCGAAAAGCATCGGGATGAGACCGAGGTTCACGTCGAGCGTTTGCAGAACGTCTTCGAGCTGCTGGGCAAGCCGGCACGTGGCAAGACCTGTGAGGCGATCCAGGGCATCATCGCCGAAGGCGAAGAGATCATGGAGGAATTCAAGGGCTCGCCCGCACTCGATGCCGGGCTGATTTCTTCGGCGCAGGCGGTGGAGCATTACGAGATCACCCGCTATGGAACCTTGAAAACCTGGGCGACCGAACTCGGCATGAAGGAAGCGGCCAAGCTGTTCGAGCAGACGCTTGGCGAAGAAAGCGCGACGGATACCGCCCTGTCGTCGCTCGCGCAGGCGAGCGCCAACGTCAAGGGCAAGTCCAAGGCGGCGTAAGCCGGTCGTTAACGGTAGGTGCCGCCCGCAGCGGCGGCACCTTCCTCCGGTATTAACTGTTCTTCTTTCGTGCGAGGCTGAACCATGGGGCTGTTTCGCGGTTCGCATCCGTCCACACCTCTTCCTGCTCTATCCCTGGCGCCAAGGCCTGATCCTCATGGTCAAATCAGGAGGTGAAAAGGAGAAGCATGGTCGAATTTTCGCCCGATGGAGACTGGCGCCACCTGTGCGTCGATATGCAGCGTGTCTTTGCGGAGGATACGCCGTGGCACGTCGAATGGATGGACCGCATCAGCGAAGCGGTGGAGGCGGTGGTTGAGGCCGATCCGGCGCGCTGCATCTTCACCTGTTTTGTGCCACCTGAAACGGTCGCTGAAGCGCCCGGTGCCTGGCGCGCCTATTATGAAAAGTGGCCGATGATGACGCAAGAGGCACTAGCCCCTGAACTCATCGAGATCATTCCGTCGTTGTCCCGTTACACTCCGCCCGCCCGTGTCTTTCGCAAAAGCGTCTATTCGCCATGGCAGCACGGCGGCCTTGCCGACATTCTGCGGAAGGAGCAGGTGTCGACGGTGGTGATTTCGGGCGGAGAGACGGATGTCTGCGTTCTTGCCACCGTTCTGGGAGCGATAGACCAGGGTTTTCATGTCATTCTTGTAGAGGATGCACTGTGCAGTGGCACGGATGCGACACATGATGCAGCGCTGCAGCTTCTCTCCGGCCGCTTTTCGACGCAGTTGCAGGTGTGTACGACGGAGATGCTGCTTGCGGCCCTGCCTTCCCGGGCAGCACCGCAGTTTAAGATGCGATAGGCAGATCAATCGCCGTCCGGCTCGGCCATTTTCCGATGCTGTCTGGCAAGGGTTTCGGCTGGCGTTACATTCGCGGCGGCGGTCATCAGCTTGTTTTTCCAGCCGGAGACGACGTCGCCCTCTCCATTCATCATGGCCTCGTAACCCACCTGCGCGACGAAGCCCGGGTCATCCTTCTTCTGTTTGCCGACCGGGGTGTCGAGCATGTCAGCACGATCGAAAAACGCCGTCTCGGTTGCGCCCGGCATCAGGCAGGTGACTGTGACGCCGGAGCCGTTGAGCTCTTCGCGAAGTGCGAAAGAGAAGGAATTGATGAAGGCCTTCGTGGCGTTATAGACGGCCTGAAAGGTGCCGGGCATGAAGCCTGCAATTGAGCCGGTGAACAGAATCCGCCCGCTGCCGCGCTGTCGCATGCCGTTGCCGATCGCATGGACCAGCGCCACGGTGCCGCTAATATTGGTGGCTATCACCCTTTGAATCGCCTCCATCTGCTGGTCGAGGAAGCCATTGCCCAGCCCCTGTCCCGCATTCGCAAACAACAGGTCGACCGGCCGTCCGCTCGCTGCGATGCGGGAGAGAAGCTTCTCGACGCCCGCCTGCGTGGAAAGATCGGCCTGCACCGCCTCCACTTCTGTGCCCGCTGCCCGCAACCGGGCTGCTGCGCTTTCGATTTCCGCCTCGTCAGCCACCACGATGAGGTCGTAACCATCCTGCACGGCGCATCGCGCCAGCTCGTATCCGATGCCGGAGGAAGCGCCGGTAACGACGGCCAGCCCTTTGCGGGAAATATCCGGGTTCATGTTCGCCTCCTATGGCTTCAAAACGACCTTGATGCAGCCATCGTCGCGATGGCTGAACGTTTTGTAGAGATCGGGGCCATCCTCGAGGCCGGCGCGGTGGGTGATGACGAAGGATGGGTCGATCTCGCCCTTCTCGATCCGTTCCAGCAAAGTGGGCAGATAGGCCTGCACGGGCGTCTGCGCCATCCGGAAGGTCAGGCCGCGATTGATGGCCGAGCCCATGGGAATCTTGTCGAGGAAACCGCCGTAAACGCCGACGACCGAAACGGTGCCGAAGTTGCGGCAGCAATAGATCGCCTGCCGCAACACATGCGGACGGTCCGTCCCCATGAAGGTCGCGACCTTGATACGGTCAATCCGCGAATCCCAGCCTGCGGCCGGATCCGGCTCGGTGCCCACGGCGTCGATGCAGGCATCCGCACCTCGGCCATGGGTCAGTTCCATGATCCGCTCGTAAATATCCTCATCCAGGTAATTCAGCGTGAGCGCGCCGGCAGAGGCAGCAAGGGCGATCCGATCAGGGACGGAATCGATTGCAATCACCCTTTCGGCACCCAGAAGGAAGGCGGAGCGAATGGCCATCTGGCCGACGGGTCCGCAGCCCCAGATAGCGATGGTATCCCCGGGCTGGATATTGCAGAAATCCGCCGCCATGTAACCGGTCGGGAAAATATCCGAAAGGAACAGGACCTGCTCGTCCGTCAGCCCGTCGGGAACCTTGAGAGGTCCGACATCGGCGTATGGAACCCGCATATATTCGGCCTGCCCACCGCTGAAACCGCCGAGCAGGTGGGTATAGCCGAACAGGCCTGCAGGGGAATTGCCCCACATTTCCTTGACCTTGTGCGGATTGGGGTTACTGCGCTCGCAGCCTGAATGAAATCCTCTTTTGCAAAAGAAACATTCCCCGCAGGCAATGGTGAAGGGAACGACGACGCGGTCACCGACCTTGAGCGCCTTGTTGTCGCTGCCGACTTCTACGACTTCGCCCATGGTCTCGTGACCCATGATGTCGCCGCCATGCATGTCGGGCATGATGCCATTATAGAGGTGGAGATCCGAGCCGCAGATGGCGCAGGCCGTCACCTTAATGATCGCGTCGCGGCCATGCTCGATTTTGGGATCGGGGACACTCTCACAGCGAATGTCGTGCTTTCCGTGCCAGGTCAGTGCCTTCATTGTCGGAGTTCCTTCCGTATCGAGGAGCGGCAGGTTGCGCCGCGTCCGGGCCTAACCGGGGTCCTCCCTCGAAGTTCCCGACAGTTTGGCAGCCGAGATTGTCGATGAGCGGGAACAAGCCCGACCGAGCGCGGTTAGGCTCGCTTACTTCCCACGAACAGGAGGTCGAGCCGTGACCCAGACGACCCGAATAGTCGATCATGAAACCGCAGACAGCCTGAACATCGAGGCCGCCACCCCGAAGGTGATCAAGATCATCGTGGGCGAGCGGACGGTCCTCGAGGGCGTCTTGAACACCGGCAGCGTCCTCAGGGTGGAAACCCGGGAGGGTGCTGAGCCGCAGTCCATTGAATTGATGATCGAGGACCTGGCAAAGTGAGGGCCTGGAGCATTTCCGGTGACCATCGCGGCACGGGAAATGCTCCATTCCTTTGTTTTTGGCAGATTGTTTGACGCCGATGCGAACACGCTTCGGCGGCTCCAGCCCTCAGGTCAACCCCTGAAATCGCCTTCATTACTGTCTCGCTCGTCGTAGTTCAGGTCCCAGTCCTTCTCGGGTTTTTTGGCGCCGGGAGGCAATTTGTTTGCGGTCGCGTCGTCCGAGCCGGTGATAACCCTCGGTTTTGCACTCGCGACGCCGTTGTTATCGGATGTTTTTTTGCCGCGGGCGAATTGAGGTTCGCTGTCTTTGTGGATTTGGTTGAGCTTGTCGTCCTTGGTCATGACGTCCTCCTTGATGGCTGCCTAACCATTCTGAAGCCGCCCTGTTCCCGCGTGTTGCGACACTCCTTCTGGAGTAAGGCGGCGGATATTGCGCCATTGTACGCTGGCGTACTGCAACCAAGACCCGGCCGAGACATTTGCCTATCGTGAAAGGATGGGAAGATGACCAAGCACGCAGTGAGTGGAGTTTCCGGAAACACATTGAGTGACGAGCAACTGGAGGTGTTGCGCACGGGCATTGCGGATCTGGCGCCGGCTTTAACGGCTTTTGCCCGACGCTTTGTCAGAAATGAGGAGGATGTCGACGATCTCGTTCAGGAGACGATGTTGCGGGGGCTGCGGTCACTGCACGGGTTTACACCCGGCACCGCATTGAAGTCGTGGCTTTTCACGATCCTGCGTAACACGTTCTGCACCCGCTACAAGGTTTCCAAACGCGAATGTGTCGGCCTTCCCGTCGGCATCGAACAGACGATGTCCACGCCCGCCAATCAGGAATGGCGCGTGCAGCATCACGAGGTCATGCGGGCGATCCGCGATCTCGACACGGACCAGAAAAAGGCCCTGCTCCTGGTCGCCGGCGGAACGAGTTACTCAGACGCCGCCTCGATTTGCGGCTGCCGCGTGGGCACCATCAAAAGCCGCGTCAACAGAGCGCGGGAATCGCTACGGCGCAATCTCGATTAAAGTCTGATTTCTCATCGTGCGGACGGCTCGTCCGACCAACCGTATGCGCTGAAGAGCCTTTCCGGCGAATCGCCGGAAATCATTTTCAAATGAATTGAACCGGCCGCGCAAAACATTCCCGCGGCCGTTTTCTTGCCTTACTCCTGTCAGCGGTCACCGATCGCAAATTGCAGGGCATAAGCGCCATAGCCCGTGCCCTCGATACTGCCGTGCCGGAGAAAGGCTTCCCCCTGCACAGCCGGAAGACTGGTGAGGTTTGGTGAAAGGTTGGCGCGCATTTCCAGCCGTCCCGCGCTGAAATACCAATCGATCGCCAGACACTGCGTCTCACAGTCTAGGGAAACGCCCCTCTCGAAATCCGAGCGCAGGAGCGGCCAGATGTACCGGCGCCGTTTCTCAAGCAACGCCTTCATCCTTTCCCTTGCCAGCTTCCCCTCGGTCGTTTCCGCCTCATCCCACTTCAGGGTTGAGACCTGCATCGTGTGCGGATCATTCGGATCCAATACCACCTGCGGGGCATCGGGCGGCAATTCGCCCTGAAAGCTTTCCGCCTGTTTCAGCCGGTTCTTGATCTCCTGCTCCCGGTCGTTTTCGGGGTGGTCGGAAAAAAAGAAGAACGGGTTGGTCGAACCATGGTCGTCGCCCATGAACATCAGCGGCGTCTGCGGGGCAAGGAGGAGGATCGTCTCAAGCGTATCGAAAAGGGGACGTTGTATCAGGGAACGCAGCCGCTCGCCCCGCAGGCGGTTACCGGCCTGATCGTGGTTATGCAGAAAGTTTACGAACCGGTGGGGCGCAAGATGGCCGCTGGGTTCACCGCTGCCGGCAAATTTGTGAGAAGGCCGCGGGTGGCCCTGATAGACAAAGCCGGTTGCGAGCGAGCGGCGAAGACCGTCATAGGGCTGGTTGGCGAAATCTTCGTAAATGCCACCATCCTCCTGCGTGGTGGCGACATGAATCACATGGTGAAAGTCGTCGTTCCATTCGGCATCGACAGCGACGAGGCCATCAGACGAAGGGGTCAGGGGTGAGGCTGCATTTCGCGCGTCTTCGGTGACGATATGGACATGCCTGCCTGTTATCGTCCGCTTCACGTGCCTTGCCATCTCGATCAGAAAATCGACGTCTCCGTCGCCGCCGGCGAGATGGTCGGCGGCATCGATCCGTAGGCCGTCAAACCGGTAGGCCTCGAGCCAGTAGAGCGCGTTCTGGAGAAAGAACGACCGCACCTCGGCGCGGTTGAAGTCCGGCGCGGGTCCCCACGGCGTTCCGCCCTGTTTGAAGAACGCTGGCGCGAAGGTCTCAATCGCGTTTCCCGTCGTGCCGAAGTGGTTATAGACGACATCCAGCAACACCATCAGGCCATGGCCATGGGCCTCATCGATGAAGGCCTTGAGGTCTTCGGGCGTGCCGTAATCCCGCTGGGGCGCGAATTGCAGAACGCCATCATAACCCCAGCCGCGACTGCCCGAGAAGGTCGCAAGCGGCATGAGTTCGACCACCGTCACACCGATGCTGGCGAGATATTCCAGCTTTGCCGCGGCGGCAGCATATGTTCCCTCTCTTGTAAAAGTTCCGACATGAAGCTCATAGACGACCGCTTCAAGCCAGGGCCGGCCTTTCCAGTCGGGGTTTTTCCAGTGGAAGTCATGGTTGACGATCAGGGAGGGGCCGAGCGGGCCTTCCTCCTGCCGGTGGGAAGCGGGATCTGAAACCCTTGTCCCGTCCTCCAATATGAAGCCGTAGCGATCGCCGGCGGAGGTGGGTTTTGTGATGTGATGCCAGCCGTCCCCGGCCGTTTGCATGTTGGATTCCGCATCATTCAGCCATAATCTCACTGCGGCCGATGCGGGCGCCCAGATCGTAAATTCCGTTTCTCCGGATTGCTTTCGCTGGGCGCCCCATTTGCGATATTTCCCTGCATCCATCATCAACCTCCTGTTGTCGGAGGTCTAACCCGTTGATGATCCTGCGGTTCCCGCCAGTCGCCTGTCAGCCCTTATCTTTGCGAAGGTCTCGGACGTGATGTGGGGAAAGGTGTCTCCGGCGGATGCGTCCGGGCCGACGAGGCTTTCGAAAAGCGACATATACTGCGCGGCACTCTTGTCCCAGGAAAAATTGGCCTGCATTGCCTGCGCCTGAAGCCGTCTGAAAAGCTGGCGGTCGTTATAGGCATCAATCGCGCGGTCGAGTGCTGCGCGCAAATCCTCCTCATTTGCCGGTTCGAACTGAAAACCCGTCGCCACCCCGCCTCGATGGCCGCGTCATTTGCATCGATGATGGTTTCGGCAAGCCCGCCCGTGCGGCTGACGATGGGAAGCGCACCGTAGCGGAGCGCGTAGAGTTGTGTGAGCCCGCAGGGCTCGAACCGGGAAGGCTGGATGATGAAGTCTGAGCCCGCCTGGATCATATGCGCGAGCCGTTCATCGTAACCGATATGGGCGCAAACCAGCTCAGGGTATCGCTTCGCCAGCGCCCGCAGATTTTCTTCCAGCGCCGTGTCACCCTCGCCATGAATGATCAGCCTGCCTTTTCGCGCGATGATCAGCGGCACGACCTGGGGGAGGAGGTCTATGCCTTTTTGCCAGGTCAGGCGGCTGACCACGCCGAAGACAGGCCCCTGCGTCGGGGCAAGGCCGAGGGCCTGAAGCAGGGCATATTTGTTCAGGCTTCGTCGCGTGGCCGTCGCAGCGGTGAAATTTGCTATGATGTAAGGATCGGTTGCAGGGTCCCACACATCCTGGTCGACACCGTTGACGATGCCACGCAGGTCATCGCGCCGAACGGCCAGCACACCATGCATGCCCATGCCCATATCCGGTGTCAGGATTTCCCTCGCATAGGTCGGACTGACTGTTGTCACGGCCGAGGCCGTCGTGAGACCGCCCTTCAGAAAGGAAATGTCGCCATAATATTCAAGGCAATCGACGGTGCAAAGGTGCGGGGGCAAGCCCAGCATGCCGGCCCGATCCATTGCATATTGGCCCTGAAAGGCGAGATTGTGAAGGGTGAGGACGGTGGGCACCTTGGGTGTCGCCTCTGAAAGATAAACGCAGGTCAGCGCCGCATGCCAGTCATGGACATGGACAAGATCGGGCTTCCACTCGGCTATGGCCCCAAGGGCAATCTCTGCGGCCACCTTGGATAGCACCGCGAAGCGCAGGTCATTGTCGCCGAAGGGCGCGCCTTTCATGCCGTAGGGATGGCCGTCCCTGTCGAACAGGTCTGCCGCCTCGAGAAGGAGAAGTCGATGCCCTTTGGCGGCGACGGCGTAAACCGCT
The DNA here is from genome assembly GCF_017726655.1 of Agrobacterium tumefaciens. Lineage (NCBI taxonomy): Bacteria > Pseudomonadati > Pseudomonadota > Alphaproteobacteria > Hyphomicrobiales > Rhizobiaceae > Agrobacterium > Agrobacterium tumefaciens. Next base: position 2,535,691 of record NZ_CP072308.1, read on the forward strand.
ACCGGCCATCCGAGAATATCGGTCTTCAGACACGGTGTCTGGCCGCGAACGAGGGGGATCAGCTTGCGGTAAAGGGGCAGCAGAGTGCGAACGTCTGCGCCGAGTTTTGCGAGCGCCTCCGGCAGCGCCCCTGCCGCATCGGCCAATCCGCCGGTCTTGACGAAGGGAAACAGTTCGGCCGTGACGGCAAGAATGCGCATGTGGCGCCTCCAGGAACGCGTGGATATCAAACGGCAGGAACCCGGAGACGGAGCGGCGGCAGCGCGCAGCCGTCTACCGGAAGCAGGAGGCTATCTGTCCTGCTGGTGACCCTGATGGGTGGTGTTGATCTTGATGTTTGCCTGCCTGCCGGTCCGTGTTGAAACCTTTTGTTCCTTGACCGGAGAAGCCTCTTCCGTGTTCAGGCGTTCATTGTCGCCTGACCCCTCGTGGCTTCTGTTTTCCTCGGGGATGGGGAGCGTTTTGCGGGTCATCGTCTACCTCGTCGGGCCTGAGTTCGTGGAGCAATCCGAACCATGCCCGCGTGGCTTTGTTCCTGCCTGTTCGATCACCTTTTATGGTGCGGTCGGGAAGAATTCAAAAGCAGGATGAGGCGTACCAATCCTGCTGGCCGCGGTCGGAACTTCGGCCCTGACGCGCTGCCTTTCATCCCGAACGGGTTGTCAACGGACCCGTAGCTTGGTCCTGAAATAGAGGGCGGTCAGTTGCTGGAGTTTCAGCGGGTCAACGACGCCACGATCATACATTTTCAGAACGTAGCGGGCGACTTCGGCGCGGCAGAGGGCAGGGTCCGGCTCGGCCGAAACGACATTGTCGAAGGCTGCCTTAACGATATTGATGTCGTCGTCCAGGAATATTCCCGAACTCTGGTACTCGTGATTCGCATACATTTCACCTCCTCGAAATGCGTCGGGCATTTCACAGCGTGAGGGAAGATGCATCCATCTTATAGGGAAACCGCCAAAGGTAAATGTCCGCCACCGTACCAAACCGACGGCGTGAAAATCCTCCCGTGCGGCGCCTGCTGCCGCTTCAGACCGCGGTGAGATTACCCAGCGGCGGCTCCGAAGGGTGCGCGCGCCGGAAGCGGGCGAGCATGCGGTTGCCCTCCTCTTCGGGCAGACCGTAGAGCTCGCCGGCATAGGTTTCCAGCGTCTCACGGTTCCTGATCGTGATCCGTCCTCTTTCAGAACGAATGAAGCCATGGCTCTCAAGAACGTGCAGCGCATCCGTCACGCTTGCACGCCGCACTGCCAGCATCGTTGACAGAAAGTCGTGTGTCAGATGCAGGGAATTGCCTTCGACACGGTCGTGACACATCAAAAGCCAGCGCGCGAGACGCTCGGTGACCGACTGGATGGCGTTGGAGGAAGCCGTGCACTCCACCTGCACCCTGGCGATATGATGCGCGCAGACCAGAATGTCGAAGAACACCCGATGTTTTGCCAGCAACGTTTCAAACGACCCTATGTCAAGGGCAAGTGCCTCACCCGGGGCCTGCATCACGATCTCGGTCACGTTTCTCAGCGCGCCCGCCGCTGCGGCCATGGGAACGAAACCCTCTCTACCCACGAGGCCCGCTTCAGTCCTTCGCCCGGCTTTCGAGACGACAACGACGGATGCGATGCCGGAAGAAAGGAAGAAAACGCGCTCGATCGGCGCGCCAGCGGATATCAGCACATCGCCCAAGGCGAGTTCTACCGCGCTGCAGGCTCCCACAACCTCGCGCCTGACACCCTCAGGCAAAAGAGAAAACAGAATATTCGCTTCACCATGGCCCTGCGGTCGCTCCAGCATAACACGTGCCTCGCTCTAATGCCTGGTGCCTCCTCCCTGCGCAACCAGGGCGGAGACGATGGTTTCGATATCTTCCGAACGCTCGGAGAGGATAAAAGGTCCCGGTGCACTGTCGATAACGGTCGCGGGAACGAAAAAAAGATAGGGTATTGCTTCGGCTTCCAGTCTCTCGGTCAGCCGCAGGATAACGTCCGGCTCGTAACGGATGTCGACGATCGCTGCTGCGAATTCCAGTGCGTGCTCCCGTTCTAAGTGATCAGCCGTGTAGGGTCCTTCGAGGCCAACGCGGGCATTCGACCAGGCCTTCGTGATCTCGGGTGTCACGGTATCGGTCATCCCGATGATAGCGATGGTGAGGCGTTCGACAGTCTCCATAGCTTTCTCCTCGCATCCCATCGCATGCACTGACCTTTCAGCTCACCATAGCGCCTGAAAGGCGCAATTCCAGCCGTCCAATCAAGCGAAATCTGAAATATGCGCAAGAGAGGCAAAGGCGCCACGGATCGATCCGATGATAGCGCCTGGATGAAGTTCCATGGTAAGTGGACCTCATCCTGGTACAGGCGCTAGGGGCTCGGACAGCTGCCGCACAGACCGCCGCCCCATCGAGACGCGGCTGGTCTACGATGCCGCTTAAATCTTGCCGGCTCTTAGACTGGAGCCGTCAAACGACGCGGGGTAGCTGACCTCGCCACTCCTGCGCCGCAAAGGCATATCCACCTGATAGGGCACTGCTACTGTTGGCTGTGATGAGGTGCGCCACCGGCTGATGGCCGCCGCATCGGTCAAGGGCAGATTGGCGACCGGACCGGAAGCCTTTGCCGTGTCCGCGGATAATAAATCGCTTTGCAGCTCTTTTGCCGCGGACAAAGCCATATGGCGGCTGGGGTACACGCCTCGTATCACGCCGGAGATAACGACAGCCCATCCATTTTCATGGGCGATGATCTTGTGTTCGATTTTTTTGTGCATGGTTTTGAAGCCTCCCTGTTTGGGAGTCCCTAACCACGATGGGAAAGGCTTGTTCCTGATGGTCGGACCGAATGCAGCAGATGCGGCGGTTACGAGTTTTCGGCAAGGATCTCCTCTATCCTGTGCAGGTCGGCGATGAACGCGCGCTGCTGCCGGTGGGCGTCGTCGCGGTCGCGAAGGCGCAGGAGATAGGAGGGGTGTATCGTGACGAGGAGGCGGGTGCCGAAAGGCGTCGTCAGGAGGTTGCCGCGTTCGCTGGTCACGCCGGTTCTACGCCCGGTCAGTGTATAAAAAGCGGTAGCGCCCATGGCCACGATCAGGTCGGGGGCAAGCAGGCGCAGCTCTGCTGCCAGCCACCAGGCGCAGCTTTGAACCTCGCCGCTATTCGGGCGTTCATGCAACCGCCGCTTGCCGCGCTGTTTGAATTTGAAATGTTTGACCGCGTTCGTCACATAACATTGCGAGCGGTCGACGCCGGCTTCCTGGAGACATTGGTCGAGGAGACGGCCGGCTGGTCCGACGAAGGGTCTGCCTTTCCGGTCCTCCTCATTGCCGGGCTGCTCACCGACGAGAACCACGCGCGCTTTCGCGCTGCCTTCGCCGAAAACCAGCTGGGTGGCGTCTCGGTAGAGATCACATCTCCGGCATCCCTCGGCGTCGTCCCGGAGGGCTCCCAAAGAGGTGGCATCCGCGCCACCGGACTGGAAGGCGGGAGGCGGTTTTCTGCTTGGCCTTTTCTCCGTCACGGCGGTTTCTCCTTCCTCGCCGGTTATCAGGACCGTTCCCCATCATTTGGCAAGCCATACCCAATCGCGGTATTTCGGGTTATCATGCTGTTTCAAGCTTGGGCAGGAATTGCGAATTTTGGTCATCCTGCGAGGCAGAGACGCCCCTTTCTGCAAATTTGTACGGTAACGTACTCACTGTTTTCATTCATTTTTCCCCTGCTAATATGATTCTGCAGGTTAATGTTTCGAGCAGAGGGGCGAACGGGGCGAACCGCTATGCTTGGATCAAGTTTTGTTTTCTATAACCGATTGTTGAAAACCCTCGGCACGGAACGGCTGTCGCAGCTCGCCGCCCGTATGGAACCGGTAAACCTGCCGGCCGGGCATCAGCTCGTCGGTGCCGGCATGCCGATCTCCCATCTCTGTTTCATCGAAACCGGGCTCGCATCGACCATCGTGCATGATGAGGGCGGCAAGGGTATCGAGACCGTGCTTGTCGGGCGCGAGGGGATTACCGGCTGGCCCGCACTGCTGGGCGCAGAAACCACGCCGGATGAGACCGTGATGAGCGTGACCGGGCGCGGCTACCTCATCCCGGCTGCCGAAGTATTGCGGGATATGGAAGAGGATGCGCGTCTGCGCGAGCTTCTGCTCGGTTACGTCAATATCTGCATGCTTCAGGTCGGCCAGCTCGTGCTGGCGAACGGGCAATACAGCCTGCGCGAAAGGCTCGCGCGATGGTTGCTGATGTGCCATGACCGGCTCGATACCGATGACCTGCCGATTACCCATGAGTTCCTCTCCACGGTTCTTGGTGTGCGCCGGCCCGGCATCACCAATGAATTGCACATTCTCGAGGGCATTCATGCGATCCGCGCCAGCCGCGGCAAGGTCCGCATCATCAATCGCCGCATTCTGGAAAGCGTTGCCGACGCGACCTACGGCGTCCCCGAAAAAGAATATGAGCGGCTGATGGCGCGCATGCAGACGGATGTCGACACGCCGTCAGCCATTTCTGTCTAACGCATCGGCAAAGCGGACGACTGTCAGAACCTCCTGCTGCGCGTTGCGGATGATGATGCACCCTCCGGAGATGTCGCGGCCCTGCAGGATGGCATCGCTCATCAGCGCGCGGGCATCTTTCAGCGCCTCCTCGATCGCCTGGTCGAGCGAGGGCAGAACGCTCCCTTCCTGATCATCAAGGACATTCTTGCCACTGATCACAGTGAAGAAAAATCTCGGCATTTCGGTCTTCCCGGCTAAGGCGTTGTCGTCGCCGCCATGCCCCTGCACCCTCAGCCGAACTGCCGCAGATACTGGGCCTGTTTTTCAAGTCGCGTGGCGAGTTCGGAAATACTCATATTCGTGGCACATAAATGGATGGCGCATTCCAGAAACTGCAGGGACGAGCGTCTGAGAAAGTCCTGCTGTTGCTCGTAAGCAATTCTGGAGATGCGATCGGACTTATCGGGTTTATCCGTCATCGTCGTGTTCCCTCTGATTGAATTTCTCTGCCGCCTAACCGGTGCAACCCGCAATGGTTTCGAAAAAACTTGGCCTCATCGCACCCTGCGTTCTGCGGAACATCACCTCAGCAAAGAGGTTGGGTGGGTTCGCAACTTAAATGGAGGCAGCGATGACCATCAAATCTCCGCGAGACGGTGCGCCTGGCACCACCGACCAATCGCCGCGCTGGGAAGGGCCGGAGGAAAACCGGCCGAGAGGTTACATGAAACCGTCTGACGATCCTGAGCACGATCGCGACGCCGTTGGCGAGAACCTTAGGGATCCACGCAAGAAGCGCGTCTCGGACGCGATGAAAACGCGCGATGACCCATGATCCGGCGGCCTGACCGCCGTCACCGATGACAGGAGGAAGAGATGTCCACGTCAACAAAAACGCCGGCCAGCATCCGACAGGGTGGGCCGGGCGCATCGCATGAAAATGCAAAGGAGCCGCTGGAAATCCAGAAGCCCCCCGCGGACAGCGACAAACGCTCGAAGAGCCACGTTTCCGGCGGCGGTGGCGAGCGCGACAGTCACCACACCCACGATCCCGGCCGAAAATCATGATCGTTCGGGAGAAGAACAATGAAAAAGGCGAAGAAGAAAAAGAAATGGTCGCAGAAAGTGACCAGGGAAAGCGATGCGCTTGACCTTGAAAAAGAGGTCTTCACAAAGGAGGACCCCTCGCAGATCGCCCGATCGCTGAAGGCCTCGGCAGAACAATCCGACAGGCGCAAGGCAAACCCTTTCCGGTCGGCCATGTCCATGCTGGTCTTTTACATCAACCGGGCCGGTCGATCGCTGCCGAGAACACGAAAGGATGTGCTGGAAGAGGCCAAGGACGAACTTCGCAAGGAATTTGGAAAGCAGCGATGAGAGCCTGTCGCGATCTCACGAAATGTTAAAAAAAATCCGGAACTCCTGCCGCGCCGAATGGTTCGTTTGAGGCGTCTCACGGAAGGCGCGAGTGACAAAATCACCAATATGAGGAGACATACCATGGCAAATCAGGGTGGTACGCACGAACAGCATGTGAAGGCCGGCCAAAAAAGCCACAAGAACAGCGACAGCGGTTCCAAGTCGGCATCGACCTCCTCCGGCAATGGCGACAATGGCAAGACCCGCGGCGGATCACATGAGCAGCATGTTAAGGCGGGTCAGCAGAGTCACAAAAACTCCTGACGCTGAAGATATATGAAATCCCCGCGTTGAAAGCGGGGATTTCTTTATTGTAATGGCCCGCTCCCGTTTCGCGGGTTTCGCTTTTACTTGATCAACGGCAGAAGATCGTTGATCGACTTTTTCGCATCTCCGTAGAACATGCGCGTATTGTCCTTGTAGAACAGCGGGTTCTCGATGCCGGAGTAACCTGTGCCCTGGCCGCGCTTGGAGACGATGACGAGTTTCGACTTCCACACTTCCAGAACCGGCATGCCTGATATGGGTGAGTTCGGATCGTCCTGGGCTGCCGGGTTGACGATGTCGTTCGAGCCGATGACGATGACGACGTCGGTGCTTGGGAAATCGTCGTTGATCTCGTCCATTTCCAGCACGATGTCGTAGGGCACCTTCGCTTCGGCGAGCAGCACGTTCATGTGGCCGGGAAGACGGCCGGCCACCGGATGAATGGCGAAGCGCACGGTCTTGCCGTCGGCGCGCAGCTTGCGCGTCAGTTCCGACACCGCGCTCTGGGCCTGTGCCACCGCCATGCCGTAACCGGGGACGATGATGACGCTGTCGGCGTCGTTGAGTGCCGCGGCCACACCTTCGGCGTCGATCGCCACTTGTTCCCCCTCGATTTCCATCGCCGGGCCCGTCGTGCCGCCGAAGCCGCCGAGGATGACCGAGATGAAGGAGCGGTTCATTGCCTTGCACATGATGTAGGAGAGGATCGCACCCGAGGAGCCCACCAGCGCACCCGTGACGATCAAGAGATCGTTGCCGAGCGTGAAGCCGATGGCGGCGGCCGCCCAGCCGGAATAGCTGTTCAGCATCGAAACGACGACCGGCATGTCGGCGCCGCCGATGCCCATGATCAGGTGATAGCCGATGAAGAAGGCGGCCAGCGTCATCAGCACCAGCGTCCATGCGCCTGCGCCGTTGCAATACATGATGAGCAGCACGAGCGACAGGATCGCGGCACCGGCGTTCAACAGATGCCCGCCCGGCAGTTTCTTCGCCTTGCCGTCCACCTTGCCGGCAAGCTTGCCGAAGGCGACGACGGAGCCGGTGAAGGTGACCGCGCCGATGAAGACGCCGAGGAAGACCTCGACCTTCATGATCGCCAGTTCCACCGGCGTCTTGTGGGCGAGGATGGCGGAAAAGCCCGTCAGTAGGGAACGTGCGGTTTCGTCGAGCGAGGCGACATGCGCTTCCTCGATATGGGCGTTGAAGCCGATGAAGACGGCGGCAAGACCGACGAAGGAGTGAAGGGCCGCCACAAGCTGCGGCATTTCGGTCATCTGCACGCGGCTTGCGACGAAGTAGCCGAGGACGGAGCCGCCGGCCAGCATCAGGAGCACGACGAGCCATTGCCCGACGCCCTTGCTGATCTCAGGACCGAAGACGGTGGCGACGATGGCGAGACCCATTCCAACGATGCCGTACCAGACGGCACGCTTGGCGCTTTCCTGTCCGGAAAGGCCACCGAGGGAAAGGATGAAGAGAACGGCTGCGGCAACGTAAGCCGCGGAAACAATACCAATGGTCATTTACTTAAATCCTCGCACGCTCAGGACTTCTGGAACATGGCGAGCATGCGCCGTGTCACGAGGAAACCGCCGACGATGTTGATCGTCGCGATCAGGACGGAAAGCGAGGCAAGGATCACCACCAGCCAGTTGCCGGAACCGATCTGCAGCAGCGCGCCGATGATGACGATGCCGGAAATGGCGTTGGTGACGGCCATTAGCGGCGTGTGCAGCGAGTGGCTGACATTCCAGATGACCTGGAAACCGACGAAGCAGGCGAGCACGAAGACGATGAAGTGGCTCATGAAACTTGCCGGCGCATAAAGACCAACGAGCAACAGGATGGCCGTGCCGGCGACCAGAAGCCCGACCTGGCTCTTCGTCTGCGCCTTGAACTCCGCCTTTTCCTTGGCGTGCTTTTCCTCCGGCGTCAGCTCTTTGGCTTTTTCCTTCGGCTTCTGCGCGGCAATGGCCTGGATCTTCGGCGGCGGCGGCGGGAAGGTGATCTCGCCCTGATAGGTAACGGTCGCGCCCCGGATGACGTCGTCTTCCATGTTGTGAACCGGCTTGCCGTCCTTCGCGGGCGTCAGATCGGTCATCATGTGGCGGATGTTGGTGGCGTAAAGCGTCGAGGCCTGCGTTGCCATGCGGCTCGGGAAATCGGTGTAGCCGATGACGATGACGCCATTGTCGGATACGACGCGCTGGTCGGGAACCGTCAGGTCGCAATTGCCGCCGCGCTCGGCGGCGAGGTCGATGATGACCGAACCCGGCTTCATCATCGCCACCATGTCGGCAAGCCACAGCTTCGGGGCGTCGCGGCCGGGGATCAGCGCCGTGGTGATGACGATATCCATCTGCGGGGCGAGTTCGCGGAATTTCTCCAGCTGCTTCTCGCGGAATTCCGGCGAGGAGGGGGCGGCATAACCGCCGGTCGCTGCACCATCCTGCTGCTGGTCGGCAAAATCGAGATAGACGAATTCCGCGCCCATGGATTCGATCTGCTCGGCCACTTCAGGGCGCACGTCGAAGGCATAAGTGATCGCGCCGAGCGATGTGGCCGTGCCGATGGCGGCAAGACCGGCAACGCCGGCGCCGATGACCAGCACCTTGGCGGGCGGCACCTTGCCGGCGGCCGTCACCTGACCGGTGAAGAAGCGGCCGAAATTATTGCCGGCCTCGATGACCGCACGATAGCCGGCGATATTGGCCATGGAAGACAGGACGTCCATCTTCTGGGCGCGGGAGATACGCGGCACCATGTCCATGGCGATGACGTTCGCGCCTTTTTGCTTCGCCTGTTCCAGAAGGTCCTTGTTCTGGGCGGGATAGAAGAACGAGATCAGAGTCTTGTCCGAAGACAGGCGATCAATTTCCGCCGTTCCCGGCGGGCGAACCTTGGCGATGATATCGGAGCCGCTGTAAAGCGCCTCGGCGCTGTCGACCACCGTCACGCCGGCTGCGCGATAGGCGTCGTCAGAAAAGCCGGCCGCCTTGCCGGCCCCTGCCTCGACGACGCACTCATAGCCGAGTTTCTGCAAAGCCTGCGCGCTGTCAGGCGTCATGGCGACCCGCGCTTCACCTTCATAGAGTTCTCTTGGTGTCCCGATTCTCAAAACTGCTCTCCCATTCCCGTCCTGATAAGCCGTCATAGCCCATTTCGGGCGTTTTTGTCTTGTTATTGCTGTTTTCTACCTGCGGCGGATTGACAGGCCGGAAAAGCCCATTTTCGGCCATGGCGGTACGGCGGCAACAAAAAACCCGGCGCCGAAACGCCGGGTGATTTCCACAGTCTATCGGGTGTCACTCAATCCATGGCATGGATATCGCGATCCTTGGTTTCCGGCAGGAACAGCAGGCCGATGACCAGCGTGATGCCTGCAAAGATGATCGGATACCAGAGGCCATAATAGATATCGCCCTTCGCCGCGCTCATCGCAAAGGCGGTGGCGGGCAGAAGACCGCCGAACCAGCCGTTGCCGATGTGGTATGGCAGCGACATGCCGGAGTAGCGGATGCGGGTCGGGAACAGTTCCACCAGCAATGCTGCGATCGGGCCATAGACCATCGTCACGTAGATGACGAGGACGGTCAAAACCGCGATGATGACGACCCAGTTCACGGCAGCCGGATCGGCTACCATCGAGAAGGTGCCGCCGCCGGCCACAGTGTAGACGGCCATTTCGGCTGCACCACCGGTTTCGGCCGGAGTGAGCAGCTTGTCAGCCACCAGCTTGTCGGTCGCAACCATCTTCTTGTCGGCGGCGCGAACGGCATCGGCATTGAGGTTCAGTTCCGGGTTTGCGGCAATGAAGGCGTCCAGTTTTGCGTCAGGCACCTGTGCCGCGCCGCGCACCAGCGGGTAGCCGCCATCGTGAAGCGCCATGTTGACCTGCTTCTGGAAGGCCCTGTCCTTGGCTGCGGCATCCGCGCCAGCGGCGACGGCGTCGTAGCTGGTGATGGTGGCGTCGCCGATCTTGACGGTGGCCGGCTGGCCGGCCGGCCCCGCGACCACGTCATAAGGCACGGAATTGCGCGTCAGGAACGAGGTTGCGATATCGCAGGATGTGGTGAACTTTGCCGTTCCGGTCGGGTTGAACTGGAATTTGCAGTCGCCGGGTGCGGCGCTGACGGTGGCGCGAACGCTGGACTGCGCCTGTGCAAGCGCCGGGTTACCTGCCCAGGTCAGAGCCTTGAACAGCGGGAAGTAGGTCAGCATGGCAAGGATCAGACCAGCCATGATGATCGGCTTGCGGCCGATCTTGTCGGACAGCCAGCCGAAGATGACGAAGAAGCTGGTGCCGAGAATGAGCGCTGCCGCCACCATGATGTTGGCGGACTGGCCGTCGACCTTCAGAATGCTCTGCAGGAAGAACAGCGCGTAGAACTGGCCGGTGTACCAGACAACGGCCTGGCCGATGACGGCGCCGACAAGCGCGATGAGCGCGATCTTGGCGTTTTTCCACTGGCCGAAAGCTTCGCTCAGCGGCGCTTTCGACGTCTTGCCCTCTTCCTTCATCTTCTTGAAGGCAGGAGATTCGTTCATCTTCAGACGGATCCAGACGGATACGCCGAGCAGCAAAACGGAAACGAGGAAAGGAATGCGCCAGCCCCAGGCAGCGAAAGCTTCCTTGCCGAGTGCAAACTGCACGCCGAGAATGACCACCAGCGACAGGAACAGGCCGAGCGTCGCCGTCGTCTGGATCCAGGAGGTGTAGTAACCTCTGCGACCATTGGGGGCATGCTCGGCAACATAGGTTGCAGCGCCGCCATATTCACCGCCAAGCGCCAGACCCTGCAGCATGCGCAGAACGATCAGGATGATCGGAGCGGCAATGCCGATCTGCGATGCGCTGGGCAGCACGCCGACGAGGAAGGTGGACACACCCATGATGAGGATGGTGATGAGGAAGGTATATTTACGTCCGACGATATCGCCGAGCCGGCCAAAGACCAGCGCGCCAAAGGGGCGCACGAGGAAGCCGGCGGCGAAGGCCAGCAGCGCGAAGATGTTACGCGTCGTTTCCGGATACTGGCTGAAGAAGTTCGCGCCGATGTAGATCGCGAGCGAACCGTAAAGATAGAAGTCGTACCATTCGAAGACCGTTCCGAGAGAAGAGGCGAAAATCACCTTCTTCTCTTCACCCGTCATTGGACGGGCGGCGCCGCTTACGGCTGCAACATTTGCCATTGTCTGTCCTCCACAGATGTCCCAATCGACGCACTGCGGAGCCCAGCTCTCTCCTCTGGACTCAACCTTACGGCTGCAATGCGCGTGACAGCAGAGTGACAGAAAATTAACCCCAGTAAGAGCGATGCTTTCGGATTATGACTTTAGTCTAATGTGAAGCATCCCGAATATGTCGCGCTGCGGCTCCACGCCTGCTTCAGCCGGCGCCTTTTCCCTTGACAGGAACGAGAAACCTTCTAATAGCTTCTCGCGAAGAAGGAGCATCACCTTGCGCATGCATGTTGCAGACATGTTCGTCATGGAAGGACCGGCACAATCCGCCGGCGATGATCCGCGTCTTTCTTATTCTATCCGAATTACGGCCAAAACGACGATTAAAACCGTCTAACGTCTCTGGCCACCGCTCTCTCCCCGGTTTGGCTGGGGATCGAGGAAGCCGCGATATGATGCGGGTTCCCACCTCACCAAAAAGAGGAGAGACAGAAAGAGAGCTTGATCATGGGTTTCAAAGTTGCAATTGCAGGCGCCACCGGCAACGTCGGTCGCGAAATGCTCAATATCCTGGCCGAACGCGGTTTTCCCGCCGATGAAGTCGTGCCGCTCGCTTCCGCCCGCTCGCAGGGCACGGAAGTCTCCTATGGCGACCGCACGCTGAAGGTTTCGAACCTCGAGAACTACGATTTTTCCGACACGGATATCTGCCTGATGTCGGCCGGCGGCGATGTTTCCAAGAAGTGGTCGCCAAAGATCGGCCAGCAGGGCTGCGTCGTCATCGATAACTCGTCCGCCTGGCGCTACGATCAGGACGTTCCGCTGATCGTTCCGGAAGTGAACGCCGATGCGGTTGCAGGCTTCACCAAGAAGAACATCATCGCCAACCCGAATTGCTCCACGGCGCAGCTCGTTGTTGCGCTGAAGCCGCTGCATGATTTCGCCAAGATCAAGCGCGTCGTCGTTTCCACCTACCAGTCGGTGTCCGGCGCAGGCAAGGAAGGCATGGACGAACTGTTCCAGCAGACCCGCGCCGTTTTCGTGGCCGACCCGGTCGAATCCAAGAAGTTCACCAAGCGTATCGCCTTCAACGTCATTCCGCACATCGACGTCTTCATGGAAGACGGCTACACGAAGGAAGAATGGAAGGTTCTGGCCGAAACGAAGAAGATGCTCGATCCGAAGATCAAGGTGACCTGCACGGCGGTGCGCGTTCCTGTCTTCATCGGCCATTCGGAATCGGTCAATATCGAGTTCGAAAACGAGATCACCGCCGATCAGGCCCGTGATATCCTGCGCGAAGCACCGGGTTGCCTCGTCATCGACAAGCGCGAAAACGGCGGTTACATCACGCCGGTGGAATCCGCCGGTGAAGACGCGACCTACATCTCGCGTATCCGCGAAGATGCGACGGTGGAAAATGGGCTCAACCTCTGGGTTGTTTCTGACAACCTGCGCAAGGGCGCAGCTCTTAATGCCGTCCAGATCGCCGAACTGTTGATCAATCGTGGTTTCATCAAGCCGCGCAAGGCCGCTGCCTGATCAACGATACGATTTTTTAAGGTTCGTTAAGTATAACCCGTCTGTTCTGTGTGGGGCAGGCGGGTTTTATAATTGGCGAGATCACGGCCAGTTTATTTGCAGGCTTTGCTGTCGAAAGGCAATTTAGGCCGCCAAAAGGCAGTTTTGGCACCTGAACCATGCAGTATAATGGTTTGGTTCTCGGGAAAACTCTCCCAAAAACATCGAAGGCAGATTTAGATGCGGGCAATGAAGGCAATTCTGGCTGGTGTGGCCATGGTCTCGGTTCTGGCAGCGACGCCGGTCATGGCGGCGCAATGCGGCAACACCTCCGCGGGTTTTGAAGCGTGGGTCGGCGCCTTCAAGCAGGAAGCGGCGGGCCGCGGGGTCAGCGCCTCGGTGCTCGATCGCGCCTTTGCCAACGTAACCTACAATCGCGCCACGATCAGCGCCGATCGCGGCCAGCACAGCTTCAAGCTCTCCTTCGAACAGTTCATGCAGAAGCGCGGCGGTCAGACGATCATTTCGCGCGGCAAGACGATGAAGAAGAACAATGCCGCCCTCTTCGATTCGATCGAGCGCGCCTACGGTGTGCCCGCCGGTCCGCTCCTCGCCATCTGGGGCATGGAAACGGGCTTCGGCAGTTTCATGGGTAAACAGCACACGCTGTCGGCCGTTTCGACGTTGGCATTTGACTGCCGTCGTTCGGATTATTTTACCGAGCAGCTTTATGCCGCCCTGAAGCTCGTCGGCAGCGGTTCGCTGAATGTCAACGCCAAGGGTGCCGCACATGGTGAAATCGGCCAGACGCAGTTCCTGCCGTTGAACGTGGTGCGCTACGGCGTGGATTTCGACCGCGACGGCCGCATCGATCTCGTTGGCTCGCGCGCAGATGCGCTGGCTTCCACCGCTAACTTCCTCGTCGGCCATGGCTGGCAGCGTGGTGCAGGTTACCAGCAGGGGCAGGCGAATTATGCCGCCATCCAGGGCTGGAACGCCGCAAGCGTCTATCAGCAGGCCATCGCCTTCATCGGCAAGGCGATTGACGGCCAATAAGGCCGCTTCCCACGCGCGAATCACTTCCGTCATGCCGGACTTGATCCGGCATCCAGTCACGGCGCGTCTGCGCCGCGAACGGGTCTTTGGCGATCAAGGACTTGATCGCACTGGACCCCGGATCAAGTCCGAGTGACGAAGTTGAATGTTATTGGCGGAGGCTACACGCCTTAATCACAGATCGGGGCGGCGAAAGTCGCCGGTTTTGCCGTCCATCACCCACAATTCGCCGGTCGAAATATCGAACCATGCGCCGTGCAGCTTCACCTTGCCGGCGGTTTCCTGTGCCTTGACGAAAGGGAAGCCGCGCAGATTGGTGATGGAGTTGCGGATGGAAACGCGTTCCAGCGCCGTCTGCCGCTCGGAGGCGGTCATCACATCGTTGCTCTGGATTTGCGAGGCGGCCGACTTGACCATGTTCATCCACTTGCCAATGAAATCGCCGGGCGACAACGGCTCGAGATTGGGATCGAGTGCTGCCTGGATGCCGCCGCAGCGGCCGTGACCCATGACGACGATGTCCTTTACCTTCAGAACCTGAACAGCATATTCGATGGCGGCGGAGGTTGCGTGATATTGCCCGTCGGGCTCGAAGGGTGGCACCATGTTGGCAACGTTGCGGACGACGAACAACTCTCCCGGTCCGCAGTCGAAAATGGTTTCCGGTGCCGAACGGGAGTCACAACAGGCGATGAACAGCGTTTGCGGTTTCTGTCCGGTTTCCGCCAGAACGCGGTATCTTTCGCGCTCATCGGCATAGCGGCCGCTCATGAAGTTCTTATAGCCGTTGAGAAGGTTTTCCGGAAAATCTTTCATCTATCGCAGTACCGTTGTGGTTGGACCGAGATCAAGAGAGGAACTCGGTGCGTTGAAGACCAATCCGTTGGAGCGTTTTCGCTTTTCTAAGCCGTAAAACCGCCCCAACTCCCTATGTGCCGCATTCCGATCGGAAAACCCGCCCCGATTTTCCTGGAGATGCTCTGCCCGCTATTTGCGCCTGCTGCGCGAAGGATGCAAGAGATGACGCATCTGCACCATGGCCATGGGTGTGGAGAGACTTGACGAGTCGGTCTCCAGCGTCAGTTCGTTCATGTCGCGTTTTTTGGTGCGGGCGAGGACTTCGAACACGCTGGCGGTTGCCAGCTGCAGCGCCTTTTCATCGTCCAGACCCTCCAGCAGGCGGGCGAGGAACAGCGCCGACATCAGGTCGCCGAGGCCGTTCGGTGCATTTTCGATAGCGCGGTGTTCGGCGAGAAGCGCATGGCGGCCGCTGAGATAAAGATTGCCGGTTCCGCCCGTCATCATCGGTACCGCCGAGGTGACCAGCATTTTCGGCGGGCCGAGGGCGAGGGCGGCATCCATGATGGCATTGTTGGTCTCAAGCTCCGCGCCACTCATCCACGCCAGTTCGTATCGATTGGGCGTCGCGACAGTCGCCAGCGGAATGAGTTCGTCGCGGATGGCTTCGGCGGTCTCGAGCGGAATATAGAGCCCGCCCAGATCGCCCATGACCGGATCGCAGGCGTAGATCAGCGCCGGGTTCTTTTCCTTGAGGTTGCGGATCAGCCTTGCGGTGGAGCGAACCTGCGCGGCGCTGCCGAAATAGCCGGTCAGTACGGCCTTGACCTCGCCTATCCATCTGGCGTTTTCGAGGTCGCTCATTGCCTTGTCGAAATCGTCGTCCTGAAAGCGCATGCGGGTGGAGGGGCCGTGCCCGGGATGCCAGGGCATGACGATAGTCGGCACCGCCCAGACCGGATAACCGAGCGTCTCTAGCGCAAAGACGGCGGCGCGGTTGCCGACGGAGCCACGCATGACGTGGCTGGAAATGACGATGACGGCACCCTGCGTATTGTCCTGCATCACGGCCTTCTTGCTTTCATACGTCGCAGAAATCCCGCAAGAACCCCTGCCCAAAGATCAAGATGCGCTCTCATGACATATCGCACGTCCGGTTTCCACCCTTATTCCCGCAAGGGTCTGTCCCGCTAAAGCATGGCGGGGGAGGGCATGTCGACGACGCCGGACAGCTGCTGCGTTGCAATCAGGTGGGCACCTCTATGTTTTTGTTTATGCAACGGCATATCGGAAATCCGCGTTACACTTTCCCGGTCGATACCCTATAGTCGTACCATGCTCGATCTCGTCATTGCCTATTGGCCTCATATCCTTGCCGTCCTCTCCGTTATCATGGGTACCGTTGCGGCCGTGCATGCCACGATGACCAAGGAAGAAGTTCGCTCGGCGCTCGGCTGGGTTGGCGTTATCGTCTTGTCGCCGATCGTCGGCGCCGTCATCTACGCGATTGCCGGCATCAACCGCATCCGCCGATCCACAATCACGCAGCAGCGGTCCTTCATGCAGGACGAGATCATGGATCGTGTCGCGCGGTTTGACGCCGGCGGCGATCTGGTTGCCGAGCGGGTGGGGCGACGCTTCGCGGCGATGAAAATCCTTGGCGACCGGGTGACCCGGCACGCGCTGACGACGGGTAACAGCATCGAGCCGCTGGTGACTGGCGATCTCGCTTATGAAGCCATGCTGGAGGCCATCGAACAGGCGAAACGGTCGATCATCCTCGAAACCTATATTTTCGACAATGACCGGATCGGCATGCGCTTCGTTGCGTCACTGGAGAGGGCGCAGCAGCGGGGAGTCGAGGTTCGGGTGCTGATCGATGCGGTCGGCGCGCGATATTCGGTGCCGAGCATTCTGCCGACGCTGCGCGAAAAAGGCATCGTCGCAGCGGTCTTCAACGGCAATGTCATCATGGGCCTGCGCCTGCCCTATGCCAATCTTCGCACCCACCGCAAGATTCTCGTTGTGGACGGGCGCGTCGCCTTCAGCGGCGGCATGAATATTCGCGAAGGATTTACACGGGAATTCGCTGGTGAGAGCCAGTCCCATGACACGCATTTCAAGATCACCGGTCCCGTGGTTTCTGATTTTTTCTCGATTGCTGCGGAAGACTGGCGCTTCACGACCAAGGAAGTTCTGGATACGGCGGTCTGGGATATCGCGATCCCCGACGGGATACCGGGCTCGCAACTCATTTCCCGCGTTTGCTCGTCCGGGCCTGACAAAAGCATCGAGACCAATCACAAAATGCTGACCGGCGCATTTTCCATTGCGCGCTCGTCCATTCTCATCATGTCGCCCTATTTTCTCCCGGATCGCGAGCTTATTTCAGCGCTCATAACAGCGGCGCGGCGCGGCGTTGTCGTGGATATCGTCGTGCCGAAGAGCAACAATCTGGTACTGGTGGATCGGGCCATGACGGCGCAATTCGATCAGATGCTGCGCAATTATTGTCGCATATGGAGGGCGACCGGACCATTCAATCATTCGAAGATGCTGGTGATCGACGGGCGGTGGAGTTACATCGGGTCCTCCAACCTCGATCCGCGCTCTTTGCGACTGAATTTCGAGATTGATCTCGAGGTGATGGATGACGGTTTCGGCCAGACCATCAGCCAGACGATTTCGACGGCACGCGATGCTGCAATACCTGTGAGACTGAGCGAACTGAAAGCGCGTCCATTCGTTGTTCGTTTCGTGGAACGGGTTCTGTGGCTTGCCTCGCCCTATCTTTGAACGGAGATGACGTGTGAAAAAAGACGGCATGCTGGAAAACGAAAAAGCGGTGTTGGCCAGAAACACCAGCCTGCCTGCCTTCGTGATGAACTCGCTGCGCAATCACCGCCAGCGGCAGAATGCCAAGCCTGAGGAAAAGGCCCACCAGTTTCCCATCATCGCTTCCTATAACGTCCACAAATGTGTTGGCCGCGACCGCAAGTTCGATCCTGATCGCACGAGCCGCGTCATTCAGGAAATCGGCGCCGACATCATCGCGCTACAGGAAGCGGACAGCCGTTTTGGCGAGCGCACCGGCCTGCTCGATCTCGCCCGGCTGGAACGGGAAAGCGGGCTGGTGCCTGTCCCCGTGCAATCGGGGGTGAAGGCGCATGGCTGGCACGGCAATGTCGTTCTGTTCAGGGAAGGCGCGGTGCGCGACGTGCACACGGTGAAGCTGCCGGGGCTTGAGCCGCGTGGCGCGCTGGTCGTGGAACTTGACCTGAAAAACGGCAGCGTGCTGCGTGTCATCGCTGCCCATTTCGGTCTTCTGCGGCACTCCCGCGCCCAGCAGGCGAAAGCCTTGCTCGGCCTTCTGGAAGCACGCGACGAATGCCCCACCATCCTTCTCGGCGATCTCAATGAATGGCGCCTCGGCAATGGCTCGTCGCTCAATACGTTCCGGGATGCGTTCGGCGCCCTGCCGCCGGCGGTGCCGAGTTTTCCGTCCAACCTGCCGGTGCTGGCGCTCGACAGGATCATCGCCAATCGAGAAGGACTGATCGAGCAGGTGGAGGCGCATGACAGCGCATTGGCGCGCATCGCCTCGGATCACCTGCCGCTGAAGGCGGCGGTGCGGACCGACCTGCTGGCGGCCTGAATTCGTCGGCTATTGATGCACTTTGGTGAGCCTCAGGCCACCGTCATCTGGCCACTGCGCGAGCGGGCTTCCAGCAACGAGGTTCGGATGGCTTCCATCAAACGCTCGCGGTTGTTTCTGACCTTGCCCCTGTCGAGATTTTGCGCGGAAAGCGCGAGGTCGAGACCCTCATGCATCACGATTGAATAGGCAACTGTTGTCGCCCAGCTCTCGTAGTCCTGCTCCATCATGCCGCCCCTGAACTAAATCATTTAGTCCGAATCACCCTGCTTTTCAATTTATCACAGAATTTTAACTAAAAAAGCGCGCCTTTTCTTAAAGTTCCGCCCGGCTAGGGCGTCTATATTTCATTCCCAAAGCTTCGGCACTGAGACGTTGTAGCAGGATTGGCGTGTAACTGGCTGAAACAGATTCTATTTCAGTAAAGCGTCACGAATATTCCAGCCAATAAAACGCCGCGCATCTTGGGATGCGCGGCGGGCTTGCGTCGAAGGTTGCGGTGGATAGGTGTCGGCCTCAGCCGGCCTTTTCGAGCTTGTAGTCCGAGTTGGCCGGTTCTTCCTCTTTGTGCTGGATGAGCGGGCGGTTGCCCGCCAGTTTGCGCACCAGCACGTAGAAGACCGGTGTCATGAAGATGCCGAAGAACGTCACGCCGATCATGCCGGAGAAGACCGCGACACCCATGGCGGCGCGCATTTCCGCACCGGCACCTGTCGAGACGACCAGAGGCACCACGCCCATGATGAAGGCGAGCGAGGTCATCAGGATCGGGCGCAGGCGAAGCCGGCTTGCCTCGATGGCCGCCTGAAGCGGCGTTCGTCCCTCGAATTCCAGTTCCCGGGCGAATTCCACGATCAGGATCGCGTTTTTCGCCGAGAGACCCACAAGGACGACAAGGCCGATCTGCGTAAAGATGTTGTTATCCCCTCCCGTCAGCCAGACGCCCGTGAGAGCCGCAAGTACGCCGAGCGGCACGATCAGGATGATCGCAATCGGCAGGGTCAGGCTTTCATATTGCGCGGCGAGCACGAGATAGACGAGCAGCAGCGCCAGCGGGAACACCACGATGCTGGAGTTGCCGGCGAGAATCTGCTGGTAGGTCAGATCCGTCCATTCATAATCGATCCCCGCGGGCAGGGTTTCGGCAAGGATCTTCTCGATCGCCGCCTGCGCCTGGCCCGATGAGAAGCCCGGTGCCGGTCCACCGTTGATATCAGCTGCGAGGAAGCCGTTATAACGGTTGGTGCGTTCCGGTCCCGTCGTTGCATCCACCTTCAGGAGCGTCGACAGCGGGATCATCTGACCCGTCGCGGAGCGAACCTTCAGGCGGCCAATATCTTCCGCATGGGCGCGGAACTGCGAGTCCGCCTGCACACGGACGCTGTATGTGCGGCCGAAGGCGTTGAAGTCATTGACGTAGAGCGAGCCGAGATAAATCTGCAGCGTCTGGAAGACGTCGCTGACGGAGACGCCCAGCTGTTCGGCCTTGGCGCGGTCGAGGTCGGCGAAGAGCTGCGGCACGTTGATCTGGTAGCTGGAGAAGATGCCCGCCAGCTCCGGTGTCTGATAGGCCTTGGCGATGACGGCCTTCGCCGCTTCATCCAGCGTCTGGTAGCCGTAACCGGCGCGGTCTTCGATCTGCAGTTTGAAGCCACCTGTCTGGCCGAGACCGTTGACCGGCGGCGGCGGGAACATGGCGATAAAGGCATCCTGAATGCCGGCGAACTTCTGGTTCAGCTGCATGGCGATGGCGCCGCCGGAGAGTTCCGGTGTCTTGCGCTTTTCGAAGTCATCGAGAACCGCAAAGACGATGCCGGAGTTGGAGCCGATGGTGAAGCCGTTGATCGACAGGCCCGGGAAGGCGATGGCGTGGCTGACACCGGGCGTTTCCATGGCGATCGCGCTCATCCGCTTGATGACGTTCTCGGTGCGGTCGAGCGTTGCGCCATCGGGCAACTGGGCGAAACCGATCAGATACTGCTTGTCCTGCGCTGGCACGAAGCCGCTCGGCACAGTCGTGAACATGCCATAGGTGGCAGCCACCAGCGCCATGTAAACGATCATCACCAAGCTCTTGCGTGTCACCAAGCCGCCGACAGTCTTGCCGTAGCCGTTCGAGGCCGCGCCGAAGGCACGGTTGAAGCCACGGAAGAACCAGCCGAGGATCTTGTCCATGAAGCGGGTGAGCCAGTCTTTCGGCGCGCCGTGTTCCTTCAGCAGCAGGGCCGCAAGAGCGGGTGACAGCGTCAGCGAGTTGATGGCCGAAATGACGGTGGAGATCGCAATCGTCAGCGCGAACTGCCGGTAGAACTGGCCGGACAGGCCGGAGATGAAGGCGAGCGGCACGAAGACGGCGACCAGAACCAGCGCAATGGCAATGATCGGGCCGGAGACTTCGCGCATGGCCTTATAGGTGGCGTCACGCGGTGAGAGCCCGTTTTCGATGTTTCGCTCGACGTTTTCGACGACCACGATCGCGTCATCCACGACGATGCCGATGGCGAGCACGAGCCCGAACAGCGTCAACGCGTTGATGGAAAAGCCGAAGGCATACATGACGGCGAAGGTGCCGATGATCGAGACCGGAACGGCGATCAGCGGAATGATCGAGGCGCGCCAGGTCTGGAGGAAGAGGATGACGACAAGCACCACGAGGCCAACGGCCTCGAGGAGTGTGTCGACGACTTTCTCGATGGAGGAGCGCACGAATTTCGTCGTATCGTAGACGATCTCGTATTTCACGCCATCGGGCATGGCCAATTGCAGATTGTCCATGGTGGCGCGGACATTGTCGGCGATTTCGATGGCGTTGGAGCCGGGGGCCTGAAGGACCGCGACAGCCACGGCGGGCTCACCATCGAGCAGCGAACGCAGCGTGTAGTCTGCTGCGCCGAGTTCGATGCGCGCGACATCGCGCAGGCGGGTGATTTCGCCATTGGCGCCGCTCTTGACGATGATGTTGCCGAATTCTTCCGGCGTCGTCAGACGGCCCTGGGCATTGACGTTGAGCTGCAGGTCGACACCGTTCGGGCTCGGCGAAGCGCCGATGACGCCGGCGGCGGCCTGCACGTTCTGCTGGCGGATGGCGTCGGAGACGTCACTGGCAGCCAGATCATGTTCGGCCACTTTCTGCGGGTCGAGCCAGACGCGCATGGAATAGTCACCTGCGCCGAAGACCTGCACCTGGCCGACACCTTCGATGCGGGCGAGGCGGTCTTTGACGTTCAGCGTCGCATAGTTGCGCAGGTAGGTGATGTCATAGGCGTCGGTCTTGGAGACAAGGTTGACGACCATGATGAAGTCGGGCGAGCTCTTCACCGTTGTGATGCCGAGCGCACGCACTTCCGCCGGCAGGCGCGGTTCTGCCTGCGAGACGCGGTTCTGCACCAGCTGCTGGGCCTTGTCGGGGTCGGTGCCGAGCTTGAAGGTGACGGTGAGCGTCAGCACGCCGTCCGATGTCGCCTGGCTGCCCATATAGAGCATGTCCTCGACACCGTTGATCTGTTCTTCGAGCGGTGTCGCGACGGTTTCAGCGATAACGGTCGGGTTCGCACCGGGATAGGTGGCGCGCACGACGACGGATGGCGGAACGACTTCGGGATATTCCGAAATCGGCAGGGCGCGCATGCCAAGAAGGCCTGCCACCACAATCAGGATCGACAAGACGCCGGCGAATACCGGCCGGTCGACAAAAAATCTGGAAATATTCATATCCAGTCCCTCTCCGGGTATATTTTGGAATGCGAAGGCCGCTCCGGCGGCAGGATTGCCGCCGGTAAAGGCCGGTTCTGTCTGAATGCGCGTCTCGCGAAAGCGCGGGACGCTTACTGATCAAAGAGGTGGGTTACTGCGAAGCAGCAACCTTGTCTTCCGCCTGCGGTGCGATGGTCGCACCCGGACGGATGCGCTGCAGGCCGTTGACGACGATCGTATCACCGGCGGCAAGACCGCTGTCGATGATGCGCTGACCGTCTGCCGGTGCGCCCGGCTTGATCTGGCGGTAGCTCACCTTGTTTTCGGCATCGACCACGAAGACGAAGCGCTTGTCCTGGTCCGTGCCGATGGCGCGGTCGCTGATGACGATGCGGTTTTCCGGCTTCGGTTCGCCCATGCGCACCCGCACGAACTGGCCGGGGATCAGCCTGCCGTCCGGATTGTCGAAGATGGCGCGCACACCGATGGTGCCGCTGGCCGAGTCGACCTGGTTGTCGATCAGGTGCAGCGTGCCCTTGATCGGCGTGCCTTCATCCGAAAGCGTGCCGATTTCAACCGGTATCTGTTCCAGAGCGGGCAGGGCGCCATCGGTTTTCGGCAGCTCGGCAAGAGCCTTTGCCACCGTGCCTTCGCTGGCATTGAAGCTTGCATAGATCGGGTTGACCGAGACGAGTGTCGTCAGGGCCGGCGAGGTGGAGCCAGCGGCGACGAGGTTGCCGGCGGTGATTTCGATGCGGCCGACGCGGCCCGAAACAGGGGCGCGGATTTCGGTGTAGCCGAGATCGAGTTGCGCCGTCGTCAATGCTGCGCGGGCGGCGCGAAGCTGGGCTTCGGCATCCGCAAACGAGCTCTGGCGCTGGTCGAGATCGCTCTGGGAGATGGTGCGATTGTCGGAAAGCCGGCGGCCACGGTCGAGTTCCGTTTTCGCGAGGCTCACCTTGGCTTCGGCCGAGGCGACCTGTCCTTCAGCGCCGGCAACGGCGGCCTGATAGGGGGCCGGGTCGATGGTGAAGAGGGGATCGCCTTCCTTCACCAGCGCGCCCTCGCGGAAATGCACGGCCTTGATCTGGCCGGCGACGCGGGAGCGGATCTGCACCCGGTCTACGGCTTCCAGACGACCGGAAAATTCCTCCCAGCGCATCACGTCGCGGCTTTCCACCTTCGCGACGGTGACCGGGATTGCCGGTGTTTCAGCGGGCGTGGAAGCGGCCGTTGCGTTGCGGCTGGTAGGGAGGTCGAAAAACAGTGCTGCGGCTGCAACGGACACGGCAAGCCCGATGCCGGCGCCCGTCAGGGCCCGGCGCTTTGTGTTCAGCGTCATGGGTATCTCCTTGGCCCCAGATCAGGAGCCGATCAGTTTCTCAATAAATGCGGTATTCAGTGTTTTAACTGGTCAACGAAAGTCTTGAACTCCGAACAGATGGATGGGACCCATCCGCCGCCCTCTCCTTGATAAAGCCCCGTCCAGCCGACGCCGGCGGGGAAAACATGGCTCCGGACGCTGACACCCGAGGCGATAAGACGGTCTCCATAATTGACCGTCTCGTCGCGCAGAGGATCATCCTCGGCGGTAAAGATCAGCGCCGGCGCTACCCGGTTCAGCCGCGTGCACTGGCAGGGTGCGGCATAGGGGTGGAAAAACCCGCAGGCCTTGGCAAGGTAGTGGCTCCAGCCATCCGCCCAGCGCTGGCGCATGCCGATCCTGTCCGCTTCGCGGAAGGATTCCGTCGTCATCATCGGGTCGATCATGGGCGACAGAAGTATCTGGCCTGCGAGCTTGCCGGGCATGCGGTCACGGGCCTTCAAGGCAAGCCCCGCCGCCACATTGCCACCAGCTTCTTCGCCGGCCACGAACAGCAGCGATTTCGCGCCGCCATAATGCTTGCGATCCCGGTTCAAATGATCGAGCGCCTCGTAAGCACAGTCGATAACCATCGGAAACTCGTTGCCGGACGGCTTGCTGTAGTCGGCTTCCACGACCACTGCGCCGCTTTCCGCAAGCGCGCGGGCCACCGGAAGCTCGGGGCAATTGCCATCAGGCTCAAGGCCGGGTTGCAGAAACGATCCGCCGCGCAGGTAAAGCACCACGGGCGGCTGGCTGCAAAGGTTTGCACCCTCATACCGGCGCACGGAAAGCTGGGATGCGAGGCCCCCGCAGCATTTGATGTTTTCCCAGTGCGCGTTCATCTGATCCGGTCCCGTGCGCCACCATCGGCGGTGCACCATATTTGCAAAATCTGAAATTCATATTATTGTTCGGGGAAAAATGATCAACTACGCTAAAATGAAAACACTATTCCAAATATACGGATAATCGCATCATGGATCAGCTCTCCGCCATGCGGGTTTTTACGCGGGTCGTGGAAACCGGTAATTTCAGCCGGGCCGCGACCGCGCTGAGCATGCCGAAAACCACGGTTACCAACATGGTACAGGCGCTCGAGGCGCACTTGCAGACCACGCTTCTCAACCGCACGACGCGGCGGGTCATGCTGACGACGGACGGTGCTCTCTATTATGAGCGCGCATCGCAGATTTTATCGGAAATTGAAGAACTTGACGGCAGCATGTCCAGCGCGCAGGTGCAGCCGTCGGGCCGGTTGCGTGTGGAAATGGCAGGTGTCTTTGCGGACCTCGTCGTTATCCCACATCTTTGTGAATTTTACCAGCGCTATCCGCAAATCCGCCTCGACCTCGGCGTCGGTGACCGTCTGGTCGACTATATCGCTGAAAATGTCGACTGCGCGCTGCGGGTCGGCGTGTTGCGCGATCAGTCGCTGATTGCCCGAAAAGTAGGCGAACTCCGGTTCGAAACATTTGCGTCGCCGTCCTATATCCAGAAGTTCGGCATGCCGCAGGAGCCCGAGGACCTCGAAAAAGATCATTTATCGGTGGGTTACCTCAATGCCACCACGGGCCAGATCATGCCGGCCTCCTTCGACAATGGCATACGCAGCGTTGAGTTGACGCCCAACTATGTCGTTTCCGTCAACGACAGCCGTACCTATCTCAATGCGGCGCTCGCCGGCATGGGCATCGTGCAGCTGCCGATCTTCATGGTGCGGGATGCGCTGTCGCGCGGAGAGCTGGTGCCGGTGCTTTCCGAATGGCGACGGGAGGCGATGCCGATCTATGTGGTCTATCCGCAGACCCGGCATGTGACGAACAAGGTCCGCGTTTTTGTCGACTGGTTGGCGAAGCTGGTGCATGGGCTGATGTAAACGATCAGTCCCGCCCGGCTCTCGCGGCAACGAAATCGATAAAGGCGCGTACCCGGGCGGCGAGATGCTCGTGGCCGGCGTAGACGGCGTGGATCACCTCCAGGTCCTCGGCGTTATAGTCCTCCAGCACTGGCACGAGCAGTCCTGCCTCGATATCGGGCTTGACGTGAAATTCGCCCATGCGCCCCATCCCCAAGCCCGCGAGGCAGAGCCTGCGCATCGCCATGCCGCTATTGACCGAGGCATTACCCGTGACAGGAAGGCGATAGAGATCGCCGGAAGCAGGGTCGCGGAACGGCCATTCGTTGAGGCTGCGGCTGAAATTAAAACTCAGGCAATTATGCCGCGCCAGATCCTGCGGCGTGTCCGGCAGGCCATGTTGCTCGATATAGGCAGGCGAGGCGACGATCACGCGGCAGACCTCCTTCAGTTTTTTTGCCTTCAGAGAGGAATCGCCCATCGCGCCGGAGCGGATTGCGATGTCCGTGCGTTCCTCGATCAGGCTGATGACGCCGTCGGTGAGCGAGATATCCAGTTCGATTTCCGGATAGAGCGACAGGAATTCCGGCGCGAGCGGCAGGAGATAACGTTCGCCGAAGCCGAGCGTCGCGTTGACTCGCAGAAGGCCGCGCGGCACGACCTTGCCGCCGCTCGCCACGATCTGCTCGGTCTCGGCGATATCGGCGAGGATTCGTCGTGCCCGCGCCAGATAGACCTCGCCCTCGGGCGTGAGCGTGACGAGCCGGGTGGAGCGGGCCAGCAACCTCGTGCCGAGACGATCTTCGATACGTGTGACAAGTTTGCTGACCGCCGAGGGCGAGAGCTTCAGCCTGCGCCCGGCGGCTGAAAAACTGCCGAGTTCCGCCGCCACCACGAAGACTTCCATCTCTCCGGCCCTGTTGTCCATCGCTTCCCACCTATGAAGTCAATTCAAAGGTATTTATCCGGCTTTGCCCGTTATCATGCAAGTCCCCTTCGCCCATATTGTCTGCATCGATTTGATCCAACCGGGCAGCACATGCTGTCCAGAAGGCCCGCGATCCCCCTGCGGGCGAAGAGGTATTCGTCATGCCATTGGCTATATTTGCCCTGACGATCGCGGCTTATGCGATCGGAACAACGGAGTTCGTCATTGTCGGTCTGCTGCCAACCGTCGCCAACGATCTTCATATCACCCTGCCGCTCGCCGGCCTCATCGTCAGCGTCTATGCGCTGGGCGTGACCTTCGGTGCGCCGATCCTCACGGCATTGACCGGGAAGATAGAGAGGAAGCCGCTGCTGCTCGGCCTGATGGCCCTGTTCATCGTCGGTAACAGTCTCGCAGCCCTCTCACCCAGTTATGAGATGCTGCTGGTCGCCCGTGTCATCGCCGCCTTCGCCCACGGCGTTTTTTTCTCGGTCGGCTCCACCATCGCAGCCGATCTCGTGCCGGAAAACCGCCGCGCCTCGGCCATTGCCATGATGTTCATGGGGCTCACGGTCGCCATCGTCACCGGTGTTCCGCTCGGCACCTATATCGGTCAGGTCTTCGGCTGGCGCGCCACCTTCTGGGCAGTTGCCGCCCTCGGTATCGTCGCCTTTCTGGGCATTGCGACGCTTCTGCCGAACACGCTCAAGAAGGCGCCGCCGGCGAGCCTGCTGGATCAGGTGCGGGTTCTCGGGTCCGGCCGCCTGCTCATCGTATTCGCCATGACGGCACTCGGTTACGGCGGCACCTTCGTCGCCTTCACCTTCCTTGCGCCCATCCTGCAGGATGTGACCGGCTTTTCGGAAAAGAGCGTCAGCCTGATCCTCGTGCTTTACGGCATCGCGATTGCCGCCGGCAATATCGGCGGCGGCAGGATTGCGAACCATAATCCGGTCAAGGCCCTCGTTGGTCTATTCCTGGCCCAGGCCATCGTGCTGCTCGTCTTTTCCTTCACCGCCGTTTCGCCGGTGCTGACGTTGATCACGCTTGCCGCGCTTGGTTTCCTCTCTTTCGCCAATGTGCCCGGCCTGCAGCTCTATGTGGTGCAGCTTGCCAAGCAGCATCGCCCCGGTGCCGTTGATGTCGCCTCGGCGCTCAACATCGCCGCCTTCAACCTCGGCATCGCCATTGGTGCGTGGCTCGGCGGTCTGGTGGTCGAATCACCGATGGGTCTGGGAGCCACACCCTGGGTCGGCGCCATCCTCGTCGCGATTGCCCTGCTTCTGACCATCTGGAGCAGCACGCTCGACCGCCGCGCCGCGGTGACGCTGAAGACCGCCTGAACTTGCCTATAAATTCCGGCAGCACCCGATCTGCCGGATCACCTCAAAGGAGAAAATATATGTTTAATGTCACTGCCAATGGTGCATCGATCCCGGCGCTCGGTTTCGGCACGTTCCGTATTCCCGGCCCGGATGTTTCGCGCATCGTTCCCCACGCCTTGAAGGCCGGTTTCCGCCATATCGATACCGCCCAGATTTACGGCAACGAGGGAGAGGTCGGCGAGGCCATCGTCAATTCAGGCGTCGCCCGCAACGATATTTTCCTGACGACCAAAGTGTGGGTGGAGAATTACCGGCATGATGCCTTTCTCGCTTCCGTCGACGAAAGCCTGAAGAAGCTGAGGACCGATCATGTCGACCTGCTGCTGCTGCACTGGCCGAACGAGGCGGTGCCGCTTGCCGAACAGATCGGCGCGCTGAACGAGGTGAGGAAGGCAGGCAAGGTACGCCACATCGGCGTTTCCAACTTTAATAGAAACCTGATGGCCCAGTCGGTTGCACTTTCCGAGGCGCCGATCGTTACCAACCAGATAGAGTATCATCCCTATCTCAACCAGGACGCCGTGATCGAGGCGGCCAGAGAGGCGGGGATGGCGATCACCGGCTATTACGGCATGGCCGACGGCAAGGTCTTTTCCGACCCTGTGCTGAAGGACATCGCTGCCGGACACGGCAAGTCCGTCGCGCAGATCGTGCTGCGCTGGCTCGTTCAGCAGGAGGGCGTGATTGCGCTGTCGAAGACGGTCAGCGAAGCGCGGGTCGCGGAAAATGTCGCGATTTTCGACTTTGCGCTTTCTGACGAGGAGATGGCGACAATCAGGGCACGCGCCGTTGCCGGCGGCCGCATCGTTTCACCGGATGGTCTTGCGCCCGTTTGGGACGAGCCTGCCTGACGATCAAAAGGGGAGGGGCATTGCTCCTCCCTTTCCGTATCTGCCTGATCTCAGTGCAGGGAACCGACCGCCGTCATATGCCCGATCCGTCCAGTTCGCGGTCGTCTTCACCCTCCCAGGGTGTCGGCATGGAAGGGCGGTCATTATTGGCGGCAGGCACGGGCAACCAACACTTCAGTTCCGTTTCCGCATATTCAATGATGCGCCCTGGGGACGAATCTGAGGAGCGCCAGCCTTCTGCCCCGAATTGATCGCCTTTTGACCAATAGGCAAGGTCAACCTGGGCCGGTCCCTGTTCCGACGCGCCGATCGTGACGAGAATCCGGTTACCGTCCTTGGGCGCACTCGCCATGTGCCGCCACCTGTATGCCTCATCCATCGTTGTCCTCCCGCCGGCTGGTTGCATGTGTCGCCCCGTCATTAAAATCGGCGGGTGCCACCTTGTGCAACCTTTTTGTCAATGTCCCGGGAACGAATGTCTGCGGCTCCGCGGGGCGTTCCGGCCCCGGTTCAGAATTCGATGACCTGCCTGACCGCGCTGCCATCATGCAAGCGGTCGAAAGCCTCGTTGATATCCTCGAGCTTGAGCCTTGCGCTTAGAAGACGGTTCACCGGCAATCGGCCATCACGATAAAGGGCGATGAAGCGCGGGATATCCCGCAGGGGCACGCAGGTGCCAATATAGCTGCCCTTCAGCGTGCGCTCTTCCGCGACGAGTTGAACGACATTGACCGGCAGCGCGGTGCCCGGGGGCGGCAGGCCCGCCGTCACCGTCGTGCCGCCGCGTCTGGTCATCTTGAACGCGTTTTCGAGCGCACGGACGGACCCGGCCATTTCGAAGGCATAATCCGCGCCCCCAGATGTGATGGCGCGCACCTGCTCGACAGCATCCTCGTCGCCTCCGTTCACGACGGCAGTGGCGCCGAGTTCGCGGGCGAGCGCGAGTTTTTCGGAGGAAAGGTCAACGGCGACGATTTTGCTCGCGCCCGCCGCCCGCGCACCAAGGACCGCTGCAAGGCCAACGCCGCCGAGCCCGATGACAACAGCGGTCGAACCTGCTTTCAGCGCCGCAGTATTCACGACGGCGCCGACGCCGGTCAGAACTGCGCAGCCGAACAGGGCCGCCTCGACAAAGGGAAGGTCCCGGTCGATCTTAACCAGCGAATGGCGCGACACGACCGCGTGTTCGGCAAATGCCGACACGCCAAGGTGATGGTGCACGGCCTCGCCGCGATAGTTCAGCCGCCTTGCGCCACCCAGCAGTGTGCCTGCCCCATTGGCGGCCGCGCCCGGTTCGCACAGCGCTGGCCTGCCTTCCGCACAGGGAAGGCAATGTCCGCAACTCGGCATGAAGACCATGACGACATGATCGCCCGGCTCGAGATCGACAACGCCTTCGCCCAGCGCTTCGACGGTGCCAGCGGCTTCGTGGCCAAGCGCCATCGGCATTGGGCGGGGCCTGTCGCCGTTGATGACGGAAAGATCGGAATGGCAGAGTCCAGCCGCGCGGATGCGCACAAGGACTTCGCCCGCACCGGGAGGATCAAGGTCGATCTCATCGATCGCCAGCGGTTTGCTGATAGCGTAGGGGCGGGGCGTATTCGTCTTGCGCAATATCGCGGCTTTGACCTGCATCGGTTCCTCCATCTGCGAAAACGGGAAATGGGGTGGCGATGTCATCGCGGGCGCGGCTGGCGCGGAACGTCCGCGTACGGAGCCCGGCAATGCGGACCGGAATGTCTCACCTTCGGCATGCCTGCGGCGCTGCACGAGGTATCGGACCAGGGCCCTAAAACAGCATGCGCCCGCCAGCCTTGAGGCCCCGGGCGCATAGACGCAAAAATACCATCGCGGTCCGCTATTTCCGCAGAACCGCGCCATCGACGTTGCCGATGACGATACCAGAAGTCTGGTTACCGGGTCTTCTTCGGCTTCGAGGGAAGAAGGCCGTCGCGCTGCATCTGCTTGCGGGCAAGCTTTCTCTGGCGGCTGACAGCTTCTGCCTTCTCACGTGCCTTCTTGATCGACGGCTTTTCAAAAGCTTCACGCAGACGCATTTCGCGGAAGACGCCTTCGCGCTGGAGTTTCTTCTTCAGGATGCGCAATGCCTGGTCGACATTGTTATCGCGTACTAGAACTTGCATATGCCCCTCTTGAGGTCGGAAAAAAACGGTAGGCCACCATACTCATTTTACGGCCGAAGCCAAGATCAACGAGCGCCTTGTGACAGTTATTTCTTCAATAATGTCGGCGTTTCCGTGTCTTTTGGCCGTCCGGATGAATTGGCGGAATTTCACGGGGGCATGGCCGGTCCGGCAACAACGACGCGTTCCGTATCGTTGAAGGAAGCTTTATCCGGCTTGCCCTGAAATTTTGGAGCGGGCGAAGGGATTTGAACCCTCGACCCCAACCTTGGCAAGGTTGTGCTCTACCCCTGAGCTACACCCGCTCAAATCCACCGGTCCGGGGTAGTTCGCTGAACCGTGGGCCGCCGAAGCGGCGACGGCTGCTATATCGCTCAAACGTTTTTGGAATGCAACAGATTATTTTGAGGTTTTTGCGGAAATCCGTCTTCTTGTGACCGCAGGCGGTATCGCCAGTGTCCAACGGCGGGGTCCGGCCGGAAGATGCTGTTTCCGCTGCCCTTTACACCCGGCTCTCAGGAAGAAGCCGGCAGGCGGCACAGAAAATGACCCGTTTACATTTGGTTAAAATCTGATTCGACAAGTGATTCGTTCAGGTGTACAAATCTCCTGTCCACGAAAAAAGAAACGATACTTGGCAAATCATCAGGAGGATGAGCCTTGTCGTATGCAGCTTTTGAACGGGTTGGCGCGCAACTGTCGCCGGAGCAGATTACCGATCTACAAAACATTTTCGATGGCGTGTGCTTCGAGTGCTTTCAGGATCGCAGCAGCCACGTTGCCAATGAATGCGCAGCGGTTTTGATCCGCAGCGCCCAGCGTGGCATTCTCGATCATGACATGCTGAGAGATATCGGGCGCGCCGTCTTGCGGCGCCATTGACGCGTCAAAATAACGCCGCTTGAAACAGACAGCGCCCGGTTGGACCGGGCGCTTTGCTGTTTTTAAGCCGTTAGGTCGGCTCAGTTCTTTTCCTGCACATGCGCTTCGAGGAACCAAAGCGACTTGTCGAGGTCGCGCGAGGCGGCGGTGAAAATGTCCGCCGTCGTGGGGTCGCCTGCCTCGTCGGAATCGTCGATCGCCTTGCGGACCATGTTGGCCACGTCGCCGTAGCGCTCGATCAGCGCTGCCAGGTGATCATGGATCGTATAGATGTCGGTCGGATAGGCCTTGAGCTTCGTCGCTGACGCAACCGTCTGCGTGCTGCCGAGCGCGGTGCCGCCAAGCTGCACGGCGCGTTCTGCGATCGTATCGCTATGTTTGTCAATCAGCGCGCGGAACTTGTCGAGCAGCTCGTGGACGGCGATGAATTGCGGGCCCTTGAGGTTCCAGTGCGCCTGCTTGGTGATGAGCGCGAGATCGATGATCGACGCGAGGTTCTCGTTGAGAATGCCGATCACGGTCGATTTTGCATTGGAAGGCAGGTCGTTTTTCGTCTTGTGGGTCTTCATCGAAGTCTCCTGGGAAGGGCGGACGGAAAGCCGCTTTGGAAAGTCCGTCGTATAACGCAACGGCCTGTGCCCTGTTCCATTTCGACGTCAGATGACCGGAAATGGGTTCGACACCCCTGCTCAGTTCGGCGGCCAGTCGCCGATGATTTCGCGGCGTTCGAGTTTCAGCGACCGATCCGGCTGGATGCGGTACGTCTCGATGGCGAGACGTCCGTCGCCCATGACGAATTCGTGGCTAAGTGTGCTGCCGATCGGGGATTTTTCAAGCTTGGTACGCGGTTGCCCGCCATAGGTGATGCTGCCAGGAATGGGCTCGACATCGTGGGCGCCGGCGCTGCAGCCGGTCAAAACAAGGATGGTCAGGATCGCTAGAGGTCTCATGGTCTGTTCCTATCGCCTTCGTCAACTGTACCATGTCCGGGGGGGCGGGATCATCGGAAAAGTCGGTTTCTTTACGCAGTCTGAACGCAAGACAGCCGGTTGCCGGTTGCGTTCCATGCTGCCCGAACCGTGCGGCAATCGATAACGTTCCACAAAAAAGGCCCCGCATCCGAAGATACGGGGCCAGTTGCCTTGGGAGGCTCTTTAATTCTCAGTCCTCGTTGGCAGCAAGCTGGGTCAGTACTTCACCGCGGCCGCGGATACGCATGATCAGCGGGATGATGAAGGCGGCTGCCGCGACGATGAAGAGGCCAACGGCAATCGGCGAGGTAAAAAGTACCGTCGGATCGCCCTGACCGATGGCCAGCGCACGGCGCAGCTGCTGTTCGGCAAGCGGGCCGAGGATGAGACCGACGACCGCAGGCGCGATCGGGTAACCGAAGATGCGCATGATGTAGCCGAGGATACCGAAAGCGAGCAGCATGCCGAGTTCGAAAACGGACGGATTGGCGCCGATGGTGCCGAGCGTCGCAAACAGCAGGATGCCGGCGTAAAGCCAGGGCTTCGGGATGGTCAGCAGCTTCACCCACAGGCCAACGAGCGGCAGGTTCAGCACCAGGAGCATCAGGTTGGCGATGAACAGGCTGGCGATCAGGCCCCAGACGAGCTGCGGGTTGGTCGCAAACAGCAGGGGGCCGGGCTGCAGGCCGTATTGCTGGAAGCCGGCGAGCATGATGGCGGCGGTCGCCGTCGTCGGCAGGCCGAGCGTCAGGAGCGGCACCAGCGTGCCGGCGGCCGAGGCGTTGTTCGCCGCTTCCGGACCCGCCACGCCTTCAATCGCGCCGTTGCCAAATTCTTCCGGATATTTGGTCAGCTTCTTTTCCGTGGCGTAGGAAAGGAAGGTGCCGATTTCAGCGCCGCCCGCCGGCATCGCGCCGATGGGAAAGCCAATCAGCGTGCCGCGCAGCCAGGCTTTCCACGAGCGTGCCCAATCCTGCGCATTCATCCACACCGAACCCTTGACCGCCTCCACCTTGTCGGGGCCGCTATTGCCCTGGGCGACGATGAAGAGTGTTTCGCCAATCGCAAACATGGCCACGGCAAGCGTCGTCACTTCGACGCCGTCAAGCAGGTCGGGAATGCCGAAGCTCATGCGGGTCTGCCCGGTCAGCTGGTCGATGCCGACGATGGCAAGTGCAAAACCGATGAAGAGCGAGGTGAGGCCACGCAGCGCCGAATCGCCGAAAGCGGAGGAAACGGTGACAAAAGCGAGGACCATCAGCGCGAAATATTCACGCGGGCCAAAGACCAGCGCCAGCTTGACGATATAGGGCGCGATGAAGGCGAGTGCGATGGTGGCGATGAGGCCGGCGACGAAGGAGCCGATGGCGGCGGTGGCAAGCGCCGGACCGCCTCTGCCCTTGCGCGCCATCTTGTTGCCTTCCAGCGCCGTCACGATCGAGGCGCTTTCGCCCGGTGTGTTGAGCAGGATCGAGGTGGTCGAGCCGCCATACATGCCGCCATAATAGATGCCGGCGAACATGATGAGCGAACCGGCGGGATCGAGCCGGTAGGTGACGGGAAGAAGCAGCGCGACGGTCAGCGCCGGGCCGATGCCCGGCAGAACGCCGACGGCGGTGCCGAGGGTCACGCCGATCAGCGCGTAGAGCAGGTTCATGGGTTGGGCGGCAACCTCAAGACCGTGCAGCAGGAATTCAAAGGTACTCATGGACAGATGTCCCCCTGTCGAGCGGTAGGGCGGGCGGAACGGCTGGCTTCGTCGTCACGACGCGCCGGCTGTTCCCGTGATCTCTGATGTCGTCGGAATGGCTGTCAGAAGAACAGCCGTTCCAATGGGCCAGCGGGCAGAGACAATTGCAGCAGCTGGGCAAATACCACCCAGATGACGAAGCTCAGCACGATGCCGACCGGGATCGAAAACCAGAGCTTGCGTTTGCCGAAAGCGCGCGCCGTGAAAGCAAACAGCAAACCGGTGGCGATGGAGAACCCGGCCAGGTTCAAAAGCAGCATCTGCGCGGCAAGGCCCGCGACGACCCAGATGACCGGGGCGATTTCCTGTTTGTCGCGTTCGGGAAAATCCCCGCGCCAGGCCTCGATGGCCGTCCAGATCGCCAGGCCGACAAGACAGAAGGCAATCGCGTAAGGCACGGTGGCCGGGCCGACCGGGGAGTAACCGGTGACACTGGCCAGGCGGGCGCTATCCCAGAAGATCACGCCGGCGACGATGACGAGGGCGACAGCGATCACCAGCGCCGCCCGGTCGGGGCGACGCTTCTGATCGTGCGAGGGGTTGAAACCCTGGCTCATTTTTTCACCAGTCCGATGTCTTTGAGGATGGTTTCGGTAGCGGCAGTGTCCTTGGCAAGCTGTTCCTTGAAGGCGTCACCGGCGAGATAGGTATCCATCCAGCCCTTGGTCTTCAGGGTTTCCTGCCACTTGGCGGACTTCACCAGCTTTTCGATGTCGGCATTGACGGCCTTTTCCTGATCGGCGGAAATACCGGGAGGAGCCGCAACCATGCGCCAGTTCTGCACGACGACATCAAGACCGCTTTCCTTCAGCGTCGGTGCGTCGACGCCTTCGAGACGGTTTTCGCTGGTGACGGCAAGAAGGCGCAGCGTGCCGGCCTTGACCTGGCCTTCGAATTCGCCGTAGCCGGAAACGCCAGCCGTGACCTGCGAACCGAGGATCGAGGCAAGTGCTTCGCCGCCGCCGGAATAGGCGATGTAGTTGATCTTGGTGGGGTCAACCCCTGCCGCCTTGGCGATCAGGCCAACGGCGATATGGTCGGTGCCGCCGGCCGAGCCGCCGCCCCAGGACACGCTGCCCGGATCTTTCTTCAGCTGCTCGACGAGTTCGGCCATGGTCTTGATAGGCGACGATGCCGGGACGACAACGGCCTCATATTCACCCGTCAGGCGGGCAATCGGCGTCACTTCCTTCAGTGTTACGGGCGCATTGTTGGTGAGGATCGCGCCGACCATCACGTAACCGCCGACGATGAGGGCGTTCGGGTTACCCTTCTGCTGGCTGGCAAACTGCGCAAGACCGATGGTGCCGCCGGCGCCCGGTACGTTCTGCACCTGGACACTCTTGGAAATGCCTTCTTCCTGCAGGACCGTTTGCAGCGAACGCGCGGTCTGGTCCCAGCCACCGCCGGGGTTGGCAGGCGCAATGATCGTGTAGTCCGCGGCAGCTGCCGGAAGAGCGATCATGCCCGCCAGGAATGTGCTGATAAGAAAATGTTTCACGTCGAAAACCCTCCTCAGGATGCCCTTTCCGGGCGTCATTTTTCGTTTATGCGGAAGGGATTTCTGGGGACGCAGCTTTGCCGGCGTTGAAATCAAAACGCTCGGTCTTTGGATTCGTCCCGGATGTCCTCCCGCATCTTCTTCCGCCTCCACGGAATGAAGAAGGATTGCAGAGCATCATAAAAAGCTGTCATCTAACTGACGTTAAGCAAGTCCTTGCTCATTTACTCTCTATTAATTTCTGCAAACCGTAAAGCTTTGTGTCTGACGGTGTTATTGTGAGCGCAAGGCTTCGTTCCAGCGCTCGATCAAGCGGCTGCGCTTGACCTGATCCAGATAGACCATCAGCCCGGGGCTGACGGGCACGGGCCGCAATTGCGCGCCATGGATAGCCTGCATGGTGTTGGCGGTGTTTTCGCCGGCCACTTCCGGGCTGACGGCCGGGATTTGCAACTGCCGGGCCATGATCGTCTGGCCTTCCTTCGACATGAAGAATTCGAGATACCGCCGGCCAAGTTCGGGATTTGCGGCCGCCTCCGGCACCAGCCCGATGCGTGACATGACCACGGTATAGTCTTTCGGCAGCACGATGCCGACATCCGGGTGGCGCGAGGCCCAGTCGGCCGCATAGGAGCCGAGGATATTATAGCCCATCACGAAGCGCCCGTCGGAGACACGCTCCAGAATGGCGGATGAGGTGGAATAGACTTTTACGCCTGCCGCGCCCATGGCCTTGATGACGTTCCAGATATCGCCGAACTGCTCCTGGTCGCGCGACATGAAAAGAAAGCCGACGCCGGAGCGCTCGATGTCGTAAGTCGCGATGCGGCCATGGACGTCCCTCGCATGACGTTCGAGATAATCGACAAATTCGGCGCGGGTGGCGGGTGGCTTCTCGGTGGTGAAGCTCGGCTTGTGATAAACGAAGACAGCCGGCTCGAAGGTCAGCGCATAGGCGGTGTTGCGCCAGTTCGCCCAAGCGGGCCAGCGGGCGCTCATGGCGAGATCGGAACGCTGGGCATAACCGTCATTGCTCAGCTTCACCTGCAGATCCATGGCGGAAGAAAAGGCGAAATCGGCGGTCTTCTTGCCAGCATCGGTTTCCTTGACGATGCGGTCATAGATTTCGCCGGTCAGCATATCCTCGTAATGGACGGCAATATCGGGATTGGCCTTCTGGAAACCCTCGATCATCGGCGTCGCCAGCGGTTCGTCCAGCGAGGAGTAAACCACCAGGGTTTGGGCATCTGCCTTGCCCGAAGGGGCCGGAAAAATGGCAACCTGCGCAAGCGCGGGGAAGGCCATGCAAAGACAGAGGCAAAGGAGAAGGCAGATACGCATGGAAAAGATCATGCCGCAGGCGGTTGCCATTCACAAGCGGCAAGGCTCTGGTTAAACTCGGCAATGCTGCGGGAGGAAGATTTGCGTATTTTGCTGGTCGAGGACAATCAGGTGCTGTCGGAGGGGCTGTCGGCGCTGCTGCGCGGCAGCGGTTATGCGGTGGATGTGGTATCCGACGGCGCTTCCGCCGATGCCGCGATTGCGGCGGAAAGTTTTGATCTCGTCATTCTCGATCTCAACCTGCCGGAAATGGACGGCATCGAGGTGCTGCGCTCCATGCGGTCGCGTCAGGACAAGGCGGCCGTGCTGATCCTGACGGCGCGCGGAACGCCGGAAGAAAAGGTCAAGGGGCTCGATCTCGGCGCTGACGACTATATGATCAAGCCTTTCGACGTTGCCGAATTCGAGGCCCGCGTGCGTGTTCTCCTGCGCCGCAACGCCGGGCTTCGGTCGTCGGTCCTCAGTTTCGGCAAGGTGCTGTTCGACCTGACGTCGCGCACATTTTCGGCGGATGATCGCCCGCTCGATATTCCGGCCCGTGAAGTGGCGTTGCTGGAGGTGCTGTTCATGCGGGCCGGCAAGGTGGTCGCCAAGGAAGCGATCGTGCAGTCGCTGACCGGCTTCGACGACGATATTTCCGCCAATGCCATCGAGCAATATGTCAGCCGCCTGCGCAAGCGGCTTGCGCCCCACGGGCTGACGGTGAAGACGGCGCGCGGCATCGGTTATTATCTCGAAAAACTGCCGGAGATGGCGGAATGATCAAGGCCGCCTATTCGCTCAGGCGGCGACTTCTAGGCTGGCTCCTCATCTCCACTGCCATCATCGGCTGCGTGGCGCTGACCGACACCTGGCGCGAGGCGGTAAACACCGCCAATGTGGTTTCAGACCGGGTGCTGTCAGGTTCGGCGCTTGCCATTGCCGAGCGGGTGGTGGTGGCCGAGGACGGGTCGCTTGAGGTGGATATCCCTTATGTCGCGCTGGAAATGCTGACATCGGCGGCGCAGGACCGGGTGTTCTACCGGGTCGATGGACCCAACGGACAATTCCTCACCGGTTACCAGAACCTGCCGACGGTCGAAAACAAAAACGGCGATACCCCCGCCTATCGCGATGCGGTGTTTCGCGATGAGCCGATCCGGGTCGCTGCCATCAGGCGCTTCGCGTCGACGGGCATCAATTCCGTTCCCTTTTCCGTAACGGTTGCCGAAACCACCATCGCTCGCAGCCAGCTGGCGCAGGCGATCATCCTTCGCTCGGCGCTGCGGCTGCTGTTCATGATCCTCGGGGCGGCGATCATCGTCTGGATCGCGGTGACGATTTCGCTCAGGCCGCTTTACCGGCTGAGCGAAGCCATTGCCGAGCGCAGCCCGAACGATCTGCACCCCATCCGCCAATCCGTGCCTGTCGAGGTGGAGAACCTGGTGGAGACGGTCAATTCCTTCATGGTGCGGCTGCAATCGGCGCTGGATGCGCTCCGGCATTTCACCGGCAATGCCAGCCACCAGCTGCGCACGCCGCTCGCCATCATCAGCACCCAGCTTGCGCTTTCCGCCCGCGCAACGAGCCTTGAGGAAGCGCAGGCGGCGGCGCTGAAGGGCGGCGCTTCGGTGGCGCATGCGGAACACATCCTCGCCCAGCTTCTGCGCATGGCCAATATCGATGCCGCGGGCTCCAGCGAGAAACATGATTTTTCCGCGATAGACCTCGTGGCTGTGGCGCAGAACGTGACGGCGGATTTCGTACCGCGCGCCGCTGAGGCGGGTATCGATCTCGGTTTCGAAGGCGAGGGCGAGGTGACAATTCTCGCCGAACCGCTCCTCATCGGTGAACTGATAGGTAATCTCGTTTCCAATGCCATCAACTATGCCGGGCGCGGCGCGGAAGTCACCGTGCGCGTTGGCCGCGAGCAAGCGATTGTCTGGCTGGAGGTTGAAGACAATGGCCCAGGCATCCCGCTCGAAAATCGCGCCATCGTTCGCCAGCGCTTCGCACGCGGGCAGGAAAACGCGGCGCCGGATGCGGGCCTCGGACTTGCCATCATCGAGGAAATAGCCGGGCTGTTCGGCGGGCGGCTGGCCCTGGAGGATGGCGCTGGCGGGCGTGGCTTAAGGGCGCGGGTGGAATTCGGCTGAGGCGGCACGGCTGTACCGCCTCCTTGGGACTAGGCTGGATAGCCCTATTCATTCATCTTGTCGATGATCTGCATCATGATGTCGGCGCAGGCCTTCATCTGCTCGTCATCGGCACATTTGACGTCGATCTTGCGCTCGCCGTCTTCAATCCTGAAATGCGCGGCCTTGGAGGGCGGTGGCGGCGGCATTCTCTTGCCATGCGGGCCATCACGCCAGCCTGCTTCTCTCGGACCGCCAGGGCCGGGCGGCGGCGGTGGCGGGGGTGGCGCATCGACGCTCGGGCCGGCATCTGCCGGTCCCGGCGGCGGTGGGGGCGGCTGCTGGGCGAAACTGGACCCGGCGGCGATGAGCAACGCCGCGCCGGCAATGACTAGTTTTTTCATGTGAGAGACCTCGCTGTTAGGCTACAGCGAAGAAACGGTCACTGGAGATGCTCGGTTGCCGGCCGGTGAAAATAATTCCGCGTGGTTTCTTCTGCCTCATCCCATCCGCTCGGAAGCATAGCTTCCCGGGCTTGGCGGGAAGACGACGGTGCGGTTGCCGTTGATGAAGGTGCGGTGGTGGATATGGGCGTGGATGGCGCGGGCCAGCACCTGGCTTTCCACGTCGCGGCCAAGCGAGACATAGTCATCGGCCGATTGCGCGTGGGTGATGCGTACCGTGTCCTGTTCGATGATCGGGCCTTCGTCGAGATCGGCGGTGACGTAATGCGCCGTTGCGCCGATCAGCTTCACGCCACGCTCATAGGCTTGCTTGTAGGGGTTTGCACCCTTGAAGCTCGGCAGGAAGGAATGGTGGATATTGATGATCTTGCCGGACATCTTGCGGCACAGGTCGTCGGAAAGGACCTGCATGTAACGGGCCAGCACGACGAGTTCGGTACCCGTCGTCTCGACCAGCTCCATCAGCTGGGCTTCGGCCTTCGGCTTGTTTTCCTTGGTCACCTTGATGTGGTGGAAGGGAATGTCGTGGTTGACGACGACCTTCTGGTAATCGAAGTGGTTAGAGACGACACCGACGATGTCGATCGGCAGCGCGCCGATTTTCCAGCGATAGAGCAGGTCGTTAAGGCAGTGGCCAAAGCGCGACACCATCAGCAGCGTCTTCATGCGCTGGCCATCCGGGTAGATATCCGCTTCCATGCCGAATTTCTGCGCCACCGGCTGAAAGCCTTCGGTGATGGCCGCAAGAGACGCGCCTTCTTCGGAAATGAAGGAAACGCGCATGAAGAACTTGCCGGTCTCGAGGTCGTCGAACTGCGAGCTGTCGACGATGTTACACCCTTTTTCCGCCAGATAACCGGAAATCGCGGCGACGATGCCGCGGGTCGATTGGCAGGCTACGGTCAGAACATAGGATGTCATGCGTTTTCCCTCAAAAACGGCGCGCCGGCATCGACCCGGCGCAGTTCGACGTGTTGCATAACGCAGCTTGGCGACGGAGCAAAGCGCCAAGGTGACGTCGCCAAAGTCTTAGGGCGGGAAAGGGCCGCGCGCCGTGCCGGAAACGACATGGAATGTTCCATGGCCAGCACGGCGGCGCGTGTAAATTGTCGGCAGAGCGCTTGCGGTCAGGCGCGGCGAAGGCGCATGGCGGGGCGGCCACGGCCATCGATTAACTCGAGCACGCCCCGACGCGGCTCCAGCCTGAAGGACCGCGCACCTTCCAGCGCTTCGATGAACTGCCGTTCCTGACGCATGATATCAGGTGCGCAGGCCATCTGGGTCGAAATCATCCGGCCGAAATCGACGCGGTTGCGGCTGATCTTGACCTCGCCGCCGATGCCGTTGCAACCGACATTGGCAGACACGCGGCCCTCGCGGGAGATTTCGAGCGTTGCCTCACGGCGGCCACGAACCCGCTCGCCGCGGATTTCCTGCACCAGCCAGCGCCCGTCGATACCCGCTTCCGGCTCCGGCCTGCCCGGACCAGCACCAACGCGCTCCAGCACGAGGTCGGTATCGTCGCGGCCGCCGGTCAGAACGGAATAACGGCGGGTGGTGGTGAAAAGCAGCCGGTCGCGGTCGCGGATTTCGGCGCTCAGCGCATAGGAGCGGCGGCCCCTGATGTCGCGGTCGTCATACCGCAGCACGAAGGGCACCGGCACCTGGCCGCGCGGTCGGATGGTGGTTTCGGCAATCGTCTGCGACGGCGCATCCGCCAGCGACACATCGATGAGGCGAACGGTGACGGTTGCGCCGGGCGGCAGGGCGATGCGTTCGCGATAGGAAACGCTGCCACGCAGGCTCGCCGGTGCGGCCGCCGCGCCTTCAGCTGCAAAAAGCGGGGCGAGCGCAAGGAGACCGGCGAAACTGCGGCGCGAAAAAAGGGGCTGGTTGTCGGTCATGATGCTTTGCTCCGTGCTGGGTCCGTTAGAATTTGAACGGATGATAGAAAACGGCACTGAACGGGCGATGAACTGACTTGGTGAGGGTGAGAGAGGCCGGGTAGCCTCCCTCAGCGTTCAGCCGTGGAATCGGTTCCGCAGCTCTTCGAACTTTGCCAGTTGCCCGGCAAGCAGTTCCTTGTTCTCGTCGCGGCGGACGAAGATCTTGAACATGGCGCCGCCGGCGGCGTTCATGAACCAGACGGAGCAGGAGCGGCGGCCGTGGAAACCGCGGTCGACGAAGGTGATGCCGGCGCAATTGTCCTTCTTGATATGACCGCCGATGGGGCTGTCGCCGTGAATGTTGAACCAGCCGTGGCTTTCCGTGCCTTCCGGCAGATGGCCCGGCACTTCGAGCACGATATCGCCGGTCTGCACGATCATCAGGACTTCGCCCCAGCCGCGCATTTCGTTCCAGATCGC
This sequence comes from Agrobacterium tumefaciens, assembly GCF_017726655.1. Taxonomy (NCBI): domain Bacteria; kingdom Pseudomonadati; phylum Pseudomonadota; class Alphaproteobacteria; order Hyphomicrobiales; family Rhizobiaceae; genus Agrobacterium; species Agrobacterium tumefaciens. Next base: position 2,577,707 of record NZ_CP072308.1, read on the forward strand.
GTCGAACCGGTCGGCCGGCGTGGAAACGGCGGCACCTTCGGGCAGGATCGCCAGAATTTCGGCCGGCGTCACCTCTGCCTTGGCGGCGATGGCCTCGACGATACCGTCAGGCTTTTCGGCGAGCGCGGCGGCGGCGCGGGCCTGCCTGTCGTCACCGGTCTTCTGGGCTGCAATGCTCATCCGGTCGGCCTCAGGCGGCAATCGAATGGCGTTCGCCATTCTTGTCTTCATGGATGATGACGTCGAAACCTTCGAAGTGCGGGCCGGAGAGATATTCCACCTTGCCGCGGTTCTCGCCAGCCTTGGCATGGGCGGCGCGGAACTGTTCGGATTTCGTCCAGGCAAGGAAATCCTCCTTGGTGGCCCAGACCGTGTGCGAGGCATAAAGCGTGTGGTCGTCCGCTTTCGGGCCCTTCAGCATGTGGAATTCGATATAGCCCGGCAATTCGCTCAGATGCGATTTGCGCTCGCGCCAGATGGATTCGAAGGTTTCTTCATAACCCGGCACGACGCGAAAGCGGTTCATGGCGATAAACATCAGAGTCTCCTTTTAAGTTTCCTGTTTCAGTCAGGATATCGAGCGAAAACCGGCTTGGGAAGAGGTTCGTATTAAAGCAAACAAAAATACTCCACTTACGGATTGCGAAGTGGATAAACATGTGTAAAGAACTCAAGATTAATGGCGCCGGGCAATGGCGCCGGTCGCGTTTCAGGATGACGTCATGATGAATTTCCGCCTTCGTTCCGTTGTTTTCGCCGCCCTCGTGCCAGCTGCAATCGCCTTTACCGCGCCGGCTTCCATGGCGTCCGACAAGGGCAATCCGCAAGCCAAACGGATCGTTGCGGTGGGTGGGACCGTGACCGAAATCCTTTACGCGCTCGGCGCGCAGGACCGCATCGTGGCGCGCGACAGCACGAGCAGCTATCCGGCCGACGCACTGACAAAGCCCGACATAGGTTATATGAGGGCGCTCTCATCGGAAGGCATCCTGTCGCAGAAACCAGATCTCATTCTTTCCGAGGATGGCGCCGGACCGGCCGATGTCATCGCGATCCTGAAGGCAAGCGCGGTGCCTTTCGTCACCGTCGATACACCACCGAGCGGAGACGCGATCCCGAAGAAAATCGAGGATGTCGGTGCGGCCGTCGGTCTTTCCGACAAGGCCGGCGCGCTGGCCGCCGAAACCAGGGCCGGGCTCGATGCTCTCGCCAAGGATGTCGCCGCTGTGCCGGAAAAGGGCAGAAAGCGCGTTCTCTTCGTGCTGTCCACCGCAGGTGGACGCATCATGGCGGCGGGCAAGGATACCGAGGCGGCTGCGATCATCGAAATGGCCGGCGGCATCAATGCGGCTGAGGAGATCAACGGTTACAAGCCGCTGACGGATGAAGCTGTCATCGCCGCGGCACCCGATGTCGTGCTGACCATGGCGCGGGGCGATCATGCCGGCAAGGCAGATGAGATTTTCGCGCTGCCCGCCTTCCAGTCCACGCCGGCCGCCGCCAGCAAGGCTCTCATCAGCATGGACGGGCTATATCTCATCGGTTTCGGCCCGCGCACCCCAGCCGCCGGCCGCGAACTGGCAGCGAAACTTTATCCTGATGTGGTGAAGCCGTGAGCCTTGCACTCTTGAGTTCGGCCGATGAACGGGTTGCGGGCGACAGGTCCCGTCAGGGTGCGATGACACTTGTCCTGCTTGTCGGCATCCTGCTGTTTGCCTGCGGGGTGTCGCTCATCAGCGGTCCCACGGGTGTCGGCGCCTCCGAACTCCTTGCCTACCTCTCCGGCGGTGCTGATCAGCTCGATCAGCGCGACCGGGTCATTCTTGAGGCGGTGCGCCTGCCACGGACGGCGCTTGGCATGTTGATCGGCGCGGGACTTGGCGTCTCCGGTGCGATGATGCAGGGTCTGTTTCGCAATCCGCTGGCCGATCCCGGCATTGTCGGCGTCACATCGGGTGCGGCGCTGTTTGCTGTTGCGGCGATTTCGCTGGGGGAAGGCGCGCTTGCCACGGTTGCCGTGTTTTTCGGCCCGCATTTCCTGCCGATCATGGCATTCTTCGGCGGGCTCCTGAACACTTGGGTGCTCTACGTGATCGCCACCAAGGACGGCGCGACCTCCACCACCACGCTCATTCTGGCTGGCATTGCCGTGGCCGCCATCAGCGGCGCACTGACCGGACTGATGATCTTCGTGGCCGATGATCGCGCGCTGCGCGACATCACCTTCTGGTCGCTCGGTTCGCTCGGTGGGGCGACGCCAGCCAAGGTGCTCGCCACCCTGCCTTTCATCATCGTCGTGCTTGCTATCATTCCCTTCGTCGCACGCGGGCTGGATGCGCTGATCCTTGGCGATGCCGCCGCCTTTCACATGGGCATTCCGGTGCAGCGGCTGAAACGGATCGTCATTCTCGCTGTCGCCGCCGCCTGCGGGGCGAGCGTGGCGGCGGCCGGTTCCATCGGTTTTGTCGGCATCCTCGTGCCGCATCTGCTTCGTCTCGCCATCGGTCCGTCGCACCGTTTCCTGCTGCCGGCCTCGGCGCTGGGTGGCGCGGCACTGCTGCTTCTGGCCGACAGTTTCGCCCGCACGGTGGCCGCACCGGCGGAACTGCCCATCGGGGTTGTCACGGCGCTCATCGGTGCGCCGGTCTTTCTGTTCCTGCTGCTCGGACGCGGTGGCTTTTCCATGCGGAATACGCCATGATCCGGGCTCAAAACCTCACCCTCATCCGCTCCGGCCGCCGTCTGCTCGATGAAGTCAGCGTCGATCTGGAACCCGGCAAGGTCAATGTCGTCATCGGTCCGAACGGTGCTGGCAAATCCACGCTGATGAAGGTGCTTTCGGGCGAAATGCGTTCCGAGACCGGGTCGGTGACGTATAATAATGTCGAGCTCTCCGTCTTCACGCCGGTCCAGCTCGCCCGCCTGCGAGCCGTGCTGCCCCAGAATACCCAGCTTGCCTTTCCCTTCACTGCGCTTGAGATCGTGCGGATGGGAGCTGTCGCACAGGGGTCCCGCGCGCCGGAAGAGCAGGCCCGCCGCGCGCTCGCCAAGGCCGGGCTGCGGGGTTTCGAGCAGCGCTCCTACAACATGCTCTCCGGCGGAGAACAGCAGCGGGTGCAGTTTGCCCGGGCGCTGGCACAGGTGCCGAACCCCGTGGATAATGGCGAGGCGCGGGCACTGTTCCTCGACGAGCCGACGGCCAGCCTCGATATCGGCCATCAGATTTCCGTGCTGGAAACGGCGCGCGATTTTGCAGGCGGCGGCGGTCTCGTGCTTGCCATCCTCCACGACCTCAATCTTGCGGCGGAATTTGCCGATCAGCTTATCGTCATGCATGGCGGTCGGGTGACGGCAATCGGGCCTTCGCTGGAAACGATCAGCGATGAGACGATCGCCCGGGTTTATGGCATCGGCGGCGTTGTCGGTCGCCTTCCGGCGCGGCATATCCCCTATGTGCTGCCGCAGTCACGGAATCGCTAGCAGAGGCTGTCTTCAGCTTTCCGGGCGTGTGGCGATGAAAAGCGCGGAGCCAAGCATGACGGCGGCGACGATGGTCGCGCGCAGCGGCGGCGGCTCGCTGAGGAACCAAAAGGCGGCATAACTGACCGTCATGGCGGAAAGTGCCGCGAGCTTGGCCTTGCGGGCAATTGCGCCACGCTCGCGCCATCGGCGAAGCGAAGGACCGAACCTTGGATGGGCAAGAAGCCACGCCTCGAGCTTTGGCGAAGAGCGGGAAAAACACCACAGCGCCAGAAGCAGGAATGGCGTGGTCGGCAGAACGGGAAGGAACGCGCCGACAATGCCGGTCGCGACCATAAGCCAGCCAAGACAGAGGTATAAAAGGCGCATGTCCAAGCCGGTATCATGAGTTCGCCAGTCAGGATAGGGTGATGACGCCAAATCGATACCAAGCCCACGCCACATCTTTGGCCACAGCGGAGAAACCGGGGCTTTCGCCATCACATTTACCGTGAACGGGTCGTTCCACCTTGTCGGCGGGCGCCTTTAGGGTTGAAAGCGCCGCGCTCAGTCCTTATTCCCATGGGCCGCGATGCCCGGAGCATAACCGGGCCGTCAACAGGAAGAAGAAGGATAACACCATGGCCAAGCTGATCCACTCGATGGTCCGGGTGCTGGACGAGAAGCGTTCGGTGGAATTTTACAGACAGGCTTTCGGACTCGAGATTGCAGAACGCGCCGAGTTCGAGAATTTCACGCTCATCTATCTCAGCAATACCGAGAGCGATTTCGAGCTGGAGCTGACTGTCAATCGCGGCCGCGAGGTGCCCTATGCGCTGGGCGACGGTTATGGACACCTTGCCGTCAGCGTTGCCGATGTGGAGGCCGAACACCAGCGTTTCATCGACATGGGTCTTTCTCCGGGCAAGATCATCGAAGCGGATTATAAGGGTCAGCCTTTTGCAAAATACTTTTTCATCTGCGATCCCGATGGTTACAAGATCGAAGTGCTGCAGCGCGGCAACCGGTTCAAATAAGCTCTGATGGAGGCGGGCATGGGAGAGGCAGGCGTGAAACTCGAAGACAGCTGGAAGCGCGTTCTTTCCGGCGAATTCGCCAGCCCCTACATGCTGAAGCTGAAAGAGTTCCTGCTTGCCGAAAAGACAGCCGGCAAGCGCATCTTTCCGAAGGGCGCGGATTATTTCCGCGCTCTCGATCTGACGCCGCTCGATGAGGTCAAGGTCGTCATTCTGGGGCAGGACCCCTATCATGGTGCGGGTCAGGCGCACGGGCTGTGCTTTTCCGTCCAGCCCGGCGTGCGCATTCCGCCCTCGCTCGTCAATATCTACAAGGAGCTGCAGAGCGATCTCGGCATTCGCCCGGTCGGCCACGGCTTTCTGGAAAGCTGGGCGAAACAGGGCGTGCTTTTGCTCAACAGCGTGCTGACGGTGGAGGAGGCCCGCGCCGCCTCGCATCAGGGGCAGGGCTGGGAAAAATTCACCGACGCCGTCATCCGCGCCGTCAACGACGAGTGCGAGCATGTGGTCTTCCTGCTGTGGGGCTCCTATGCCCAGAAGAAGGCCGCCTTCGTGAACCAGCGCAAACATCTCGTGCTGCGCTCCCCGCACCCGTCGCCGCTTTCGGCCCATAACGGCTTTTTCGGCAACGGCCATTTTTCGAAGGCAAATGCCTTCCTCATCTCCCACGGGCGGGATCCGGTTAACTGGCAATTGCCGGAAACCGTGTAAGCCATCCCTGCATATATTTCCGTCATTCCGGCCTTGAGCCGGAATCCAGCCGGCGCGCGTCTGCGCGGCAAGAAAAGCCCTTTCAGCCCAAAGACTTGGGCTGGCTGGATGCCGGATCAGGTCCGGCATGACGGGATTCAGAACCGAAATGTCTTTACGCGCGGCAGCCTCCGGTCTAAAGAATACTAGACTACAAAGTGAAGGATTATGCCCGTGCCGCTGCTGTCTGCCGAAACCTCCGTCTCGCTGCCCGATCCATTGTCGATCGTCGATGCCTTTGAGGACCATTTTTCCGAACATATGGAAATGGAGCGCGAGGGGGCGACGGTTCGGTTCAAGACGGAATATGGCCATGGCAGCTTCAGCGCCGAAGGTGGCCGTTTTGCCGCGCGGGTAAACTGCGTTTCCGAACATATCCTGACGTCGGTCAAGGCCATGGTGGCCGAGCATATTGCGGAGTTTTCCGGCGAAACGGGGCTGGATTTCCGCTGGAGCGGCCATGGCGCCGAACAGCGCGAACTGCCCAATCTTTTCGTCGGCAAGGTCGCGCGTGCCTATAATCTCACGCCGCATATGCGCCGGCTGGTCGTGTCGGTCGAAACTGGTATCGAAAGGTTGCTGACCGGCGGCATGCATGTGCGCCTGCTGCTGGTGCCGGATCAGGCGCGTGCGCCGGTCTGGCCCTATCTTGCCCCCACCGGCGCGATCATCTGGCCACAGGGTGACGATCTTCTCACACGGCGTGTCTATACCATCCGGTCCGGCGATATCGCCCGCGGCGAAGTCAATATCGATTTCGTGATGCATGAGGGCGAAGACATGCCCGGCGCAACCTTCGGCGCGACGGCAAAACCCCGCGATATCGTCGGCATCGTCGGCCCGAGCGGCGTCTGCCCGCCAGCCGAGCGTTACGTTTTTGCCGGGGATGAAACCGCGCTGCCGGTGATGCTGCGCATGGCAACCGAAATGCCTGCCGGCAAAAAGCTTAGCGTCTACGCGGAAATAGACAATGAGGCCGAGCGGCAGGAGGTGGTCTGCGCGGCAGATGTCGAATGGACATGGCTCTATCGTCGCGGCAAGCCTGCCGGCACCTCCGGGCTCATCGAAAAGGCGCTGCGCCAGCATGCATGGAGTGCGAACCACGATGGCCTGCATGTCTTTGCCGCCTGCGAAAAATCCGAGGCGAGAGCGGTAAAATCTTTCCTGACCGACGAAATCGGTTTCCCGAAGGCGTCCCTGCGGGCCGTGGGTTACTGGACCATGGGCGCTGCCGACGACCACTGAGATTTCGCTGGCCCACCTCACCGGTTGAACAGTCCATTTTATTGTTCACCGATCGGAAACAATCCGTTCCTGCCGTCCACTCTATGCCGGAGGCGGCTCTTACCCCATCTTAACGCCATGAACAGGGCTGGCCCGATTGCGAGGCCTGCCGGCGAAAAGGGGTTTCATCATGCTCAACCAGATCAAGGGTCTGCACCACGTCACGTCAATGGCGGCAAGCGCGCGCCAGAACAACGGTTTTTTCACCGATACGCTCGGCCTGCGCCGGGTGAAGAAGACGGTGAATTTTGACGCGCCCGATGTCTATCATCTCTATTATGGCGATGAAGTCGGCACGCCCGGCTCCGTCATGACCTATTTCCCGTTCCCGCATATTGCCCGCGGCCGCCCCGGCACCGGGGAGGTGGGGACGACGCTGTTTTCGGTGCCGGAAGGGTCGCTCGGTTACTGGCAGGACCGTCTTTCCAGGGCCGGCGTCGATGGTCTGAAATCGGACGAAGCTTTCGGCAACAAGCGCCTGCATTTCGCCGGGCCAGACGGCGACGGTTTTGCGCTGGTCGAGGTCAGGGATGATGCCCGCGCCCAATGGACCGGCAATGGTGTCGGCGAAGATCAGGCGATCCACGGTTTTCAGGGTGCTTCGCTGCGGCTTCGCGACGAGGGCGCGACCGCCGAATTGTTGAAATTCATGGGTTACGAGGAAGTGGATCGTCAGGACGGCGTGCTGCGTCTCGGTATGCCCAGCGGTAACGGCGCCGATGTCATCGATATCGAAACAATGCCGAACATATCGGGTGCAAGGCTCGGTGCCGGTTCCGTGCACCACATCGCGTTTGCGGTCGAAAACCGCGAAAAGCAGCTGGAGGTGCGCAAGGAGCTGATGGATACGGGTTACCAGGTAACCCCCGTCATAGACCGCGACTACTTCTGGGCGATCTACTTCCGCACACCAGGCGGCGTGTTGTTCGAGGTGGCCACCAACGAACCCGGTTTCGACCGCGACGAGGATACCGCCCATCTCGGCGAGGCGCTGAAGTTGCCTACCCAGCATGCGCATCTGCGTGCCGCGCTGGAAAAGCAGCTGGAACCGCTGGGTGACGAGAAGGCGGTTTAATCCCTCGATAGCCTCTGGCACGACATTGCCTCGGTGTTCTTCTCCCCGAGGGGGAGAAGGTGGCCCGAAGGGTCGGATGAGGGGGCAACGTTGCCGTATCTCGCTACCCTTGCACCCTCATCCCGCTGCCGCGACCTTCTCCCCCTCGGGGAGAAGGCGACAAGCTGAAATCTCTCGCTCCACATGTGATTTCCCTCTGCTGAAAAAGCCGAGCGGCATCTCTGAACTTCCTCCTTCGAGAAAGGATTCTCCCATGTCCAAGGACAGCTATTTCCACAAATCCCGCGCCGGCGCGCCCGGTGCGCCGCTCTTCGTCCTGCTGCACGGCACCGGCGGCGATGAGAACCAGTTTTTCGATTTCGGCTCGGGCCTCCTGCCGCGGGCAACCATTCTCTCACCCGTCGGCGATGTCTCCGAGCATGGCGCAGCGCGGTTCTTCCGGCGCACCGGCGAAGGCGTTTATGACATGGCCGATCTTGAGCGTGCGACCGAAAAGCTTGCCGATTTCGTCAAGGCGAACCGCGAGCATTATCAGGCCGGACCGGTGATCGGCCTCGGTTTTTCCAACGGCGCAAATATTCTCGCCAATGTGCTGATAGAGCAGCCGGAGCTTTTCGATGCGGCGGTGCTGATGCATCCGCTCATCCCGTTCGAGCCGAAGATCCTCCCGGCCAAGTCCACCCGCCGCGTGCTGATCACCGCGGGCGAGCGCGATCCGATCTGCCCGGTGCCGCTGACCCGGGCGCTGGAGGAGAGCCTGAAGGCGCAAGGCGGGACGGTGGAAACCGTGTGGCACCCGGGCGGGCATGAAATCCGCTCCGGTGAGATTGAAGCGGTCAGGGGTTTTCTGGCGAGCTATGGGGAATAGGTGACAACCCCGTCATGCCGGATCTGATCCGGCCTCTAGCCACGGCGCGTCTGCGCCGTGAAAGGAGTCTTTTTCGATCGGGGACTTGATCGTGCTGGGCCGCCGCCTCAGCGATATCCGCATTGCTGCAGCTGCGCCTCATAACGCAGCGCCATGTTGGCCGAGCGGCGGGCGGCTCGCTGGATTGCGGCATTGTTGCGCCAGCTACCCTTCGCGTAACCGGCATGACCGGAATAATAAGCGAGATAGAGATTATAGGGGTCGTTCAGCGCAATGCCGTTTTCGCGCCGGCTCTTGGCGTGGTACCAGCCGACGAAATGGATCGCATCGGTGAAATCGGTGCGGCTTGCCGACCAGCGGCCTGTTTCGCGCTGATAAACGCTCCATGTGCCGTCAAGCGCCTGCGCATATCCGTAAGCGGTGGACTGGCGTTTCCAGGGAATGAAACCGAGAAGCTTGGTGCGCGGCGGTCGTGCATAGGGGCGGAAGGCGGATTCAGTGTAGATCGTCGCCATCATGACAGGCACGGGCACGCCGAATTCCCGCTCGGCCGCTTTCGCGTCGCGCCGCCAGTTGTTGAAGATGCCGTTGCGCTGCTCGAAAATCGCACAGGCATTGGTAACCTGCGACGGTGCGGTGGCGCAACCGGCCAGGACGAGCAGCATCAGGAAAACAACGGCAAATACGCCACGCATAACGGAACCCTTTCGTTCCGTTATTCTTAAATTGCTAACCATTAACGTCGGGTTTTAAGACAAGGTTAATTCAAATGCGGCCGATCGGACGGTCGTTAATACCCTGAAAATTCCTGTGGCCGGGATGGGGCGAAACCGGACGCGCATCGTCGCTTCCTGCCATTTTTCGACTTTTTTCTTCCCCGCACATCCCCGCTGTCATCCGGTGCGGTAGGCTTGTCTCCATACCGGTCATCAAACGTGCGCGCGGCGCGAGATGGGCGGGGCAGGCGGCCGAGACCGGGGAGTTTCCCGATGTCACGGTTGAGGCGGCCGGCATGTGACCTCCTTCCAAACAGGAACCGGTTTGGCGGGTGCGTTACAGGTTAAAAATATCGGAGCCGGGCCGCATCGTCTGCAACCCTCCAATACCAATCCATGCCCCGCAGCGATGCGGCCCTTTTATATCCCTCCGACGTTGCCGCAACTTTCGCGGCGGCGATATGGGCGCATGTCCGCGAGTGGGCCTCGCTGTCCAAAAATGAAAACCGATAAAATTGTAGCAATCCGCTTAAAGCGGCTGAAAACAGTGCTGTGCCATTGTGGGATCACAGACAGGGAGCGGCCTTTGAACGAGGTGCTCCGAAAGAACGACATCGAGACCGGCAAAAGCCGGCGGATCGCAAACGGGGTATGAAATGCTGAAGAAGATTATTGCTGCCGCCATCTGCGGAATTGCCATTGCTTCCATGTCCAACCATGCCGACGCGGCGGGTGCTGCCGGTTTTGCGCGTGGATTTGCCGCCGTCGAGAAGTCTGCGGTGACGCAGATCGGTCTTTCCCCTCGGGATGGTTTCGATGGCTGTGTTCTTGCCGCTGGCCAGTGTGTTGGCAGGATGTCTGCCCCGCTGACGGTTGAGCGCCGTGAAGAACTGCTGCGCGTCAACCGCGATGTGAACGCCACCATGGATGCGCTCGATGATTATTTCTCCGATTTCGCAAGTGATGTTCCGGCAACGCCATCGGTAAGCCTGGGCGATTGCGGTGACTGCGCCGCGATCAAGCGCACGGCTCTTGCCGGTGCTGGCTGGTCGTCCAATGCGCTGCGCGTCGCCTTTTCACTGAACAATGACGGATCGCTCGAAAAGGTGCTTATCGTCACCACCGATAAAGGCGACGTTGTTCTCGGCAACACCATCGTTTCTCCTGAGAGCCGGGAAAACGCGCTCTAAGGATTAGACTTCAGCATCGGAAATATCGTTCGATCCGATGCTTACCCATTCATGCCTGCCAGACTGCGCCGGTTTTCCTGATCCCTGTTGGTTCAGGAAGCCGGCGATTTTTTTCGTTCGGCAACGGCGATACCGGCGAGCGCCAGCATCAATGCCACGATCTGGTAGCCATGCAGGGTCTCGCTGAGCACGACCACGGACAGCAATGTGCCGAAAACCGGCACGAGATTGATGAAAAGGCCAGCCCGGTTGGCGCCGATTTGCTCCACGCCCCTGATGTAGAGGATCTGGGCGATGAGCGAGGCGAAAATGCCCGCATAGGTCACCAGCATCCAGCCGGTCTGATCCGGCCAGATCAGTGTGTCGCGAGACATTTCCCAGAAGACCAGGGGAATGGAGGTGAGGAGAGCGAAAAAGGCCGGGATCGCCATCAGCGTTCGCCAGTCGACGATGGGCTTCCAGCGCAGGATGACGGTGTAGATTGCGTAGACCAGCACGGCGAGCAGCATGATCGCATCGCCGACATTGACTTCCAGCGACAGCAGCGAAAGCGGATTACCGTGGGAAGCGAGCAGCGCCACGCCTGCGATGGTGAGACAGAAGCCGACGATCTGGCCGATCAGCACCCGCGTGCGGAACAGCACGAAGTTCAGAACGAAAATGACCATGGGCACGCCGGCCTGAATGACCGCGACGTTGATGGCCGAGGTATATTGCAGTGCCGTGTAAAGAAAGACGTTGAACGCCGTATAGCCAACGGTGCCGAGCACGAAGAAATAGGGCAGGCGCGTCCTCACCACCGGCCAGTCGCGGATGAGTTGCGGCACGGAAATGGCGAAGATGATGGCGACCGCAAATACCCAGCGCAGCATGGTAAAAGCCATGGGGCTGATGTGCCCGACGGCAAGCTTGCCGGCAACGGTATTGCCGCCCCAGCAGAGCGTGGCGATGATGAGGGCGATATAGGCTTTGGAAGGCACGCTTATGGTTCGCTTTTTCACGGGGCGGGAAAATGACAGGGAGGTCGGGCGTGGCCCTGTGCCCGCGCTTCGTCCTCCGCCGGGCGAGATAATGCGGGAAATCGGCGGCTTGTCACGGAAAAAGCAAAATTCTCCATAAGAAACAGGGTCGCTTTCCTTAAAACAACACAGTATACATTCGCGGGTTTGGGTTTCCCATCGGGTTATCGGGCGCGCAGGCGCCATGAGCAGGAAAGCAAGAAATGACGAATGTTGTGGTGGTCGGCTCGCAATGGGGCGACGAAGGTAAAGGCAAGATTGTCGACTGGCTGTCCGAGCGGGCAGATGTCGTCGTGCGGTACCAGGGCGGTCACAATGCCGGCCACACGCTTGTCATCGATGGTGTCAGCTACAAGCTTTCGCTCCTGCCGTCCGGCGTCGTGCGTCCCGGCAAGCTCGCCGTCATCGGCAATGGCGTCGTCGTCGACCCGCATGCGCTGATCGCCGAAATCGGCCGTCTGGAAGCGCAGGGCGTCAAGGTGACCCCGGAAAACCTGCGCATCGCGGACAATGCCACGCTCATTCTTTCTCTTCACCGTGAACTGGACGGCATGCGCGAAGACGCCGCCTCCAACAGCGGCACCAAGATCGGCACCACCCGCCGCGGCATCGGCCCGGCCTACGAGGACAAGGTCGGCCGCCGCGCCATCCGCGTCATGGACCTCGCCGACATGGAGGCGCTTTCCGCCAAGGTCGATCGCATCCTGACGCACCACAATGCGCTTCGTCGCGGCTTCGGCGCGGCCGAAGTCTCGCATGAAACGATCATGGAGGAGCTGTCCTCGGTTGCCGAGCGCATCCTGCCGTTCAGCGAAACCGTGTGGCTGCTGCTCGACAAGAAGCGTCGCGCCGGTGCGCGCATCCTGTTCGAAGGTGCGCAGGGTTCGCTGCTCGATATCGACCACGGCACCTATCCCTATGTGACCTCTTCCAACACGGTTGCCGGCCAGGCTGCTGCCGGTTCGGGCATGGGTCCGGGTTCGCTGGGTTATATTCTCGGCATCACCAAGGCCTACACCACGCGTGTTGGCGAAGGCCCGTTCCCAACCGAACTCAACGACGAAATCGGCCAGTTCTTGGGCGAAAAGGGTCATGAATTCGGCACCGTCACCGGCCGCAAGCGCCGCTGCGGCTGGTTTGATGCCGCGCTGGTGCGCCAGTCGGTCGCCACCAACGGCATTACCGGCATTGCGCTGACCAAGCTCGATGTTCTCGACGGTCTGGATGAGCTGAAAATCTGCGTCGGCTACAAGCTTGACGGGCAGGAAATCGATCATCTTCCGGCTAGCCAGGGCGCGCAGGCGCGTGTCGAGCCGATCTACATCACGCTGGAAGGCTGGAAAGAATCTACCGTCGGTGCCCGAAAATGGGCGGATTTGCCTGCTCAGGCAATCAAATACGTTCGGCAGGTGGAGGAACTGATCGGAGCGCCGGTTGCGCTTCTGTCGACAAGTCCGGAGCGTGACGACACCATACTTGTGACTGATCCGTTTGAGGACTAATGTCCTCGGCGATCTAGATTCATAAACCATATCGGGCCGGTACGTCGCCGGTCACGACGAGAAAGTGCTTATGGCGGATTTTGTAGCAGTCATTCGCAAGGCCGTGGATGGCTTGGCGAACAATACTCCCGAGAACCGGGCGAAGGTTTACGACAAGGCGCGCAGTGCTGTTGTGCGCCAGCTCGAGAATATGAAGCCACGTCCGCCGGAAGAATTGTTGCGCCGGCAGATCGCCAAGCTGGACGCCGCCATAGCAGAGGTGGACAGCGAATATGCCGAGGCGCTTCCGGCGCTGGAGGATGATGACGCTTTCTCGCCAGCGGCAGAGGAAACGGCTGCTCCCTATCATCATCAGGAAGCCGCTGAGGAGCCGGCCGCCCAGCCCGCCGAAGTCGTGCACGAGGCCGAACCGGAAGAGCCTGCCCATCGCGAAGACGAGCGGGAAGAGCAGGTTCACGCGGATGCTGCACCGGCTGAGCCGGAACCGGTTTACCAGGAGCCGGACCGTTACGACGAGCCGCGCCACGATGTTCACGCTTCCGAAGAGGAGCGGCTTGACAGGGGGCACGAGCCGGAAGAGCTCTACGACGCACCGGAACCCGAGCCTGTTGCGCCGGCACTGGTAGACGCCCCCCATGACGAGGTCGGCACCTATTTCACCCGCGCGGAGGAAGAGCCGGCTCACGAGCCGCAGCAGGACCATGCCGAGCCGGAGCCGGTGTTTACACCCGCACCTGTTGACGATGCCGTTCCCCCCCATTGGGCGCAGCCCGTGGACGAGGACGACTGGCGCAAGCTGGACGACGAACGCAACGACGATCTTCGCCCGGCCGACGGGGACTATGAAGAGGTTCGCGACGAGACCGACGGACGCCCGGTCGTCGCCGGTTATGCCGCGCAGCATTATCAGGAGCCGGACGTCAGTTTTGAGCCCGCGCCGTATGGCGAGACTGATCGACGCGACGCCGACGACCATCTGGGCCCCACGGCTGTCGAGCACGCGCCCGCCTTTGGTGGCCGGCACGATTTTGACGAGCATCACCCGAGCGAAGAGCCGGCTCCGAAAAAGGCAGCCGTGGTCGAGGATTTCTCGTCCTATTTCCAGGACGCGGATATTGCCATTCCCGCCAAGGATGCGCCGGCGCTGCCGCGCGCGGACGATGATCCCTTTGGGGAGCAGGCGGCCGCAAAGGACAACAAGGAACGTACGCCCTGGGACGATCTGGATGAACTGATCGGTTATGACGGCGCCACATCTTCCACTCGACAGGCGACTGGTGACGTGCCCGGCCTCGCTGCCACGGCGGCGACGCCGGCCTATATGGTCAAGAAAAAGCCGCGCCGTAACTATGCGTCAGTCGTTCTCGCCGTCGTCGGGGTGGCACTTCTGGCTGGTGGTGGTTATGCCATGTGGATGAACCGCGACGCGCTGAACGATATGGTGGAAGGCCTCGTCAGCTCCGCCCAGAACGGCGGCAGCGGGCAGTCGACCACGCCGACCGAGACCACGCAGACTGAGCCTTCGACCACCCCACCGGCGACGCAGCAGCCACCGGCCAGCACGGGCCAGCAGCAGCCGGCAACGCCGACCAATCAACAGGGCCAGACACAGAATCATGGCGATGACGGTTCCGTCACCGGCACCAAATTCACACAGCGGCTGATGGCCGATGGCACCGAGCGCGACGAGGGACCGGCTCCGGGTGCCAATGGCCAGCCCGTGACGGCTGAAGGTCAGTCCGTCTACGAACAGAATGTCGCGCCGCCGCCTGCGGGTGAGGCTCCTGCCAACACGGCTGGTGCGCCCGCCGGAACGCCGGCTGGCGCGCCTGCGGGACAGCAGCCTGCCGCCGCGGCCACGGGAGACCGCATGTTCCTCTACGAGGAAGTGCTGGGCCAGACGGTTCCGACCGCCATTCAGGGAACCGTGTCCTGGTCGCTGCAGCAGGAAAACGACGCGGAAGGCAAGCCTTCTCCGACCGTGCAGGGCCAGATTACCGTGCCCGGCCGTGGCCTCAGCGCGCTCATCACCTTCAAGCGCAACACCGATCCGTCGCTGCCGGCAAGCCATCTGATCGAGATCGTCTTCTCGGTTTCGCCCGGCTTTGAAGGCGGCGCGATCGACAGCGTCCAGCGCATCGCGATGAAGAGCACCGAGCAGGATCGCGGCAACGCGCTGATCGCGGTCCCGGCCAAGATCACCGACGATTTCCACATGATCGCGCTCAACGACTTCCCGGATGCGATGAAGACCAATCTCGAGCTTCTCAAGAGCCGTAACTGGATCGACATTCCGGTGTCCTACCGCAATGGCCGGCGTGCGCTGTTGACCCTGCAAAAGGGCAATGACGGCATCGCCGCCTTCGACAAGGCGCTCAGCGAATGGGCGGCGTCAACGCCGGCGACGGGACAGTGATGGTTATGGGGGCGATCCACCAATAGCTCGCCCCCTCATCGCCTCGCTCGCGCTCCGGCACTTCTCCCCGACGGGGAGAAGAATTCGCCGCACTGCCTCATCTTTCTTAAATCTTACAGACGTTTCTAGCGCTCGATCGGTCGCCGCAAATTCTTCTCCCCGCCGGGGAGAAGTGCCGGAGCGCGAGCGAGGCGATGAGGGGGCAAGGGTCGCTGCTTTGCGCAGCAGCACTTCCTCCTCAAATAAAAACCCGCAGACCTTGAAATCTGCGGGCTCAATGAGCGACTAACTCATACGAGAACTAAGGGCAGGCCACTTAGACCTTACGCATCCACCACGCGCAGGGCGCGCGCTGCTTCCAGCGCTTCCTTCTGCACCGCTTCCTGCACCTTCTCGAAGGCACGCACTTCGATCTGGCGCACGCGTTCGCGGCTGATGTCGAACTCGGACGAGAGTTCTTCCAGCGTCACCGGGTCTTCCGCAAGCCGGCGGGCCTCGAAGATGCGGCGTTCGCGGTCATTCAGAACGCCCATGGCTTTCGCCAGCATGCGGCGGCGGGTTTCCAGCTCGTCCTGCTCGATCAGCACGTCTTCCTGGCTGTCATGGTCATCCACCAGCCAGTCCTGCCATTGGCCGGATTCGCCCTCGGAGGCCTTGATCGGCGCATTCAGCGATGCGTCGCCGTGCAGGCGGCGGTTCATCGAGATGACTTCTTCTTCCGACACCTGCAGCTTCGTCGCGATTTCCTTGACGTGCTCCGGCTTCAGATCGCCGTCGTCGATGGCCTGGATGCGGCCCTTGAGACGACGCAGGTTGAAGAACAGACGCTTCTGATTGGCGGTCGTACCCATCTTCACCAGCGACCATGACCGCAGGATATATTCCTGGATCGACGCCTTGATCCACCACATGGCGTAGGTGGCCAGACGGAAGCCGCGCTCCGGATCGAACTTCTTCACGGCCTGCATCAGGCCGACATTGCCTTCAGAGACGACTTCGCCGATCGGCAGGCCGTAACCGCGGTAACCCATCGCAATCTTGGCGACGAGACGCAGGTGGCTGGTGACGAGCTTATGCGCGGCGTCGCGGTCGCCATGCTCGGCATAACGCTTGCCAAGCATGTACTCTTCCTGCGGCTCCAGCATCGGGAATTTGCGGATTTCGTCGAGATATCTGTTGAGACCGGCTTCGCCGGCTGTAATCGTAGGCAAACTATTGCGGGCCATAAAGCACCCCCTTATCTATGGTCTGGAACGGCACCCTCTTTGATCGGCGAATAACCGCCGGAGGCGCACCGTAAGCTGCGGGTCGTTACCGACCCCGCACGAACCCATGTGACAGATATGTACGCGCGCACCGCGTTTCAAGCGAACGCTGCGTTCACACATGCGTTATGGCGAGACGACCTCTTCTTTGACCTGTTTAACTTTTGACCGATAGATTCGTTCCGAAAAACCGCCGAGGCCGGAGCGCACCATCAGCTCATACATCACCCTTCGGCGCATCGGATTGTGCAGACGCACCACCTTCGAGCCAAGGAACTGCGTCTCGACATGGGCAAGCGCCTGCAGGTCCGGATCGGTGGCAATCGCGTCCGCATAGATGGCGTGAAATTCCCGGCGACAGACGTAGGTCTTGTATTTCGTCATGGCAAAGCAGGCGAGGTTATGACCGTGGGTGCGCAGGAAATCTGCAACGCCGACCGTCACTTCCGGCCAGGCGGGGTTGAATGTGTCGTCAAAGACGATGACGCCATGCGGCGCGATTACCTCCAGCGCCAGTTTCGCATCGGCCAGCACATGGTGCAGGTGATGGCCGCCATCGATGCTGAAGAAGCGCGCCGGGCCAATGCGCGAGGTGATGTCGGCCGGTGACAAACGGGTGCTGTCGCCCTTGATGATGAGGTCCTCATCCATGGCAAAACCCAGCCGGCGTCCGCTTTCCATCAGGCGGTCATATTGGTCCAGGCTGCCGTCTTGCGGTGGGTCGAGATCGAACAGATCGACGCCCAGCACCTTTTCCTGCGCCTGCGCGAATTTGCGCAGCAAGAAATAGGAGCGACCGTAATAAACGCCGATTTCCGCGATGCCGCCGTGCAGGGCGCTTCTCGTCTGGGCCTGTAGCAGGGCCTTGAAAACAAGCGCATCGGGCGGGTCGATATAACCTTCGACACTACGCAATTCCTGAAAAATAAACCGGCGGTCTTCAATCGTCATGCGCACTCGATCCCGTCATCATGCCGGTTCCGTTCAAGGCGGCTCGAACGTGCGCCGGTTCAAGGCTTTGCGAGGCAAAGGAGGTGCGAGGATTAAAGCGAAATTGGGGCGGTCTATAAAAAGGACCGACTGCGGAATATCGCGTTTCGCTAATCTGTTTTTATTATCCGAAGCTTCCGGCGAAATGGGCGGCGCAGCTTTTTAGGCCTGCGCCATGCGTTTTCAGGCCTGCAGGGCGGCGATCAACTCTTCCATATCGTCCGGCAGGTCGGTTTCGAACTCCATCACCTCGCCGGTGCGGGGGTGTTCGAAAGCCAGCAGATAGGCATGCAGCGCTTGGCGCGGAAAGCGCCCGACGATGCTCTTTGCCGGTTCCTCGAGAAGGTTCGCCTTGGTGCGGAAAGCCGCACCATATTCGGGATCGCCGATCAGCGGATGGCCGATATGGGCCATATGCACGCGGATCTGGTGGGTGCGGCCGGTTTCCAGGCGGCATTCCACCATGGAGGCGAGGCAGGTAGCATCCGCCCGTTCGTGATATCGCTCCACCACCTCGTAATGGGTGATCGCCTCACGGGCATCGTCCGAATCCTCATGCTTCACAGCGCGTTTTGTGCGATCGGCACCGCGGCCGAGAGCGGCGTCGATGGTGCCGCGAAGCGTGCGCGGGCGACCCCAGACAACGGCCTTATAGGCGCGTTCCAGCGGGCCGGTGCGGCCATGATCGGCAAATTGCGCGGCCAGATGCCGGTGGGCATTGTCGTTCTTCGCCACGACCATGACACCTGACGTTTCCTTGTCCAGCCGGTGCACGATGCCGGGACGCTTGACGCCGCCAATGCCGGAGAGGCTGTCGCCGCAATGGTGAATGAGGGCGTTGACCAGCGTTCCCGTCCAGTTGCCGGCGCCGGGATGCACCACGAGACCCGGGGGCTTCACCAGAACGATCAGGTCGTCATCCTCATATTCCACATCGAGCGGGATATCCTCGCCCTTGGGCTCAGGGTCTTCCGGTTCCGGCATAACGATTTCGATACGGTCGCCGGGATGCACCTTCTTTTTCGGCTCCGTCACCGGCTTGCTGTTGATGGAAACGGCACCCTGTTCGATCAGCGCCTTCAGCCGGCTGCGGGAGAAATCGCCGCCCACTTCGCCCGCCAGCCAGGAATCGAGGCGCCCTTCGGCGTCTTCCCCGGCAATCAGGACTTTCCTTGCGTCTCCGCCTTGTTTAAAGGGGTCGTTCATTCTTATTTTTCCGATCCATCAGCATTTCAGGGAACCCGATGACGCAGATCGAGCAAGACGAACAGGAAGACAAGCCGCTTGATCCGGTCATGGAAAAACTTCGCCGCCGGATGATCCGTTTGCAGATCGTTTCGGGCTCCGTGATGTTCATCGCCCTTATGGCTGTCTTTGGTGCCGTTGTCTACAAGGCGACGGGTAGCTCGAAAACGCCGGCGACGCAAAGCGTCGCGCCAAATCTAGCCGTGCCAACCGGCAATGGCCCGATGGCGGTCACCGCCAGCCTGCCGCAGGGCTTCACCATTGAAAACGTCAGCTATTCTGGCGGCGATATGCTGTTTTATGGCCGGCTGGCAAACGGAACCCGCAAGGCGCTGGTCTTCAATGTCGCCAGCGGCCGGTTCCTCGCGGATGTGACTGTTGATGGCCAGTGAGGCCGAACATCCATTTTTCGGTCAGCGGGCGCTGATCCCGGTTGAAGACCCGACCGACCCGCGCATTGCCGCCTTTCGCGACATTCGCGAGCGTGATCTCACCGGCCGGCAGGGGCGTTTCATTGCCGAGGGTACGGTGGTGCTGCGCATGCTGGCTGCCGCTCACAAGGCGGGTGGGGCCTTTGCGGCGGAAAGCATCCTGATCCTGCGCAACCGTCTTTCCGGCGTTGCGGATATCCTTGCCGAAATCCCCGATGATGTCCCGGTTTACGTGGCGGAAGCGCCGGTGCTGGATGGTATTGTCGGTTTCCACCTGCATCGCGGCATTCTGGCGCTCGGGCGGCGCGTGCGCGATGATGGGCTGGAAGAGACGATAGCAGCACTTCCCGCCTCGTCTCTGGTGCTCGTCGGCTGCGGCATCTCCAACCACGACAATCTCGGTGCCATGTTCCGCAATGCGGCAGCCTTTTATGCCGATGCGGTGCTGCTGGACGAGACGTGCTGCGATCCGCTCTATCGCAAGGCGCTGCGGGTTTCCGTCGGGTCGGTGCTCTCGGTTCCCTATCACCGCGGCGGCGGGGCGGTCGCGATGCTGGAGCGGCTTTCCGGGGCTGGTTTTGCAATCTGGAGCCTTTCGCCGGGTGGCGAGACCGAAATCCGCGATATTCCCCGCTCCGGGCGGATGGCGTTGGTCATCGGCACGGAAGGCGAGGGCTTGCCGCAATCGGTACTGTCTCGGTTTCATACGGCGAGGATTGCGCAGTCGCCGCAGTTGGATAGCCTGAATGCGGGCACGGCCTCCGGGCTCGCGCTTTATCAGATGGCGGGGGTGATGGGGCGGGTGTAGATCAGAGCCGCTTTAGCACTTCGGTGAACCTAGCGTTTCCGCTTCTCCATAACCACCTTAGCCCGCGTCGCAAGGCTTTCACGCCCCGACGAATCTGACGCCTTGGCGAGGAGCCCCGGAATGGGTGATGCCTCGCCCTCCCGCGCTGCTGTCAACGCGATCATCTCGGCTGCGATCCGTGCGATTTCGCGGCGGATGGGCTCGTCGTTGCCGGTGCCGCGCACGTTCAGCAGGCGTTCGGTGAGAGCGGTGCCCTGATTGCGGATATCCTCGATTTCCTGTTCCAGACCTTCAGGCGCCGACGCGTCCGGCTCTGCGCTGGGCTCCTCCGGCGGGGAGGCGGGGGCGGCATCCTCCGGGGCTGCCGTCTGTGGCACCTCCCTCTCGATGGCCGGTGCGGTTTCGAGCGTGGCGGCTGGGGCAGTTGCTGCGGGTTGCGGCTGCTCAACCGGCTTTTCAGCGGGATTCGGCAGGCGAATGATCATGTCGTTGCTGCGGCCGCCGGTTGCCGCCAGTTGTTCTTTCAGCCGCGCGACTTCCTGGTTGCGCAGGGTCAGCATCGTGTCGAGGTCGGCGTTTTTGGCGATGGTGCTCGCCAGCTGTTCCTCCAGCCTTGTTACCTTGCGGCTTTCGCGGGCAACGGCCTCCATCGCTTCCCGGTTGCGGCTGGCGATATCCTGAAGTTCTCGGGTGACGGTCTCGCCTTCCTTACGGAAGCGTGTGGCGCTTTGCTTGGCCTGTTCGGCTTCAAGATCGCGGGTGGCGGCGAGGATTTTCGAATCATCCAGCTCGCGCGTCAGGTTGGTGAGGCGCGCGGTGAGGTCGGCCATCTGGTTCGCGCGCTCGTTGGCGGCCTGCTCCTGTTGCGAGAGCGCGGCCTGGATCGTGGAGGCGCGGTCTTCGGCGGCGTCGAGTGCTGCGCGCAATTCGCCGATTTCCAGCGTCAGTTCCTCGATTTTCAGCGACAGGCTACGGTTTTGTTCGCCCAACCGATAGGCATCGCTGGAGGCGGCTTCGTTGGCGAGGCGCAGCGATGTGTTCTTTTCCCGCTCCGTTTCCAGCTCCTGGCGCACCTTGGCGTTTTCGGCGGCATAGAGTGCACGGGCCATGTCCTTCTGGGCGCGCACTTCCTGCGGGCTGATGGGCATCGTGGCGTGGATGCGCTTTTCCGTATAGGCGACGATCCGCCGGTGGATCGCAGGTGCGATCAACAGAGCCAGCAGGGTTGCGGTAAGAAAACCCAGTCCGAAAAGAATGGCATATTCGATCACGCTTTACAGTCTCCGAAACTCAGATACGCGCGCATTCGGAAAGAGGGGCGCGAAAACACGTTACGCTATTATTGCAACCGTGGGGAGGGGTTTCCCTTCGGCAATTCATGGGCGGGACCTTGCAACTTGTTTCTTCTCCCCGAGAGGGGAAAGTCCGCGTCAGCGGGATGCGGGGTCAAGGATTATGAGATACGGCAAGGTTGCCCCCTCATCCGACCCTTCGGGCCACCTTCTCCCCGGCGGGGAGAAAAAAGCTGCCGCAATAGTCTTGTCTTATCAGAACGGGTTCCAGGTCGGCTGCTGGGTGAGCTTCAGGTAACCGACGTTAATGCCGAGGCGCGCGCCGATGCCGGTGCGGATGGGCGCCAGCGTCACGTCGCTGCTTTTCAGATAGGTCATGCCGACGCCGGCGACGATGAAGGCGGAGCCACTGACGCCGCCATAACGGCGATAAAGCGAATCGACGGAGGGCAGATTATAGACCAGCATCATGGCGCGGGTGCCCTGTCCGCCATAATCAAGCCCGAGCGACGGTCCTTGCCAGAAGACGGGGTGTTGGCCGGCATTCTTGGTGTAGAGCGTGCCTTCGCCGTAGGTGAGGCCGGCTACGAAGGCGCCGGAGCCTTCCTGGCCGAGAATGTAGCCGTTCGGAAGGCCATATTGCTGGAAGGCCCGCTCCACCACCTTGGCAAGGCCGCCTGTGGTTTCACCGAAGAATCCGTGGCCTGCATCCACGACTTCCTGGAAAGTATACTGATCGCTGTTCTGGGCCGCCGCCGGCGCAACCCACATCAACAGGCTCGCAAGGAGCGCAACAATCTTTCCCAGTCCGAGGCGTGCAATGGTGCGGGTTTTCGTAAGGCGCATCGTCATGTCCGTCCGTCTGTTTCGTTGGCGCATCAGCCCAAAAATCCGAATCGATTTTCGAAAGGGCAGCCGCGCAGAGTCAAAGTTCTACAGCATGTTTCGTGCATTCTTGCGGATACACGGGGCTCCAGTGTGGCCTGTTAAGGCATTTGGCATTTTGAAACCATCCTATTAACAATCGGTTTACCAAATATGGTGTCATTATGGCTTAACAATTTCCACACCGTCCGCGCCTCCCTTGCGCAGGAGAGAATTTTATGACCAGCAAACTCAATATCACGCTGTCCGGTCCCGATCTGGCGGCCCTTTTGTGCAGCCGTGTGTGCCATGACGTGATATCCCCTGTCGGCGCGATCAATAACGGCCTCGAACTTCTGGACGAGGGCGGCACGGATGACGACGCCCTCGACCTCATCCGCACGTCCGCCCTTAACGCATCCGTGCGGCTTAAGTTCGCCCGCCTTGCATTCGGCGCTTCCGGTTCCGCCGGCGCGTCGATCGATACCGGCGAGGCCGAAAAGGCTGCGCAGGATTTCGCCGCCGCCGAAAAGAAGGCGGAGGTCAGCTGGAACGGTCCGCGCGCCATCGTTGCGAAGAATCGTGTCAAACTTCTGCTCAACCTTTTCCTCGTCGCTTACGGCGCGATCCCGCGCGGCGGTAATGTGGATGTGCTGCTGGAAAATCCCGATGGCGACGCCAGGTTCGAGATCACCGTCAAGGGCCGGATGATGCGCGTGCCGGCGAAGTTCGTGGAAATTTACGAGGGCCGGCTGGAAGAGGCGGTCGACGCCCATTCCGTGCAGCCATACTACACGCTGCTTCTGGCTGAAGAGGCCAACATGGAGGTGGACTACAAGGTGCATGACGATCGCATTGTCTTCACGGCGAAGTCGATCACGGCGTGATCGTTTCGGTGCGAGCGTGACGTTATCAGGGGGTCGGGCCGGCTTTGCCAGTGCCCGGCCTTTTCGTTTGAGAGGAGGAGATTTCTTGATCCGCATCGAAACCCCGCGTCTCTGTCTTCGGCCGCATGCCATCGAGGATGAGGGGCGCTATTGCGCGTTCTGGAGCGCTGCCATCCAGCCGATCCCCGGCGTGAGTTCGATCGCGCCGCTCGATCCGGAGCTCGCCTTCGCACGGCTTCTGCGCTTCATTGGCCACTGGTCCGTCTTCGGCTTCGGCCCCTTCGTGGTGGAGGAAACCGCCACGGGGCGGATCGTCGGCGAGGTCGGTCTCGCCAACATGCGCCGCGGCCACGGTGCGGATTTCGATACCGCGCCGGAGGCCATGTGGAAGATCGACAGGGATCTGACGGGCAAGGGCGTCGCCAGCGAGGCGGTGCAGGCCGCCCTTGGCTGGTTCGACGCGCAGCGCATATCGAACAGGATCGTGTGCATGATCGATCCGCTCAACACGCCCTCCCTCGCAATCGCCACCCGCTTCGGCTTCCTGCCTTTGCGGGATACGACGTTCCGGGAATGCCCGGTGCGGTTGTTTGAGCGGGTTGTTCAGACCCGCTGATTCGCATCAATCAGGCCCTATTGCCCCCCCAAATGTCGATAAACGAGATCGGACGGTAGTGGGCGCGGCGCCATAGGGTCCAGCATCCCGCCTATACGCTCCGCAACGGCGGCGGATTGGCGGTTGGATGCGCTGACGTAGCTGACGAGGGTTGGAAGCTTGAGGGTGTTGAAGGCCCAGTCGCGCAGCGCCGTTGCGGCTTCTGCCGCATAACCCTTCCCTTCATGGCCGTCGTAAAGCAGCCAGCCCAGTTCCTTCTCGGGTAGAGGGGACCATGATTGATGCCGACCTGACCGATGCATTCTCCACCCTCGGCGAGATCGATCATCAGCGCGCCGTGACCGAAGAACGACCATAATGCCCTGTCCTGACAAAACATCGCCCACGCGGCAGGAAGATCATGCGGTCCGCTAACGCCGATGGCGCGCGGTGAGGCCATGAAATCGCGATAGGCCGGAAAATCCGCCAGGGCAAGCGGGCGCAATATCAGACGGCTGGTCCTGAGGGTGGGAATAGGGTCGTTCATGGTTCGGCCTGATTGGAAATGGCAACAAAAAACCCGCTGTCGCCAGCGGGTCTTTTAAAACTGTCCTGTTCCGAAACGGATCAGGCGGTTTCGAGGAATTCCGTGGCGCCGTCCGGCTCGCGCAGCACATAGCCTCGGCCCCAGACGGTTTCGATGTAGTTGGCGCCGCCGGCGGCGTTCGCGAGCTTCTTGCGCAGCTTGCAGATGAAGACGTCGATGATCTTCAGTTCCGGCTCATCCATGCCACCGTAGAGGTGGTTCAGGAACATTTCCTTGGTCAGCGTCGTGCCCTTGCGCAGCGAAAGCAGCTCGAGCATCTGATATTCCTTGCCGGTCAGGTGAACGCGCTGGCCACCCACTTCAACCGTCTTGGCGTCGAGATTGACGATGAGTTCGCCGGTGGCGATGACCGATTGCGCATGGCCCTTGGAACGGCGGACGATGGCGTGAATGCGGGCAACAAGCTCGTCCTTGTGGAACGGCTTCGTCATGTAATCGTCGGCGCCGAAGCCGAGACCGCGAACCTTGTCCTCAATGCCGGCCATGCCGGACAGGATGAGGATCGGTGTCTTGACCTTGGAGAGGCGAAGCGTTCTCAGCACCTCGTAGCCCGACATGTCAGGCAGGTTGAGGTCGAGAAGAATAATGTCGTAATCGTAGAGCTTGCCCAGATCCACGCCTTCCTCACCGAGGTCGGTCGTGTAAACGTTAAAGCTTTCCGACTTAAGCATCAGTTCAATGCTCTGCGCTGTCGCGCTGTCGTCTTCAATCAGTAGAACCCGCATAATTATCCCCTTTGCCGCCCGCGAACCGGTAAGTCATTGCCTCGCGCGATGCGGATCCAGACGTTGCCTGATTTGCAGGCTGCCACCAAATGGTTAACAAATTCTAATTGCCTTTGGCAAGGTGTATCGAATTTATTAAGCAAGCTAGGCATTTTGCTGTTTTTGCACGTGAATCCACAATCGCCAAAATTGAAGCTTAACGTGAGGATTTCCCGCTAAGTGATTCAATCGACTCTCACATCGTCTGGCCCGTTTTTTTGGACCTGGCATTTACCGACCCTTAAATGATCGTCGTTATCATTAACGATGCCCGTAAACGAAAGGTTAACAACGGCGGTTTTTTATTAACGTCGGGTAACTTTTGGGAATCATTCCGGCACAGGGAGTAACCCTTGCGGAAAACGGGCGGGTTAAACGGGCCGATCAGGCTGGCATAGTGCCATTTTGATCCGGGTCTCGCTATCCATGGAGTATTGCGTATGAAGTCGCGTGACAGCCTGGTTCGCCTGAAGGAATTTCAGGTCAATGAAAAACGCAGGCAGCTTAACCAGCTGCAGCAGATGATGTCCGAATTCGAGCGGATGGCCAAGGAACTGGTGCATCAGATTTCTCTGGAAGAGAGCAAGTCGGGAATTACCGATCCGACACATTTCGCCTATCCGACCTTCGCCAAGGCCGCGCGCCAGCGAGCGGATAATCTTCAGGTCTCCATCCGGGAGTTGAAGGCTCAGCAGGAGGCGGCGGAAGCGTCGCTGGAAGAGGTGCAGGCCGAATATGAAAAGGCCGCGGCACTGGAAAACCGCGACGGAGCAATTCGCGCGCGCGCCTGACCAGGGCGTAAATCGGACGAATGATCGTCCTCATTGACGGCTGCCGGTGGATCAGGAGGCAGCTTTCAATGACGGGACGGCTTGCATTTTTTTGGAAGGTCGCTCCTCAAGGGCGGCCTTTTGTTTTGCTGCTTGCCCGCGCGCCACGACCGGGCGGCGGCCCCGATTTCGATTGTTCGGACATGAAGAAGGGCGTATTTTACAGGGGTTCCGACCGTGAGCCGGAGGCTTTTACGCGCACGCACCCGTGCGGGTGCGGGCGGCCATTGCAGGGAGGAAAAAATGGCCCGCCAATATATCGATTGCCGCGAATTTCCCAGTGACAGCAGATGCACCGTTGCCATTTCGGCCGATTCCCAGGAGGAGCTGATGGAGGCGGCCGTGCAGCATGCCGTGGCGGTGCATGGGGCGAAGGATACGCCCGAATTTCGGGAAGAAGTCCGCCGGAGCATGCATGCCGGGACCCCACCGTTGAAGGTGGCGTGAAACGCATTAAGAAATGGCGCGATATTTGGAACGGTTGTGAGGGATGAAGCTTAAGCCGCTTGTTTCTTCTCCCCGGCGGGGAGAAGTCCGCGGCAGCGGGATGAGGGGGCAAGCTCTCGGTCTATCTCTACCGTTGCCCCCTCATCCGACCCTTCGGGCCACCTTCTCCCCGGCGGGGAGAAGAAATACGCCGCGGCGCTTGCGACTATTCTGCCCTCAGACAGAGGATAAGCCGCCCTTACCCCTGGATAACATCGGCCCAATCAGCGTGGCGCAGGGTCTGGGCCTTGAAGAACGGGCAGAGCGGGATGATCTTCCAGCCGCCCTTGCGGGCCTCATCGATGGCGTGGGCGGCGAGCGCCTGGCCGACGCCTTTGCCGCGCAGGGCATCGGGCACGCCGGTGTGGTCGATGATAACGAGGGTGGGGGAGGTGCGCGAATAAGTCATTTCCGCCGTATGGCCGTCGACGGTTGCGAGATATTCGCCGCGCGATCCTTTTTCGGTCGTCTTGATATCCATGATCTTTGCCTTGCCCTTACTTGTTCGTGTCCCCACTGTAACGGCTTGCGGCCGAATTGAAACAGCGGGAAAAGCGAACGCAGTGGACGTGCTCCGGTGAACAATCACCGGGGTCGCCATGGGGAACTGCGGCCGGAGAGGATAGGAAACCGAAAGCCCCGTCGTTCAGACGACGGGGTATCGTTAACGTTCGATCTGGGGCGCTGCGAGGCGCCGTTGCCGTTAGTGGCGATATTGCTGAATGCGCGTGGTGCGCAGGCCGGCAAGGCCATGATCGGCAATCGAGGACTGCCAGGACAGGAATTCTTCAACGGTGAGCGTATAACGCTCGCAGGCCTCTTCGAGGCTCAACAGTCCACCGCGCACGGCGGCAACAACCTCTGCCTTTCTGCGAATGACCCAACGGCGGGTATTGGCAGGCGGAAGATCCGCAATCGTCAGGGGGCTGCCATCGGGGCCGATGACATATTTAACTCGTGGGCGTATCATTTCGGTCATTGGACACTCTATACAAACTCAAGACCATATGACGGGAACTTTAGCCCCGTACCTTTAAAAATTGCCTAAGCAGGTCGTGACAATTTATTAAGAATTTGAACGGTTTCGCCTGATTTGTTCGAGTCGCCTTATTTTGCCGGGCAAAAATTTCTGCAAAAAACGCGTTTTTTCTCGCTCAGGGGTTGCCGCGGTCACAGCGCCGCAAGTGAAAGGCTGGTTTTTCCGCTGCCCTGGGCGAATTCCGCCGTTCCCTCGTGCTGCAGCCGCAGGCGGTCGCCGGCATTGAGGGCGAGGATGGATATTGCCGACTGCTGTGTGCCGACGGCGGATGCGTTGCCGGCGACGCTGAAGCCCGTGGCCAAGCCATTGCTGAGAAGTGTGACCCGGTGGCCGGAAGATGCTGCCACGGCAAGCGTGAGGGCAACGAGATAAAGCCCCTTTGCCGGGATGAGCAGTTCGCGCCCGCCCGTCTCCACCGCGTCACCCAGGGCAAAGCCACCCTCGGAGATAGTCAGCAGGGAGAAGCCCGCCGTCGATCCACTGGCGGGTTTCGTCGTGCCGGCCGGCAGCCCTGCCACGGCAAGCGCGCGGTTTGGCAATGACACCCGACCGTCGCCGCTGCACAGCAGCGCCGTGTACCAGTTCGCGCCATCGGGGCTTGTCTTGATCGAAAAGCCGTCATGGCCGGCAAGCCCCATTTCTGCCCGGCCGCTCCAGCCGGTCTGGAACAGGAGAGAGGCCGTATCGGTTTTGGCCGCCTTGTTGATGGTCATGCGGTGGCTGCCATCCTGCTCCGCATGGCTGAAGAGGCTGGCGGGTGAGGAGAGCGTCAGGCGGTTGGTCGTGTTCGGCTCCGTGCCGATGCCAAGCCGGTCCATCCGGCCTGCGGCGGGCAGAGGAAGGTCGCGCCAGTTCTTGTCCTGAAGCACGCGATATTTGCCATCGCTCGCAAACCACGCCGTCCAGCCCGGTTGTGGGGTTATGAACAGCCATGCGCCATCCTGCCGGATTGCGAGTTTTCTCGCCTTGCCCGCGAGGTCGCCCGTGGCATTCGAGGCAAGGAGGAAGCAGTCACCCTCGGCGGGGTTTTCGGGAAGGGTCGAAAGGACGGCCTTCACGACCAGTTGCACGACGGCGTCCAGCTTTTGCAGCGCCTCGTTGTGGGTGACGTGTTTCTGTGCCTGCGAGGGGAGGATGTAGGGAAGGGAAAGTCTCGTCGTCTGTTCCGTCATGGCGTCGGCTCCGCGTTCGTGGTGTCGCGGGTATTGTGACGTGGTGGCGCGGGGCGGGGATGAAAATATTTTTGTCGGGTTGGTGTGTGCCGCTTACCCCCCTCGGCCCTGCCGCGCAGAGAGGATGAGCGGCATACGCCAACCAAACTTGCCGGTAGCGGGAATTACCCCGCGTGTCCCACCGCCGCCATCGCACCTTCGGCAATGAAATCCGGATTGGCGAGCGCGTCCTCGCCGTCGCCCCGGACCTTGTAGGTCAGCAGGTGCCCGTCGCAATCCAGCGTGCGGCCACCAGCGGCGCGCAGCACGGCGTCGCCTGCGGCCGTGTCCCACATCATGGTGCGGCTGAAGCGGGGGTAGATATCGGCGGCGCCCTCGGCGAGCATGCAGAATTTCAGCGACGAGCCGACCGAAATGCAGTCCTTCAGGCCGTGCTCTGCGACAAAGGCCTCCGTCTTTGCGGTGCAATGCGAGCGGCTGATCAGCGCCACAGGCGACGCGCCGCGTTGGCGGGCCCGGATCGTCTCGCGCGCGAGGATCGCGCCCTCGCTGGAAATGGTGAGCTTTTCGGCAGCCTCGTCCATGCCGGTCCATGCCTGCCCACGGCAGGGTGCATAAACGACACCGGCCACCGGAGCGCCATTTCGGATGAGCGCGATGTTGACGGTGAAGTCGTCCTTGCCGGATATGAACTCCTTCGTGCCGTCCAGCGGATCGACAAGGAAAAACTCCACGCCGGTCTCCGGCAGGATACCGCTTGAGACGGCCTCTTCGGCCACCACGGGGATCTGCGGAAAATGGAGGGCGAGGGCTTCCAGGATGATGGTCTCGGCGCGCTGGTCCGCCTCGGTGACGGGAGAGCAGTCGTCCTTGTAGGAAACATGCGGCCCGGCGCGGTGCACCGCCATGATCGCCTGGCCCGCGTCCAGCGCCGCTGTCGTCAATATGTCGATCATCTCTGCCGTCACCATCCCACCTGGGGATTTCATCTTCTCCATCTTCGCTACTCTTTTGTGTGCGACGCGTCAAATGACGGTCCGAACAAAGCTTATATAGGGAGAATAAAGCCATTTTTTCAGCAAACCCTGCTGAAATCCTAGCATTGTTGTCAGCGAAAAGGGCAGCTTGTGTGGAAATTCCAAATTTTGTGCAGGATCGCCCAATTTTGACTTCACATTTTTAGCGAACACGATATGCATTTCGACGGTGGGGATCTGTCTGACAGGGCACCCTATAACGAACATAACGAGGCGTGGTCCATTCGAGGCCGTGCCCGGGGGAAAAACATGGAGTATTTTATCCAGCAGCTCATAAACGGGCTGACTCTTGGATCGATCTACGGCCTTATCGCAATTGGCTATACGATGGTCTACGGCATCATCGGCATGATTAACTTCGCCCATGGCGACATCTTCATGCTCGGCGGTTTTGCCGCGCTGATCGTTTTTTTGATCGTGACAACCTTTGTCGCCGGCATTCCGGTGGCGCTTCTTCTGCTTTTGATGATGGTCGTCGCCATGCTGATGACCGGCCTGTGGAACTGGGTTATCGAGCGCGTTGCCTATCGTCCGCTCAGAGGCTCGTTCCGCCTCGCGCCGCTGATCACGGCGATCGGCATGTCGATTGCGCTGTCCAACTTCATTCAGGTCACGCAGGGCCCGCGCAACAAGCCGATCCCCTCCATGGTGACGGACAGCTACCATTTCGGCGCCATAACCGTGTCGCTGAAGCAGTTGATCATCATGGTCGTCACCTCGGTGCTGCTTTTTGCCTTCTGGTATATCGTCAACAAGACGCCGCTTGGCCGCGCCCAGCGCGCCACCGAACAGGATCGCAAGATGGCGGCCCTGTTGGGTGTGGATGTCGACAAGACGATTTCCATCACCTTCATCATGGGTGCGGCGCTCGCTTCCGTCGCCGGCACGATGTATCTGATGTATTACGGCGTTGCCTCGTTCAACGATGGCTTCATTCCGGGCGTCAAGGCCTTCACCGCGGCCGTTCTCGGCGGTATCGGCTCGCTGCCGGGCGCCGTTCTCGGTGGTCTGCTGATCGGCCTCATCGAGTCGCTCTGGTCTGCCTATTTCTCCATTGCCTATAAGGACGTTGCGGCGTTCGGCATTCTGGCATTCGTGCTGATCTTCAAGCCGACCGGTATTCTCGGTCGTCCGGAAGTCGAGAAGGTTTGATATCATGGCCAATATCGCTTCCGAAAATAACGCTTCCGGCCAGAGCCTGATGGCGACAGCCGTCAAGGAAGGCATCATTGCGGGCGTCGTCTCGCTTGGCATGTTCATTCTGTATGTCGGCATCGTCACCTATCAGGACATCAACAACCAGCTGATCTGGGGAACGCGCTGGGGTCTTCTGTCGATCTTCGTCGCCGTTGCCGCCATCGGCCGTTTCCTCATGGTCGGTTTCATCAAGCCGTCCATCGATCGTCGCAAGCTGGCCAAGGCCAAGAGCGGCGTGCTGGAAATATCCGAAGAGAAGGGCTTCTTCCACAAGCACTTCCTCAAGATCGCGCTTGTGCTGCTGCTTCTCTACCCTGTTATCGCCGTGCAGCTTTTCGGTTTTCAGGGTTCGCTGAAGTTCGTCGACAATTTCGGCATCCAGATCCTCATTTATGTGATGCTGGCCTGGGGCTTGAACATCGTCGTCGGTCTCGCCGGCCTTCTCGACCTGGGTTACGTGGCTTTCTATGCCGTCGGCGCCTATTCCTATGCGCTGCTGTCGAGCCATCTCGGCCTGTCCTTCTGGGTGCTTCTGCCGGTTGCCGGCATTCTGGCGGCCTTCTGGGGCATCATCCTCGGTTTTCCGGTGCTGCGCCTGCGCGGTGACTATCTGGCGATCGTGACGCTTGCCTTCGGCGAAATCATCCGCCTCGTGCTGCTCAACTGGACGGATGTCACCAAGGGCACGTTCGGTATTTCCGGTATCGCCAAGGCCTCGATCTTCGGCATCTGGTCCTTCGATGTCGGCGCCCCGAACAACTTCGCCAAGGCCTTCGGCCTTTCGATGTCCTCGGCCTATTACAAGATCTTCCTGTTTTACGTGATCCTGCTGCTCTGCATGCTGACGGCCTATGTCACCATCAAGCTGCGCCGCATGCCGATCGGGCGTGCCTGGGAAGCGCTGCGTGAGGATGAGATCGCCTGCCGCTCGCTCGGCATCGATACCGTCATCACCAAGCTCACCGCCTTTGCGACGGGCGCGATGTTCGGCGGCTTTGCCGGTTCGTTCTTCGCCGCGCGTCAGGGTTTCGTGTCGCCGGAAAGCTTCGTCTTCCTGGAATCGGCCGTTATTCTCGCGATCGTCGTTCTCGGCGGCATGGGTTCGCTGACGGGTATCGCGATTGCGGCGCTCGTCATGGTCGGCGGCACGGAACTGCTGCGTGAAATGGAGTTCCTGAAGCATGTCTTCGGACCGGATTTCACACCGGAACTCTATCGCATGCTGCTCTTCGGACTTGCCATGGTCATCGTCATGCTGTTCAAGCCGCGCGGCTTCGTCGGATCGCGTGAACCGACTGCCTTCCTCAAGGAGCGAAAGGCCGTCTCCGGCAGCTTTACCAAGGAAGGTCACGGTTGATGGCCTCCGGAACGACAACAATGGCACCCAATGTAACTGGCGATACGATCCTCAAGGTCGAGCATCTCTCCATGAAGTTCGGTGGTCTGATGGCCATCAACGACTTCTCCTTCGAGGCACGGCGTGGCGAGATCACGGCGCTGATCGGCCCCAACGGTGCGGGAAAGACCACGGTCTTCAACTGCATCACCGGCTTTTACAAGCCGACGATGGGCATGATCACCATGCGCAGGCAAGATGGCGAGACGCATCTTCTGGAGCGTCTGGCGGATTTCGAAATTACCAAAAAGGCGAAGGTGGCCCGCACCTTCCAGAACATCCGGCTGTTTTCGGGTCTTACCGTTCTGGAAAACCTGCTGGTGGCGCAGCACAATGCGCTGATGAAAGCCTCGGGCTATACGATCCTCGGCCTTCTCGGCCTGCCCGCCTACAAGCGGGCGGTCGCAAGTTCGATCGAGAAAGCCAAGTATTGGCTGGACAAGGCAGATCTGACCGATCGTGCCGACGACCCTGCCGGCGATCTGCCTTACGGCGCCCAGCGTCGTCTGGAAATCGCCCGCGCCATGTGCACGGGGCCGGAACTCCTGTGCCTCGACGAGCCCGCCGCCGGCCTCAACCCGAAGGAGTCGCTGGCGCTCAACACGCTTCTGCGCGGTATCCGGGATGAGGGGACGTCGCTTCTGCTCATCGAACACGACATGTCGGTGGTCATGGAAATCTCCGACCATGTGGTGGTTCTCGAATATGGCCAGAAGATTTCCGACGGCACGCCGGACCATGTGAAGAACGACCCGAAGGTCATCGCCGCCTATCTGGGTGTCGAAGATGATGAAGTGGAAGACGTGATTGCGGAAGAACTCGACGGAGGAGCGGCCTGATGTCCGGTGAACCGCTTCTGAAAGTCCAGGGTGTCGAAACCTATTACGGCAATATCCGTGCGCTCGCGGGTGTGGATGTCGAGGTCAAGAAAGGTGAGATCGTCAGCCTGATCGGTGCCAACGGCGCCGGCAAATCGACGCTGATGATGACCATCTGCGGCAGTCCGCAGGCGCGGGCCGGCCAGGTGATCTTCGACGGTGAAGACATCACCCAGCTGCCGACCCATCTCATCGCGCGCAAGCGCATTGCCCAGTCACCGGAAGGCCGGCGGATTTTCCCGCGCATGACCGTGCTGGAAAACCTGCAGATGGGCGCCAATCTCGATAACCTGAAATATTTCAAGGAAGACGTCGAGAAGATCTTCGAGATGTTTCCGCGCCTTAAGGAGCGCCAGAGCCAGCGCGGCGGCACGCTTTCGGGTGGTGAGCAGCAGATGCTGTCCATCGGCCGTGCGCTGATGTCGCGTCCGAAGCTCCTGCTTCTCGACGAGCCATCGCTCGGTCTTGCGCCCTTGATCGTCAAGGGGATCTTTGAGGCGATCAAGAAGCTGAACCAGGAAGAGGGCTTGACCGTCTTCCTCGTGGAGCAGAACGCCTTTGCGGCGCTGAAGCTTTCCGACCGCGCCTATGTGATGGTGAACGGCAAGGTGACGATGAGCGGAACGGGCAAGGAATTGCTCGCCGACCCGCAGGTTCGCGCAGCCTATCTCGAAGGCGGGCGGCACTGAAAGATTTTACTTGCGCCAGACGTTTTGCGGCGCAAGATTACGAACAGCGACCCGCCGCAGCCTTGGCGCCAGGCGGCGGGTGGCAAACAATAAAAGCCGGCCGGCAAACGGCGGGATGACAAACAAGGCGGGGCGAGGGTGTTACACCCGGCCTGATGGGGAAAGAAATGCAGGGCCTATTTTTCGAAACGGATAACGGCGTGCGCTATGTCTTGCGCGCATTGGTTGTTCTCTTGGGTTTCTGGACGGCATGGCGCACGGGCAAATCCGTCGCCGATGGCTGGGGCGAATATCCGCGTGTGGTCATCTACACGCTGGCTCTGGGGTTGGTGATGCGCTTCCTGCATTTCGCCCTGTTCAATGGGCCGTTCATCAACGGCTTCTATTACGTGCTTGACGTCGTTCTACTTCTGGTCTTTTCCAGCATCGGTTTCCGCATGCGCCGGACAAGCCAGATGGTCAATAACTATTATTGGCTCTACGATCGGACGTCGTCATTTTCCTATAAAAAGAAGAATTGACAGCCGGGTTCTTCCGGCGTCACTAATACTCGTCAGAGTGGAACGGTTTCCTGTTCAGTGAAGGTGGGTACTGAACGGGTCTTTGCAATCAACCCCATCCAAGGAACTGGGAGTAAAGTAATGAAGAAGTCTCTTCTTTCCGCTGTTGCGCTGACCGCCATGGTCGCGTTCAGCGGTTCGGCCTTCGCCGATGTTGTGATCGCCGTCGGCGGCCCGCTGACTGGACCGAACGCTGCTTTCGGCGCTCAGCTTCAGAAGGGTGCCGAGCAGGCTGCAAAAGACATCAATGCCGCTGGCGGCATCAATGGCGAGCAGATCAAGATCGTGCTGGGCGACGACGTATCCGACCCCAAGCAGGGTATTTCGGTTGCCAATAAATTCGTTGCCGACGGCGTGAAGTTCGTTATCGGTCACTTCAACTCCGGCGTTTCCATTCCGGCGTCTGAAGTTTATGCCGAAAACGGCATTCTCGAAATCACGCCTGCTGCAACCAACCCTGTTTTCACCGAACGCGGCCTGTGGAACACCTTCCGCACCTGCGGCCGTGACGACCAGCAGGGCGGCATTGCCGGCAAGTATCTGGCCGACCACTTCAAGGACGCCAAGATCGCCATCATCCACGACAAGACCCCCTATGGTCAGGGCCTTGCCGACGAAACCAAGAAGGCTGCAAATGCCGCTGGCGTCACCGAAGCCATGTATGAAGGCGTCAACGTCGGCGACAAGGACTTCTCGGCGCTGATCTCCAAGATGAAGGAAGCCGGCGTTTCCATCATCTACTGGGGCGGTCTGCACACAGAAGCCGGTCTGATCATCCGTCAGGCGGCTGACCAGGGCCTTAAGGCAAAGCTGATCTCGGGTGACGGTATCGTCTCCAACGAACTCGCTTCCATCGCCGGCGACGCTGTCGAAGGCACGCTGAATACCTTCGGCCCTGATCCGACGCTGCGCCCGGAAAACAAGGAACTTGTCGAGAAGTTCAAGGCTGCCGGCTTCAACCCGGAAGCCTACACGCTCTACTCCTACGCAGCTATGCAGACGATTGCAGAAGCCGCAAAGGCCGCCGGTTCCGTGGAGCCTGAAAAGGTTGCCGAAGCGCTGAAGAAGGGCACGTTCCCGACAGCACTTGGCGATATTTCCTTCGACGAAAAGGGCGACCCAAAGCTTCCGGGCTACGTCATGTACGAATGGAAGAAGGGTCCGGACGGCAAGTTCACCTACATCCAGCAGGGCAGCTAAGCCTCTCTGTGACACCCAATCGAAGCCCGGCAGCAATGCCGGGCTTTTCTTTTGGGCGACGGCGGCCACACTGGAGACATGAAGGCAGGAGACAAAGCCTCCCGCAAACCGCAATGAGGGGTGGCAATGACGACGAAACGGATCGTGTCTCTACTTCTTGGTCTTGCCATGCTGGCGGCGGTGCTCGGCGGTGGGCATCTCTTCAGCAAATCCCGGACGACGCAATTGTTCGGCGAAATCATTGCAAGGGTCGAGACGCCGAAGCCGGTGGTGGCCCTGACATTCGATGACGGGCCCTCGGTGCGCTTCACGCCTGAGGTCCTGACGATCCTGAGGGAACGCGGCGTGAAAGCGACCTTTTTCCTGACGGGCAAGGAAACCGAGGAAAATCTGCCGCAGGCTCGGATGATCGTCAGTGACGGCCATCAGATTGGAAACCACAGCTATACGCATTCCAACATGGCCTTGATGGGACCGGCGCGGGTAGGAGACGAGATCGAGCGCACGGATGCCGCCATTCGGGCCGCGGACTACGAGGGCGAGATCATGTTCCGCCCGCCCTATGGCAAGAAGTTGTTCGCCTTGCCGTTGTATCTTTCCCGGCATGAGCGGAAAACAATCATGTGGGATGTCGAGCCGGAATCCTATCCAGATATAGCCGAGGATGCAGCCACACTGGCGAAGCACGTCATCGAGCACACGAAAAACGGCTCGATCATCATCATGCATGTCATGTATCGCAGCCGCGAGGCCTCACGGCAGGCCTTGCCGCTGATCATCGATGGATTACGTCAACGCGGGTTCGAGTTTGTGACCGTGTCGCAACTGGTGGAAAATCGCTAAGATCGCTGCGATCAGTCCAGCCGCTCCAAAATGAAGTCGGCACGCTCGTCGACGCCTGTTTTCGGAAGGACGACGGTCTCATAGTCAAGGGCTTGAAAATCCCTGACGAGACGATCGTATTCGGCCACGGCCGAGGCGAAATCATGCCG
Source organism: Agrobacterium tumefaciens (assembly GCF_017726655.1). NCBI lineage: Bacteria > Pseudomonadati > Pseudomonadota > Alphaproteobacteria > Hyphomicrobiales > Rhizobiaceae > Agrobacterium > Agrobacterium tumefaciens. The sequence continues at coordinate 2,614,247 of NZ_CP072308.1, forward strand.
ACGCTCCGTGTCTGCCTGATAGATTTCCGGCCAGGGCGGGGTAAGGAAGACCAGCCTGTTATAGCGATGTTCGCGGCGCAGCGTTTCGATGAAGGGGTCACCGCTGACCTCGCGTAACGCCGAGGCGGCGTCAATCAGGCCGCGATCGAAGAAGACGGTGCCGTGTTCTGGCGCTTTCTGCCGGTCTTCGAGCGCTACGGCGATGGCCCTGCGTGCAAAGGCTTCGAGGTTTATCCAAGGCAGTGCGGTGCCACCGGTGCGGGTTTCTTCGATGACGATACGGCGGCCGGGTTCCTCCATTGTGGCGTAACCGCGCCGGGCAAGTTCTGCAAGAAGCGTGGATTTTCCCCCGCCGGAGCAACCGGAGAGAATGATGAAACGGTCCATGGGCGTGCGTTCCTGTGTTGGGTTCAGGGCAGGGGTGGTGATTTTTTTTGGAAGGGGGGCGCCGCGCGTTTCTTCTCCCCGCCGGGGAGAAGGTGGCCCGAAGGGCCGGATGAGGGGGCAAGCTCTCGGTATTATCGCTATCCTCGCCCCCTCATCCCGCTGCCGCGGACTTCTCCCCGGCGGGAGAAGAAACAAGGGGTCACCGCTCGTTCAACAAGCAGGATTTGCGTATTCGAGCGGGAATGTGTCGGAAGATATTACCATAATACGGCGAGTCGTCACCCCTGATGCAGAATATGGGCCGCCTTGACCGCGGCAGAGGCACGGTTTTCCACGCCGAGCTTTACGTAGATCTGTTCGAGATGCTTGTTCACCGTCCGGGCGGACAGGCCGAGAATATCGCCGATATCGCGGTTGGACTTGCCCTTGGCGATCCACAACAACACTTCCGATTCCCGCGTGGTCAGCGCGAAATGCTCTTTCAGAAGGTGGTCGTCAGACTTCTCGTTGGCGGCGGTCAGGCGAAACAGATGCTCATCCGGACCCATGGCGCCAAGGAAGGAAAGCTGCAGGGCGGGGCGTCCGGCCTGGGTGATCGTCAGCGGTGCATCGCGGCCGGTCTCCGATGCTGCCCTTTCGCCGATCCAGCGGCCGATATGGCTGACGACGATGTCCATGCCGTCATCCCGCCCGGTCGCAGCATTAACGAGCCGCGTCGCCTGCGGGGTGGACCAGTGGATGGCCCCATTTGCGCGCACGGCGAGCAGATGGCGTCCGGCGGCATCAAGCGCGACCCGGGCGCTTTGCGCCGAGCGGGCATTGGAAAGATGGACGCGGATGCGGGCGCGCAGCTCGTCGATATTGATCGGTTTCGTCAGATAATCGACACCGCCGGAGTCCAGCGCCCGCACGACATGTTCGGTCTCCGTCAGGCCGGTCATGAAGATAACAGGCACCTGCGCCACCGCCGCATTGGCCTTGAGGCGTCGGCAGGTCTCGAAACCGTCCATGGTGGGCATGACGGCATCGAGCAGGATGATATCGGGCGTGATGCGCTCGGCGATGTTCAATGCAGCCTGCCCAGATGTGGCGATGAGGGCCGAGAAGCCGGATTGCTCCAGCGCATCGGTCAGGAAGCCCAGCGCTTCCGGGCTGTCATCCACCAGCAATACAATATCTCTCGGGGCCGCCGCCTGAGCGCTCATGCCTTGAGGTCTCCCCTGTCACTGTCTTCGAACCGCTTGAGAAAATGCGCGTAGCCGGCCAGATCGAAAGCCTGCACATAGGCGCCGAGCTCCTGCGTGAAGGGCAGGTTTTCCGTGTTGCGGGCGAGATCGGCGAGTTTCGCTTCGATGCCGCGTATGTAGCCTATTTCGCCAAGCCTCTGCAAATCCTGGATGTGGATGGCGCCCGGATTGACGATCTCGGCAGGGGGCTGCGGTAGCGGGGCGGGCGGCAGATCGGTATCGTAAATCCATGTCAGCCCGAGATGCACGGCAAGCCTGTCGCAGAGATGGCGGATATCGACGGGCTTGGCGATGGCGTCGTTGTGATTGTCATCGCCGGCGCCCGCGACAGCGCCGTCGCCGATATTGGCCGAGAGCATGATGAGCGGGGCCGTCTGACCGGCCTCGCGCAGCTTCGTCACCAGCTGCCAGCCGGTCATGCCGGGCATGGAAATATCGATGAGGAAGAGATCGGGCTTCACCCCTTCGATGAGAGTGAGGCATTCGGGGCCGGATTGCGCCGTCAACACCACGAAATCGAGCGGCGAGAGGACCTGCCGCATCAGCTCGCGGTGATCCTCGTTGTCATCCACCACGACAATGGTGCGGCGTGGACCGGAATAGGAGCGGATCGTTTTTTCCGGCGCCGGCGCCGTGTTTGGCCGGTGGACGGCGGATAGCATGAGGCGCACACGGAAGGTGGAACCCTCGTCCTTTTCGCTGGAGACGGAAATTTCGCCGCCGAGCGTATTGGTCAGAAGCCGGGTGATGGTGAGGCCGAGGCCGAGGCCCGGCATGGGACGTACGCTCTCGGCCTCGCCACGCTGGAAGGGTTCGTAAATGCGGGCAAGGTCTTTTTCGGCAATGCCGCGGCCGGTATCGGACACGGTGAAGCTGGCCACCTGGCTGCGATAACCGACATCGAAGGTGACGGCGCCTTCGTCCGTGAATTTGATGGCGTTGGAAAGCAGGTTGACGAGGATCTGGCGCAGGCGCTTTTCATCGGTGCGCACATATTGCGGCAGAGCGGGCGAGCGGTCGTGGCGGAATTCCAGCCCCTTGGCCTGCGCCTGCGGGCGGAACATATCGACGATCTGGTCGAGGAAATCCTGGATATTGATCTCGTTGGAATAGACCTGCAGGCGGCCCGCCTCGATCTTGGAAATATCGAGAAGCCCGTCGATCAGTCCCGACAGGTGGTCGGCCGAGCGGCGGATGACCTTGATCGCCGATTGCCGGGGAGGGGGGATGGTCTCATCGCGTTCCAAAATCTGGGCGTAACCGAGAACGGCGTTGAGCGGCGTGCGCAGCTCGTGGCTGAGGCCGACGACATAACGGCTTTTGGCGCGGTTGGCGGCCTCAGCCGTTTCCTTGGCATCCTGAAGGGCGGCGTCGGTCTTCTTGTGGGCAGCGATTTCCTTCAAGAGCAGCGTGTTCTGGCGCGAGGATTCCTCTTCCGCCACCACCCGGCTGTCATGGGCAAGCACCAGGAACCAGCAGACAATGCCGGCAATGACGGCAAAGACGAAAAACACGATGAGGATGGTGCGGTTCACCACATCGGCGGTTTCCGGCGAGGCCGTGCCGACCTGATGCGCGATCATGGCCAATATGCCGCCGATGGCGGTGACGGCAATCGCCGCCGCCATGCCGTAGCGTCCTAGCCGGGTGGCGAGTTTTGCCACCAGCTGTCTCGGCAGGAAGGTCTTGGCGACGGTGGCGACCTGATAGTTCAGCTTTGCCTTCGGCTTGCACATGTCGTGGCAGCGGCTGTCCAGCGAACAGCAGAGCGAACAGATCGGCGCGGCATAGGCCGGACACCATGCCATGTCCTCCGGCTCGAAAGGGTGTTCGCAGATGGAGCAGGTGATGCTGCTTTCTGCGCGCCATTGCTGGCGTGGCTTGCGGGCAAGGTAGAATTTGCCCTTGGTGCCCCAGGCAATCAGCGGCGATGCGGTGAAGGCGACAATGAGGGTGAGATAGGGCGCGAGCGAGGCGGCGAGCGGGCCGAAAGTGCCGAAATGCGCCATCAGCGCAATGGTGGCGGAAAGCGCCATGGAGCCGACGCCAACGGGATTGATGTCATAGAGATGGGCACGCTTGAACTCGATTCCTGATGGGGCAAGGCCGAGCGGCTTGTTGATGAAGAGATCGGCCGAGATGGTGCAGAGCCACGCCATGGCGATGATGGAGAAGATGCCGAGCGTTTCCTCGAGCAGCCGGTAGATGCCAAGTTCCATCAACAGCAGCGCAATCGCCACATTGAACACCAGCCAGACGACGCGGCCGGGGTGGCTGTGGGTGAGGCGGGAAAAGAAATTCGACCAGGCGAGCGAGCCCGCATAGGCATTCATGACGTTGATCTTCAGCTGCGAGACGACCACGAAAGCGACCATCAGCAGCATGGCTGCCGTCTGATTGGGGATCATGTAACCGAAGGCGGTGAGATACATCTGCGCCGGGTCGGCGGCGCGATCCACCGAGACGCCGGAACTGAAGGTCAGCACGACGAGGAACGAACCGGCCAAGAGCTTCGGTACGCCAACGACGACCCAGCCTGCACCGGCCAGAAACACCGCGATGCGGTGGCGCAGGCGGCTCTGGCCCTCGGCTGGCAGGAAGCGCAGGAAGTCCACCTGTTCGCCGATCTGCGACATCAGCGCCAGAATGACCGCCGAGGCCGCGCCGAACTCCACGAGATTGAAATCCGCCACGGTGCCCGGCGGGCCGGATGCATGGTGGATACCGGCAAAAGCGCGCCACAGATCGTATTTCTCCCAGTCCATCAGGGCGATGAAGATGAAGGGCAGGATGTTGAGGACGATCCAGAAAGGCTGGGTGACGATCTGGAAACGGCTGATGAGCCGCACGCCATGGGTGACGAGTGGAATGACCATGACGGCGGAGATGATGTAGCCGATCCACAAGGGAATGCCGAGCGCAAGCTCCAGCGCGCCGGACATGATCGAGGCCTCGATCGCGAAGAGCATGAAGGTGAAGGCGGCGTAAATCAGCGAGGTGATGGTGGAGCCGATGTAACCAAAGCTTGCGCCGCGTGTCAGCAGATCGATATCGACGCCATGGCGGATGGCATAACGGCTGATCGGCAGGCCGACGGCCAACATGGCGACGGCAGCGACAAGGATGGCGTAAAAAGCGTTGGTGGTGCCGTAGGAGAGCGTGATGGCGCCGCCGATGGCTTCCAGCGCCAGAAAGGAAATCGCGCCGATGGCGGTGTGGGAAATGCGGTTGGAGGAAAATTGCCGGGCGCTCTTGGCGGTAAAGCGCAATGCATAATCTTCCAGCGTCTGGTTGGCGACCCAGCGGTTATATTCGCGCCTGACGGGGATGATGCGTTGACGTGCCGCCATGGCTATCGAGCGCCTTTCCGCAAGGGGCTTCTCACAGCCGCACCGACATGCCGCCATCCACCGTCAGCACATGGCCGTTGACGAAGGAGGCCGCGTCGCTGGCCAGAAACAGGGCCGCACCGGCAATCTCGTCCGGTCTGCCCCAGCGTTCCAGCGGCACGCGCAGCTTGGCGAAGGCCACCATCTCAGGATTTTCGGAAAGCGCGGCATTGGTTTCCGTCGCAAACATGCCCGGCGCAATGGCGTTGCTGGTGATGCCACGCGCGCCGTATTCCACGGCAATGGCGCGCATCAGCCCGGTCAGCCCCTGTTTGGCGACGGGGTAGATCGCATCGCCGGGTCGGACGATATGGCCGAGAATGGAGGTGATGGTGATGATGCGGCCATAGGCTTTTGCCGCCATGGCTTCCGCCGCATCCCGCGACAGGGAAATGGAGGAGGTGAGGTCGGTGCGGATCAATTCCAGCACGTCCTCATCGGTGAATTCGGCAAGCGGGCGGCGGTCGCGCGCGCCGACATTGTTGACGAGAATATCGAGGTGGCCGAGTTCGCTCATGATGCGGTGGACGAGCGCCGCCCCGGCTTTGGTATCGGCAATATCGAAGGCGGCATAATCCGCCTTGCCGCCTGCCTTGCGCAACGAGTCGACCGCCTGTTGCAGCGTCTCGGCATTGCGGCCGGTCAGCCAGACATGGGCGCCCGCTTCGGCAAAGGCCTTGGCGATTTCAAGACCCAGACCCCGGCCGCTGCCGGTGATGATGGCGCTGCGGTTTTCGAGAGAGAATTTCTGGAGAATGCCCATCGCTCACCTTCTTGCTTGACGTGCCGAAACTTCTTGGAGTTCGCGAAGGAAGAATATGCCGCGTTGGGCAGAGAGCGAAAGGTCGCCCGTCCGGCCCGACCGTTCGGTGGACAGAAAAATGGCGTCGCCCGGTTCGGGCGACGCCATCAGTTCGATATCAGGCAGCAGCCGACTTTGCGAGCGGCACTTCCGCGATCGTCTTCAGAACGACGGAAGCGATCTGATAGGGGCACCCTTGAGAGTTCGGACGACGGTCTTCGAGGTAACCCTTGTAACCGTTGTTGACGAAGGAGTGCGGAACGCGGATCGACGCGCCACGATCTGCCACGCCATAGGAGAACTTGTTCCACGGAGCGGTTTCGTGCTTGCCGGTCAGGCGCAGGTGGTTGTCCGGACCGTAAACGTCGATGTGCTCTTTCCAGTTCTTGGCAAAAGCAGCCATGAGGGCTTCGAAATAGTCCTTGCCGCCAACTTCACGCATGTACTTGGTGGAGAAGTTGCAGTGCATGCCCGAACCGTTCCAGTCGGTGTCGCCCAGCGGCTTGCAATGGAATTCGACGTCGATGCCATACTGTTCGCAAAGGCGCAGCAGCAGGTAACGAGCGATCCAGATCTGGTCGGCGGCGCGCTTGGAGCCCTTGCCGAAAATCTGGAATTCCCACTGGCCCTTGGCCACTTCGGCGTTGATACCTTCGTGGTTGATGCCGGCTTCGAGGCAGAGATCGAGGTGCTCTTCAACGATTTCGCGGGCAACCGAACCGACGTTCTTGAAGCCGACGCCGGTGTAGTAAGGACCCTGCGGAGCCGGGTAACCCTGTTCCGGGAAGCCGAGCGGGCGGCCGTCCTGGTAGAAGAAGTATTCCTGCTCGAAGCCGAACCATGCATCTTCGTCGTCGAGGATGGTTGCGCGGCTGTTCGACGGATGCGGAGTGACGCCATCGGGCATCATGACTTCGCACATGACGAGCGCGCCGTTGGAGCGGGCCGGATCCGGGTAGATCGCGACGGGCTTCAGCACGCAATCGGAGGAGTGGCCTTCGGCCTGCTGCGTGGAGGAGCCGTCAAAGCCCCAAAGCGGCAGCTGCTCGAGTGTCGGGAATTCATCGAATTCCTTGATCTGGGTCTTGCCGCGCAGGTTGGGGACCGGCTTGTATCCGTCCAGCCAGATGTACTCGAGTTTGAACTTAGTCATTACGAACCTCTCATAGGTAACAATGCGAAGCCTTGAGGCCTCCCGTGGCTTTCACCACCGGAAGCGCATTCGCTTTCAAGGGCTGACACGTTAGATGCATGCCGCGTGCCAGATTGGCGCTATCCGGCGATTTTTTCGAAAATTCTTTCAGCCGCATATTGGTCGGACAGGTGCCGGCTCCCTCATTCTTGCTTCTGTTGCGGCGCAGCACGACAAAACACCCCTCAAGTTTCATCATTGAATCCTGATAGATAGCGCACAGCACCGCGAGACGCGCCATGCTGTAATGCAGCAAATTCAATTGCGCGCGAGGGATTGGCATTTGCCCTAAAAACCAGCGCTTCCGGAATGGTTTTTCTTGTCGAAAGTGCGATTTATGCCTATATTTTTCGCAACGTGATTTTTTTTTAATCAAAGGGAGCGAATCCGGCTTTCACGGGTTTGACTTCATGACCAAGTGCTTCGATGCAAACAGAGTGAGATGACCGAAATGGCGACTGGCTTTCATCGTGAGACGGCAACGATCTACCAATTCCCTGTTGGCGGGCGGACTGGCGTGTCCAAGTTCCGTCCTGATGGTTTGAGCGACCTCGAACGCGAGGCAAGACAACCTCATGTGGATTTTGGCTCCTGGTATCATGACGAGGCGATCCGGGACGAAGAAAGCGACCGCAAGCCGCATTCTTGATGTGAGACAGTGCCGCGAATTTCTTCTCTCCGAGGGGGAGAAGGTAGCCCGAAGGGTCGGATGAGGGGCAAGCTCTCCGTATATATTGACGCTCGCCCCCTCATCCCGCTGCCGCGGACTTCTCCCCGGCGGGGAGAAGAAACAAGCTGAGGCGTCTCGCTCTGCATATCACCCCACACTTCCCCTGCACCTTTCGCCACCCCGCCTACGTCAATTGACGTATACGGTTTCGCGCTCACGAGATCGATAGTCTCTCCAGCAGCGGCCGAAGATGCCGCTGAGCCTCGCCAAGAGGCCAACAAGGAGAGGGGTCCTTCCGATGATGTTCCGCAAGACGCTCAGTGCCGCGCTGCTTGGCGCAATCCTGTCCACCACCGCCTTCCATGGCGCCTTTGCTGCCGATGATACGATCAAGGTCGGCGTGCTGCATTCTCTTTCCGGCACCATGGCCATTTCAGAGACCACGCTGAAAGATGCCATGCTGATGCTCATCGACGAGCAGAACAAGAAGGGCGGCGTTCTCGGCAAGAAGCTTGAAGCTGTCGTGGTCGATCCGGCCTCCGACTGGCCGCTTTTCGCCGAAAAGGCCCGCCAGTTGATTTCGCAGGACAAGGTCGCCGCCGTTTTCGGCTGCTGGACGTCTTCCTCGCGTAAATCCGTTCTGCCTGTTTTCGAAGAGCTGAACTCGATCCTGTTCTACCCGGTTCAGTATGAGGGTGAAGAATCCTCGCGCAATATCTTCTACACGGGCGCCGCCCCCAACCAGCAAGCCATTCCGGCCGTCGATTACCTCGCCAATACCGAAGGCGTCGAGCGCTGGGTTCTGGCCGGCACGGACTATGTCTATCCGCAGACCACCAACAAGATCCTGAAGGCCTACCTGATGTCGAAGGGCGTCAAGGAAGAGGACATCATGATCAACTACACGCCGTTCGGTCACTCCGACTGGCAGACGATCGTGTCCGACATCAAGAAATTCGGTTCGGCCGGCAAGAAGACCGCCGTGGTTTCCACCATCAATGGTGACGCCAACGTGCCCTTCTACAAGGAACTGGCCAACCAGGGCATCAAGGCCGAAGATATTCCGGTCGTCGCCTTCTCCGTGGGTGAAGAAGAGCTTGCCGGTCTCGATACCGCGCCGCTGGTTGGCCACCTTGCCGCCTGGAACTACTTCCAGTCCGTCGATGCGCCCGTCAATGCCGAGTTCATCAAGACCTGGCATGCCTTCACCAAGAACGACAAGCGCGTGACCAACGACCCGATGGAAGCCGCCTATATCGGCTTCAACGCCTGGGTAAAGGCCGTCGAATCCGCCGGCACGACCGATACGGACAAGGTTCTGGACAGCATCATCGGCGTTTCCGTGCCGAACCTTTCGGGTGGTTATTCCACCGTCATGCCGAACCACCACATCACCAAGCCGGTGCTGATCGGTGAAATCCAGGCTGACGGCCAGTTTGAGATCGTACAGCAGACACCGCAGGTGGTGGGCGACGAATGGTCGGATTACCTGCCGGATTCGAAGGATCTGATCTCTGATTGGAGAAAGCCGATGTCCTGCGGCAACTTCAACGTGGCCACGGGCAAGTGCGGCGGCAAGGGTAGCTGATAGGAGCTTGGGTTGAGGGCCGCTCCCTCGTTGGGGCGGCGCTTCAATCGTTGAAAACTGAGCAAGCATGCCCCCCTCTGCCCTGCCGGGCATCTCCACAAGTGGGGAGATCGCCTCGTAGTGAGGCCCCGCATTTCTCGTTGGTCGCGATGGAGCGACGTAGGTGCACCTTGCCGATCTCCCTCCTTGTGGGGAGATGCCCGGCAGGGCAGAGGGGGGTAAGCCGCATACTCATCGCCAGATAAAATACACGGCCGCCCTAAGGACCCCCGACATGACGATCCGATATTTTCTCGGAGCCATCTTCCTCTGGTTCACCATGGGGATCGCAGCCCACGCCGTCGCGCAAAGCGACCCAAAGGCGCTGATCGATCAGCTCGGCACGGCTGATTTCAAGCAGGCCGAAACATTGATCGGTCAGATCGCCGCAACCGGCGATGCGCGTGTCGTTCCGGCGCTGGAGGCTTTTGCGGCGGGTGATCTCTACGTGCGCAAATCCGACAATCTCGTCTTCATGACCAAGCCCGCCGGTTCCGATTTCACGCTGATCGACCCGCTGACGGGTGAAAGTGCCGGCTCGGCGCCGAAGGCGACCGTTACCAAGATCAGGGTCAACAATAATCTACGTCGCGTCATCCGCGCCGCGATGGGCGGGCTGACGCTGCTCAGCCCGGAAAAATCCGTGCGGCTTTCGGCAGCTGACGCGGTCCTGAAAGCGCCAAGCGCTGAAAATCTCGAATTGCTGGAAGCGGCCATATCAAAGGAAACCGATAATGAGGTGCGGACCCGGATGGAGGAGGCGCGGGCTGTCTCACTGCTCTCCTCCGACCGCCCCCTTGAGGTGAAGAAAGAAGCGATCGCCACCATCAAGGCACTTGGCGGGCGCGATGCGATCAGCATTCTGATGGCGGCGACGCCGTCGGTCGATCCGAGCCTGAAGCCGGATGTGGACGAGGCGATTTCCAGCATCGAAAGCGCGCTTGCTTTCTGGGATTACGCACAGAATGTCTGGTACGGCCTGTCGCTCGGCTCGGTGCTGCTGCTCGCCGCCATCGGCCTTGCCATCACCTTTGGCGTCATGGGCATCATCAATATGGCGCATGGCGAGATGGTGATGATCGGCGCCTACTCCACCTTCATGGTGCAGGAGTTGATCCGCAGTCATTTCCCCGGCCTGTTCGACTGGTCGCTGGCGATTGCCCTGCCGGCCGCCTTTCTGGTCACGGCCTGCGTCGGCCTCGTCATGGAGCGCGGCGTCATCCGCTATCTTTACGGGCGGCCGCTGGAAACCCTTCTCGCCACCTGGGGCATCTCGCTGATCCTGCAACAGGGCGTGCGTTCCATCTTCGGCCCCACCAACCGGGAAGTCGGCAGCCCGAGCTGGATGTCCGGCTCCTTCAGCGTCGGTTATCTCAATTTCACCTGGAACCGGGTGTGGATCGTCTGCTTCTCGCTGTCGGTGTTTTTTGCGCTGTTGGTGCTTCTGAAGCGCTCCGCCTTCGGGTTGCAGATGCGCGCCGTGACCCAGAACCGCCGCATGGCCTCCTCCATGGGCATCCGCACGCCATGGGTGGATGCCTTCACCTTCGCGCTTGGTTCGGGTGTTGCCGGGCTTGCGGGCGTCGCCCTGTCGCAGATCGACAATGTCTCTCCGAATCTCGGCCAGAGCTACATCATCGACAGTTTCATGGTCGTGGTGTTCGGCGGCGTCGGCAATCTCTGGGGAACGCTGGTAGGCGCCCTGTCGCTCGGCGTGCTCAACAAGTTCCTCGAGCCGACGGTGGGGGCCGTGCTCGGCAAGATCCTCGTGCTCGTTCTCATCATCCTGTTCATCCAGAAGCGGCCGCGCGGTCTCTTCGCACTCAAGGGAAGGGCGATCGAAGCATGATTACCGGCTTCCTCCTGCGCGCGCTCGACCGCCGCATTTCCATCGCCATCGGCATTATTCTCGCCATCGCCGTGCTGGTGCCAGCCTCCAACCTCCTGTTGCCGGAGGGCAGCGCGTTCCGCATCCCGACCTATATCATGTCGATGCTCGGCAAATATCTGGCCTACGCGCTGCTCGCGCTCGCGCTTGATCTGGTGTGGGGTTATTGCGGCATTCTCTCCCTTGGCCACGCCGCCTTCTTTGCGCTCGGCGGTTATGCCATGGGCATGTATCTGATGCGGCAGATCGGCACGCGTGGGGTCTATGGCCATCCGGTGCTGCCTGATTTCATGGTGTTCCTCAACTGGAAGGAACTGCCGTGGTTCTGGCACGGCTTCGACATGTTCTGGTTTGCGGCGCTGATGGTGCTTGTCGTGCCGGGGTTGCTCGCTTTCGTGTTCGGTTGGTTCGCCTTCCGCTCGCGCGTCAACGGCGTTTATCTGTCGATCATCACCCAAGCCATGACCTACGCCCTGCTCCTTGCCTTCTTCCGCAACGACATGGGTTTCGGCGGCAATAACGGCCTCACCGACTTCAAGGATATTCTCGGCTTTTCCGTGCAGGCCGACGGCACCCGTGCCGTGCTGTTTGCGATGACGGCGGTGATGCTGGCGATCTCGCTGCTGATTGCCTCCGGCATCGTCAATTCCAAGTTTGGCAAGGTGCTGGTGGGTGTGCGGGATGCGGAAAGCCGGGTGCGGTTCCTCGGTTTTAGGGTTGAAAACATCAAGCTCTTTACTTTCGTCGTCTCGGCGATGATGGCAGGCATTGCCGGTGCGCTGTTCGTGCCGCAGGTGGGCATCATCAATCCCGGCGAATTTTCGCCCGCCAACTCCATCGAGGTGGTGGTGTGGACGGCGGTCGGCGGGCGCGGCACGTTGATCGGGCCGATCATCGGCGCGCTGCTTGTGAACGGCGGCAAGAGCTATTTCACTGGCGCGTTCCCGGAATTCTGGCTGTTTGCGCTGGGTGGTCTCTTCATCGCTGTCACGCTGTTCTTCCCCAAGGGCATCATCGGCACGGTGCAGCATTATCTTGCGGGACGACGCGAGAAGCGTGTGGCGGGCGCGGCGCGTGAAGCTGGCAACGACAGCGCGGTTGCGCAACAGGCGGCGGAGTAAGCCCATGAACACGGTTTCCGAAAACAGAACCAAGAGCCTGCTTTACCTCGATGGCGTTTCCGTTTCGTTCGATGGTTTCAGGGCGCTGAATTCCCTTTCCTTCGTGGTGGAGCCGGGCGAACTTCGCGCCATCATCGGCCCCAACGGCGCGGGAAAGACGACGATGATGGATATCATCACCGGCAAGACCCGGCCGGATACCGGCACGGTGCTGTTCGAAGACAGCATCGACCTCACCAAGAAGGACGAGGCGGATATCGCCCAGCTCGGCATCGGCCGGAAATTCCAGAAGCCGACGGTGTTTGAAAGCCATACCGTCTGGGACAATCTGGAACTGGCGCTGAACCGCAAACGCGGCGTGTTCGCGACGCTGTTCTACCGGCTGACGGCGGAAGACAAGGCACGCATCGAGGAAATCCTCGCCACCGTGCGGCTTGGCCACCGCCGGGGAGACCTCGCCGCCAATCTTTCGCATGGGCAGAAACAGTGGCTGGAGATTGGCATGCTCTTGGCACAGGAACCGAAGCTTCTCCTGGTGGATGAACCGGTGGCGGGTATGACGGATGCCGAGACAGCGGAAACCGCGGTGCTCTTAAAGGAAATTGCGAAAACCCGATCCGTTGTGGTGGTCGAGCACGATATGGGCTTCATCCGGGAGCTGGGGGTGAAGGTAACGTGCCTTGCCGAAGGCTCGGTGCTGGCCGAAGGGTCGATCGATTTCGTGTCCAGCGATCCGAAGGTGATCGAGAATTATCTGGGGCGGTGATGGTGATATTTGCGGCTATAGCCCCCTCTGCCCTGCCGGGCATCTCCCCCTCAAGGGGGGAGATCAGATGCCGCCCTCGCTCGCTCCTTTGCCACGATGCTATGCGGCAGAGTGTTCGCCACTTGCCGATCTCCCCCCTTGAGGGGGAGATGCCCGGCAGGGCAGAGGGGGGTAGCGCCGCCCACCATACCGTCATTGGAGTTTCACCATGCTGACAGTCGACAACATCAACCTCCACTACGGCGCAGCGCAGGCCCTGCGCGGCGTGTCGCTGAAGGCCGAGATGGGCAAGATCACCTGCGTTCTCGGCCGCAACGGCGTCGGAAAAAGCTCGCTGTTGCGCGCCGTCACCGGCCAGCAGGCCACCAGCGCCGGCACGATCCGTTTCGGCGATGCGGCACTGGATGGGCTGGCGCCTTACCAGCGGGCGAAGCGCGGCGTCGGTTACGTGCCGCAGGGCCGGGAAATCTTTCCGCTGCTGAGCGTTCAGGAAAATCTGGAGAGCGGTTATGCGCCGCTGTCGCGCAAGGAGCGGTTCATCCCGGATGATATTTTCAGCCTGTTTCCGGTGCTGCAGACCATGCTGTCGCGCCGCGGCGGCGATCTCTCCGGCGGTCAGCAACAGCAGCTTGCCATCGGCCGGGCGCTGGTCACGCGGCCGAAAATCCTTGTGCTCGACGAGCCGACCGAGGGCATTCAGCCGTCGATCATCAAGGATATCGGCCGTGCGATTAAATATCTGCGCGATTCCACCGGCATGGCGATCCTGCTGGTCGAGCAATATCTGGATTTCTGCCGCGAACTTGCCGACTACGTCTACATCATGGACCGCGGCGAGATCGTGCATGAGGGGCTGGCCGAAACGCTGGATACGCCGGAAGCGCGGCGACATCTTACCGTGTAAATGCGGCTGTTCCGGTCACGACATAAGAACGGACGATTAATATTTTGAAAGTCCATGCGCTGCTGCATGGCTTTCATGCAGCATTTTAGCATTTCATTAAGTAAAAGCCTGTGTTATTGGGGCCATGAAATGCTGCATGCGAGACACAGAAGAAGTCTATTCGCACGCCGCGACTGTTGATCCCTTACATTTCCCGAACGCTCGACGTATCGTCGGGAAACTGTGCCAATAAAGGCGTGTCAATGATTCAAGACTTTGCAGTGGGCCGGGCTTCCCGGTGGGTGCGTTTCGCACGCAGCCTGTTCATCGGGCTGGTAATCAGCGCAGGCGCAGGGGCCGCAGCGTCGGCATCGACCTGCGGTCAGGATATCGGCCCCGGCATGGAACCGGGTCGGCATGATTTTTCCATTCTCTCTAACGGGCAGAAACGCGACGGCGTCTATTTTGTTCCATCCGCCTATGATGGAAAAAAGGCCCTGCCTGTCGTATTCGATTTCCACGGCTCCAACAGCAACCCGCACGGGCAGCTGAACCGCAGCGGCTGGGACAAGCTTGCCGAGCGTGATGGTCTTGTGGTCGTCGCGCTGGCGGGCAGTTTAAACGGCGAATTGCCGGGCACCCATGCCTGGAATGTGCCCGGCGTTACAACACGCCCCGGCGGGCTGGACGAGGTGAGCTTCATTCATGATGCTATTGCCATGGTGAAGGGCAAGTTCTGCGTCGATGAGGAACGTTTTTACGGTTCCGGCTATTCCGGCGGCGGGCGCATGCTGTCGCAATTCATCTGCACCGGAGCCAAGGATTTTAATGCCGCCGGTTTTGTCGCCTCGTTGCGCGCGGGTTATCCGCAGGAAACCGAAGGCAAATGGGCACCGGATGCGGCAAGCTGCACACCGGCGCGGCCGATGTCGATCATCGCCTTTGCCGGGCTGAAGGATCCCGCCAACCCCTATCAGGGCGGCGGCAAATCCTACTGGCAATATAGCGGCGAGACGGCGCTGAAACGCTGGGCCGAGATGGATGGCTGCAAGGGCGCCGCCAAAAGCAAGGTGGGCGAGAGCTTCACCGTCAATTCCTACGATGTCTGCAAGGCCGGTGCGCGCATCCAGTCCTATGTCATCGAGAACTGGGACCATGCCTGGCCGCGCGCCACCATGAAGGCCGAGGTTCTGGCGGCGAACGCCGTTGTTACCCGCAAGCCCGGTGGCGAGCAGACGCCGAAGGCGCAGCCCGCGGTGGAGCGCAAGATGCCCACAGGCGAAGTGACGCGCACGGTTGATGCGGCCGAAAGAATGTGGGATTTCTTCCGCAACACGGAAGGGCAGATGGTGGTGGACGCCGTCGTCAAGAAGGATTGCGTCGCCAAGGCCAATCCCGCTTCCGCAACTGTTTCGGAGACCGCGTGCAGCAGCAACAGCAAGCCATCAGCCCTTCCGGTTGCGAAGACGCTCAACCTGTCCGGCAACAACGCGCCCTTGGCAGAGGACGCATTGTAACCAAGGCGGTGGAAGGGCGCAGCCGGCTGGATGAATTGTTTCAGGAGGGCTGCGCCAAAATCCGCCTGCCGGATACGTTTTCCAATGAAATGGAAGCCATTCTCATCAATTCCTCCGGCGGCCTGACCGGCGGGGATGACATGGAATGGCAAGCGGCGGCCGCAGCCGGCACATCGCTGGTGGTTACCACGCAGGCCTGCGAGAAGGTCTACAAGGCATCGTCTGGCACTGCCACCGTCACCGCCCGAGTTTCTGCCGGGCCGGGCGCGAAGCTCCACTGGCTGCCGCAGGAAACCATCATCTTCGATCGCGCGTCGCTCACCCGAAGGCTTGAAGCCGATCTCGATCAATCCTCAGAATTTATCGCCGTCGAAGCCGTTTTACTTGGCCGCCAGGCCATGGGCGAGGCGATGACGCATGGGCTTTTTCGTGACCGCTGGCGGATTCGCCATGGCGGCAAGCTGGTGCATGCAGAAGAGTTGCTGCTTGAAGGCGAGGTGGCGGCGCTGACCGCGAAGACGGCGGTTCTGGCCGGGCAGGTCGCCTTTGCAACGCTGCTTTATATCGGGCCTCTCGCCGAGGCGCTTCTGCCTAAAATCCGGGCGATTGCCGGGGAAAGCGGCGGCGCCAGCGAATGGCGGGGCAAGCTCGTGGCGCGCGTTGCCGCCGCCGATGGTTTCTCCTTGAGAAAATTGCTTTTTCCGATCATTTCGCTCTTGCGAAACGACGCGCCAGTGCCGAAAGTCTGGAATCTGTAAACCCTTCGGATCGTCTCGTGACAGGCGTTCTTCGGGGTCTGTCAAATGTCGGATCTGGTCTCCAGCAAACCTTGTTTGCGGAGCAGATGCCAAGCTGTGGGACGACGATGAACCTTAGCCCAAGAGAAAAAGACAAGCTGCTGATTTCCATGGCCGCTATGGTGGCGCGCCGCCGGCTGGAACGTGGCGTGAAGCTGAACTATCCGGAAGCGATTGCGCTGATTACCGATTTCGTCGTCGAGGGCGCCCGTGATGGCCGTGCCGTTTCCGATCTGATGGAAGCCGGCGCGCATGTCATTTCCCGTGATCAGGTGATGGACGGCATTGCCGAGATGATCCACGATGTGCAGGTGGAAGCGACATTCCCTGATGGCACCAAGCTGGTGACCGTTCACGAACCGATCCGGTGACCAGCAGAAGCGAGTCTTTGCGATGAATGATGAAGACCACACTTCCAGCGCCAGTAAAACGCCGATTCAAACCCGTGCTAGCGCAGATGTGAGATACCAGTACCTCCTCGAAGAAATGAAGGCCGCGCGTTTTAGGATCGATGAAGAAATCAGAACTATGAATCAGTTCGAGATTCTAACGATCATAGCGATAGGTCTTATATATTGGCTAATATTGAGTGCAGAAAATATTAGCCACCTATCACTAGGTTTTGCATCATTTTTTCCAGTGTTGATAACGGCGTATGGAATATTTCGTTATCGAGCGCATGCACATGTTGTCAAAGTTCATGAAGCTTATGTCAAGATGCACGTGGAACGAACGGTTTTTGGGAAGATGAGCCTAAAAGGTCTCGTTAAGTATTATGACCGAAAAAAGAACGGTACTCTCAAAACTGCCAGATTTGCTTTCTGGGTCACCACTTTTTGCATATCGCTAAGCTTATTCGTTATCTGTTTGGTCGCGCCGGAGAAAGTTCGCCAGATGGAGGATGATCTCCAGCAAAACCATAAACTTCTGAGGGTAGAAATACTGCTATGAACCCAGGCGAAATCATTGCCGCAGAGGGCAGCATCGAACTCAATGCCGGCCAGCCGACCGTGACCATCGAAGTCGCCAATTCGGGCGACCGGCCGGTGCAGGTGGGCAGCCACTACCATTTTTTCGAGACCAATGCGGGTCTCCTCTTCGACCGCGACAAGGCGCGCGGCATGCGTCTCGATATTCCTGCCGGCACGGCAGTGCGTTTCGAGCCCGGCCAGAAGCGGGAGGTAACGCTGGTGCCGCTGTCCGGCAAGCGCGAGGTTTATGGTTTCCGTCAACAGGTCATGGGGAGGTTATGAAATGGCGACGGCGCATTATCATGGAAGCTGCCAGTGCGGCAGCGTAAGCTTCGAGGTCGATGTCGATCTCGACCATACCGTCATTTGCAATTGTTCGCGCTGCAAGCGTCTGGGCTCGACACTCGCCTTTGCGCCGCGGGAGAAATTCACGCTGCTTTCCGGAGAGGACAAGCTGAGCGAATATCTCTTCAACAAGCACAAGATCCATCATTTTTTCTGCTCTACCTGTGGCATCGAAAGCTTTGCCTATGCCGATGGGCCTGACGGTACGCCGATGGTGGCGGTCAATGCCAATTGTCTCGATGGCGTCGATCCAAGAGCGTTGAAGCCGCAGGCTTTTGACGGCGCGGCGGCCTGAACGATGGCGATCAGCAAAAACAGCCTTGCCGCGGCCACCGTCTTCTGGGTGGCTGCAGGCATCTCTGGCCCGGCCGCCGCACAGGAGCCGGATTGCAAGGAACCGCAGACACAGGCGGATATGACGATTTGCGCCGGCAAGGATTACGAAAAGGCCGACAAGCAGCTCAATGTCGAGTATCAGAAGCTGCGCAAGCTGCTTACCGAACGTGACAAGGCGGCGGATGCGGATGGCAAGGGCGCGGCCGATGCACTGGTCACTGCCCAGCGCGCCTGGGTGGCGTTTCGCGATGCCAATTGCGCGCTATCAGGCTTTCAGGCGCGGGGTGGTTCGATGGAGCCGATGCTGATTTCTTCGTGTCTGGCCGAGATGAGTACAAAGCGGGCGGATGATCTGCGCCAGCTGTCGGAAGGCTTCTGAACGCATGGGGCGGCGGATCGCGATTGTCGGAAATGGGGAGTTGCCGCCCGGCACCGCCCGGCTTATCGACCGTTCGGATATCGTCATCCGTTTTAACGACTGCCGCTCGCTGGGGCTTGGCGGCACGCGCACCGATGTCGTGGCCGTCTGCAATACAGGACGGCCGGGTCGTGAGATGACCGAAGGAGCCGAATGGCGCGAGAGCGACGGCGTGCGACAGGCCGCTGCCATCTGGTCGGTGCGCGATCCCGCAAAATTTGCGGAAATGGAACCTGATATCCGCGCGCGGTGGCCGGAGCTCACCGATTTCTGCATGGATTACACCGCTGCCTTTGCAGCAATCGCGCGGGCGGGCGGCAAAAGCCACGTCGTTATCCATCGGGAGGTTCATGAACGGCTCGATGTCGCGCTCGAAGCTTACAAGCCGGAACCTTACGTCTGCCCCAGCACCGGGCTTGTCGCCATTGCCCATGTTCTTGAGACTGTGAGCGGCGAGGATGACGAGGTGGCGATTGCCGGTTTCGGCCACCAGGGTTGGAGTGGCCATCCATTTTCCGCCGAAAAGCAGCTGGTTGAAACCCTTGCGGTTGCACGCCGGCTTAAACGAATTTCTCCCACATCGATTTTCTCCGCGTCCGAAGGAGCCTGAGCCCATGCCCTACAAGATTTCCCGCGCCGCCTATGCCGGCATGTTCGGCCCGACCGTTGGCGACAAGGTGCGTCTTGCCGATACCGAACTCTTCATCGAGATCGAGAAGGACCACACGACCTACGGCGAGGAAGTGAAATTCGGGGGTGGCAAGGTCATTCGCGACGGCATGGGCCAGAGCCAGGCGACACGGGCCGAAGGCGCTGTCGATACCGTCATCACCAATGCCGTGATCGTTGACCATAGCGGCATCTACAAGGCCGATGTGGGCCTGAAGAACGGCCGCATTCACGCCATCGGCAAGGCCGGCAACCCGGATACGCAGCCCGGCGTGACGATTATCGTCGGCCCCTCGACGGAAGCAATCGCCGGCGAAGGCAAGATCCTGACGGCCGGCGGCATGGATGCGCATATCCATTACATCTGCCCGCAGCAGATCGAGGAAGCGCTGATGAGCGGTGTGACCTGCATGCTCGGTGGTGGTTCCGGACCGGCGCACGGCACGCTTGCCACCACCTGCACCGGCGCATGGCATATCGAGCGCATGATCGAAAGCTTCGATGCTTTCCCAATGAACCTGGCACTCGCCGGCAAGGGAAATGCCTCGCTGCCGGCACCGCTGGAAGAAATGATCCTGGCTGGCGCCTCCTCGCTGAAGCTGCATGAGGACTGGGGCACGACACCCGCCGCCATCGACAATTGCCTGACGGTGGCCGACGACTATGACGTGCAGGTGATGATCCACACCGACACGCTGAACGAGAGCGGTTTTGTGGAAGACACGGTCGCCGCCATCAGGGGCCGCACCATCCATGCTTTCCACACGGAAGGGGCGGGCGGTGGTCATGCGCCTGACATCATCAAGGTCTGCGGCAATCCGAACGTCATTCCGTCCTCGACCAACCCGACGCGGCCTTACACCGTCAATACGCTGGCTGAGCATCTGGATATGCTGATGGTGTGCCACCACCTGTCGCCATCCATCCCCGAGGATATCGCCTTCGCGGAAAGCCGCATCCGCAAGGAAACCATCGCGGCCGAAGATATCCTCCACGATATCGGTGCGTTTTCAATCATTTCCTCCGACAGCCAGGCCATGGGTCGTGTCGGCGAAGTGGCGATCCGCACCTGGCAGACCGCGGACAAGATGAAGCGCCAGCGCGGCCGCCTGAAGGAAGAGACCGGCGAGAACGACAATTTCCGTGTCCGTCGTTATATCGCCAAATATACCATCAACCCGGCCATTGCGCAGGGTGTCAGCCACGAGATCGGCTCTGTCGAAGTCGGCAAGCGTGCCGATCTGGTCTTGTGGAATCCGGCCTTCTTCGGCGTGAAGCCGGAGATGGTGCTGCTCGGTGGTTCGATTGCCGCTGCGCCGATGGGCGATCCGAATGCCTCCATTCCAACGCCGCAGCCGATGCATTACCGGCCGATGTTTGCTGCTTATGGCAAGCTGCGCACCAATTCCTCGGTGACTTTCGTCTCACAGGCGTCTCTGGATGGCGGCCTTGCCCAGCGCCTTGGTGTCGCCAAGAAACTGCTGCCGGTGAAAAACGTGCGCGGCGGCATTTCCAAGGCGTCGATGATCCACAATTCGCTGACGCCGCATATCGAGGTCGATC
The DNA here is from genome assembly GCF_017726655.1 of Agrobacterium tumefaciens. NCBI lineage: Bacteria > Pseudomonadati > Pseudomonadota > Alphaproteobacteria > Hyphomicrobiales > Rhizobiaceae > Agrobacterium > Agrobacterium tumefaciens. Next base: position 2,634,835 of record NZ_CP072308.1, read on the forward strand.
CCGAGACCTATGAAGTGCGGGCGGATGGTGAGCTTCTGACCTGTGAACCGGCGACCGTGCTGCCAATGGCGCAGCGCTATTTCCTGTTCTGACGGGACGTTCCATTGAGACGTGCCCTCAGATGGATCAGTCGCGGCGCGCTGCTGATCCTCCTGCTTCTGGTGCTGGGCACCGTGACGCCGCGCCCCTTTATTGCCGATGATGCAGACGGCGTGAAGGATCGCGAAATCCTGCTGCTGGCCAATCCGATCCACACCGATATCGCGTTGCCGGTCGATAATGATCTGCGGCGGGTGTTCGCCGAATTGCAGGAGGGCGGCATTGCGGTCAATCATCCAGCCGCGGCCTATATGGTGTTCGGTTGGGGCGGCAGGGCGTTTTATATCCAGACGCCAACCTGGGCCGATCTGAAACCGATGCCGGTGCTGCGCTCTTTCACGCTGGACAGCTCCGTCATGCATGTGGATGTAACAGGCGATTTTCCCGCCGATCTCGCTGGCGTGAAACGGCTTCGCATTTCCGAAGCGGGTTATCAGCGCCTTGTCGCAGGCATCAGGGCAAGTTTTGCCGGAAACGATGACGGTGTCAGGCCGATTTCCGGCGCCGGCTACGGCCCCACGGACGCTTTTTTCGAGGCGAACGGCTGGTTCAATGCGCTCGCCGGCTGCAACACATGGTCAGCCGCGATGTTGCGGGAAGCAGGCATTCAAACCGGCTGGTGGACACCCCTGCCGACGCTGTTGAACTGGTCGATAGAACTGCATAATTGATCCCCAATTCCGTGCGGCATTTCGCGCATTTGGCGGCTGAAATCCTTTTTTTATGCTGCACCGCAGCGCGTCATGCGCTATGGAAACTGCTAAAGAAGTCCGCGCGGATCGATCCCAAGCGATACCTCGCAAAAACGCCAGAACAGGAGACAAGACATGCTCGGCAAAAAAGTGCCCGCCGTAACCTTCCGCACGCGCGTTCGCGACGAGGCCGTTGGCGGCCCGAACCCTTTCCGTTGGCAGGACATGACCTCCGACGACTATTTCAAGGGCAAAAAGGTAGTCCTCTTCTCGCTCCCCGGCGCTTTCACGCCGACATGCTCGACCTACCAGCTTCCCGATTTTGAAAAACTCGCGCCTGAGTTCCGCGCGCTCGGCGTTGATGACATCTATTGCCTTTCGGTCAACGATGCCTTCGTCATGAATGCCTGGGCGAAGGGCCAGAACCTCGAAAACGTCAAGGTCATTCCCGATGGTTCGGGCGAGTTCACCCGCAAGATGGGCATGCTGGTCGCCAAGGACAATCTCGGCTTCGGCATGCGCTCCTGGCGTTACGCTGCCGTCATCAATGATGGCGTCGTCGAGCAGTGGTTCGAGGAAGAAGGTTATTCGGACAATTGCGATAGCGACCCCTACGGCGTTTCCTCGCCGCAGAACATTCTGGAAAACCTGAAAAGCCGCGCTGCGGCCTAATCTCGGTTTTCGATTCTGATGAAAGCCCGGCAGTGATGCCGGGCTTTTCTTTGTCCGACGTGCTTTTTTCTGCCGCGCCGGCCTCTCCACGCTCCTTCATCCCGGACATGATCCGGGGTCCGGTGCGATCAAGACTTTGATCGCGTGGGAGGCTTTTCACGCCACAGACGGGCCGTGGCTGGATGCCGGGTCAGGCCCGGCATGACGGAGAGAGGTCTCCAGCTATCGTCAACCTTCTGAAATCGCGCCTTGAAATCATGCCCGCTATCCGTCAAAAATCTTCTCTCCAAGACTGTTTCTGAAACGGATCATTGCATGTTGCGCGTCACCTCCTATCGCCCCGCCGGAACCCCCGGCGACGAGCCCTCCGGCTACGTCACGCTGGCACATGACCAGCGGCATCTGCGCCGCAAGCTTCTGCATCTGCAGAATGACGAGATGGTGATGCTGGACCTGAAGGAAGCCGTACTGTTTGCCCATGGCGACCTGCTGGTCGTCGAAAACGGCGATCTGATCGAGGTTCGCGCCGCGGATGAAAAGCTGTTCGAGATCAAGGCGAAGGACCGCCTTCACCTGATCGAGCTCGCCTGGCATCTGGGCAACCGGCATCTTTCGGCGCAGATCGAGGAGGAGCGCATTCTCATCCTGCGTGACCATGTCATTCGCGCCATGCTGGAAGGCCTGGGCGCCACAGTGCGCGAGGTGGAAGAGCCGTTCCAGCCGGCACGCGGCGCTTATCACGCTCATGGCGGGCACCCGCATGGCCATGATCACGGGCACCACCATCATGATCACGGCTGAGGCGTGAGCGAGGAAAGCGGCGTTGCCGCGCTGCTGCGACTGATGGCCTGGATGTCGCCGGCCTTTCCTGTCGGCGGCTTTTCCTATTCGGGCGGGCTGGAAAAGGCGGTGGAGGACGGGCGTTTGCGTAACGCCAACGAGTTGAGCGGCTGGGTGGAAACGCTTCTTCTCCATGGCAGCCTCTGGAATGATGCGGTTTTTCTGGCACAAGCCTGGCGATGCTCGCAGGATGCCTTAGCACTCAGCGAAACGGCTGATCTTGGCCGCGCGCTCGCCGGTTCGGCTGAGCGTTATCGGGAGACCGTGCTTCTGGGTGACGCCTTCGTTTCCGCCGCAGGCGCATGGCCGCATGATGTTCTTGAGCTGTTGCCGCAGGATGTTCCTTATCCCGTCGCCGTTGGTGCCGTGGCCGCGGGCCACGGCGTGCCGCTGCGCGAGACGCTCGCCGCCTTTCTGCATGCCGGTGTTTCGCAGATCGTTTCGGCCGGTATCCGTCTCGGCGTCGCGGGCCAGAAAGATGGCGTTGCCATTCTGGCCGCGAGCGAGGCGGGGATTGCCGAGGTGGCGGCACGGGCCGCCCAATCCACGCTCGACGATCTCGGCAGCGCCACGATCATCGCCGATACGGCGGCGATGCGTCATGAAACACAGGGTACGCGGCTTTTCCGCTCCTGAAGAGCGAGCGGCCGCCACGAGTTTCTTCTCCCCGCCGGGGAGAAGGTCGCGGCAGCGGGTCGAGGGGGCAAGGGTAGAGATATATCGAGAGCTAGCCCCTTCATCCGCCCCTTCGGCCACCTTCTCCCCGGCGGGGAGAAGAAGCAAGTGGCACGATCCTTGCGTATATTTGAGCTGAAATTTGAGTGGTTGTCGTAATTGGACCACAGCATAGTGAAGGGAACAGAGTGATGAAATCGGGTAATGGTCCGCTGCGCGTTGGGATTGGCGGGCCCGTGGGTTCCGGCAAGACGGCGCTGACGGAAAAGCTCTGCAAGGCGATGAGCGCCGATTATTCCGTCGCCGTCGTCACCAATGATATCTATACCAAGGAAGACGCCGAGGCGCTGGTGCGCATGCAGGCGTTGCCTTCTGAACGGATCGTCGGGGTGGAGACGGGCGGTTGCCCGCACACGGCCATCCGCGAGGATGCCACGATCAATCTGCAGGCGATTGCCGGGCTGAACCAGCGTTTTCCCGATCTCGACGTGGTCTTCATCGAATCCGGCGGCGATAACCTTGCCGCGACCTTTTCGCCCGATCTTGCCGATATCACCATCTACGTCATCTCCGTCTGCCAGGGCGAGGAAATTCCGCGCAAGGGCGGGCCGGGCATCACCCGCTCTGACCTGCTGGTCATCAACAAGAAGGACCTTGCGCCCTATGTGGGTGCGGACCTGACTGTCATGGACAGCGATGCGACGCGCATGCGCAACGCCATGCCCTTTGTGTTCACCGACATGAAACGGGGCGATGGCGTCGATCGCATCGTCGGTTTCCTGAAAGAGCAGGGCGGTCTGTAAGCCATGAATGCCCCGTTAGTTTTTGGCCGTTATGCCGTGTCCCGGTTCATCGATGGTGTCTACAAGGCACCGGTCGGCCATCTCATTCACCGGCAGGGCGCGAATGCGCTGGCGACCGTTCTCGCCGGAATTCCGGGCGATACGGTTGATGTGGATGTCAACTGCTTCGCGCTGTCGGGGCCAGATGGCGTCTGGCTGATCGATGCCGGCTGCGGCACAGCCTGGGGCGAGGCCTATGGCCATGCGCGCGCGGCAATGATTGCCGCCGGTATTCAGCCTGATGATGTCAGCCGTGTTATCCTCACTCATATTCACGGCGATCACGCGCTCGGCCTCATCGATGGCGATCGGCCTTATTTTCCCAAGGCGGAGATATGGGTGCCTGAGGCCGATCTTGCCTTTTTCACCAATGCAGAGGCGCGAAAGGCATTGCCGTCTGCCCGCCAAGGCGGTTTCGATCTCGCCGCCCGGCTGCTCGACATCTGCGGGGACACGCTGCGGCCGATCCCCATGGGAGGGGTTGCCGAGGATATCGAGGCAATCGCCATGCCCGGCCATACGCCGGGGCATGCCGGTTATCTCATCGGCAATGGCGATCACCGGCTGTTATTGTGGGGTGATGTGCTGCACGTGACGGGTTTGCAGGCCGCCGATCCCGAAATCGCTTTCGTTTACGATATCGATTCCGAACTTGCCCATGCCACTCGTCTCGAGGTGTTGGCGGCAGCGGCCGATCATGGCTGGCTGGTGTCCGGCGGTCATCTGGGCGGGTTTTTCCACATCGAGCGGCAGGGCGATCATTTCCGTTTCCTGCAGCACGCGGTCTGAACCGCCGCGATGTCTGACATGCGAAAGGGCGGGATGCCTGTTGGCGGCCCGCCCTTCGTCCTCTCCCCGTATCTTCAAATCTGTTTTAATGCCGCGACGTCATTGACCTGCACGATGCGGCCGCGCACCGTGACGCCTGATTTTTTCAGGGTGGAAAAGGCGCGGGAGAGCGCCTCCGGGGCGAGGCCGAGCTTGCCGGCAAGCAGGCTCTTCTGGAAAGGCAGCCGCAGCGAAAAGGAAGTCGCGTCGCGCGGGCCGTGGTTGATCAGGTAGTGAGCGACACGTTGCGGGGCGGTTTGCAGCCGGTCGTTGGCAATGCAGTCCATGGTGGAAAGCAGGCTGTTGGACAGGCAGCGCATGACGGCTTTGGCGATGGCCGGTTCCTGCTCGACCAGGCTGCGAATCCGCATGAGGTCGAAGCGAGCCAGGGTGCAGCTTTCCGCTGCCTGCGCGCTATAACGATAGGTATCGCTGCCGAAGATCAGGCATTCGTTGAAGGTATCGCCGGGGCCGCTGACGCGCACATCCGCTTCGCGCCCGTGCCTGTCCAGCCGGTAGAGCCTCACATAACCCGACAGCACGCAATAAAAATGCTGTGCCGCTTCGCCTTCCTTGAAAAGCACATGGCGGGCGTTGACAGTGGTGATGGTTGCCGCCTCCATCAGCTTCAGCGCCGCCGCATCGTCGGCAACCCCGATCAGGGGTGCGCGCAGCAGCATGTTCCTGTCCCTGTTGCTCAGCTTCACGGTCTTGTTCACGTCCATTCGGCTCCCGCTCAAACCTTTTGCCGGGCTGTCCGAAGCGACAAGAAACCGGGGAAGTTGCTTTTCCCTCGCGCCTATCTGCACAGAACTCATCGCATTTTTCCTCGACCGGCAATTCCCGATGCGAGGGAGACTAGCAGGTCAGGTGGAAAGCGAATTGATTTCGATCAAACGGGTTTGCAGCCGTTATGTGGGCGGAAATGGTTCGTCCATTCGTGTTTATAAGCACAGGGGCAAATATGGAGCGGGCGAGTGCGACATATTTCTTCTCCCCGAGGGGAGAAGTCCGCGGCAGCGGGATGAGGGGGCGAGGGTAGTGGTTTGCGGAGAGCTTGCCCCCTCATCCGACCCTTCGGGCCACCTTCTCCCCTCGGGGAGAAGAAACAAGCGGCGACGTTTTGCCCTCACGTATCAGTTAAAGCGAAACGCCGGGCACATGGCCCGACGTCCCAAACGTTATTCTGCAAACCTCACTCCGCAGCGAGCGGCGGCAGTCGCAATATGTTGCTGCCCTTGTCCGCGGCCTTGTCGCCGGTACCCTTTTCCATGCTGGCGACGCGCGCCTCCAGGGAGGAAAGCGCAAGGCTGTTTTCGCGGGCGATCTCCGAGAGTTTTTCGTTGGAGAGGGCCTCTTCCTCCTCTTCCTTTTTGCCGACGAAGCGGCCGAAAAGGTGGGCGAGCAGGCGCGACAGGTCGTCCATGATCAGGAAGAAGGCCGGCACCACGATCAGCGACAGCACGGTCGAGACGATGATGCCGCCGATGACAGCAATCGCCATCGGCGCGCGGAAGGAACCGCCTTCGCCGACGCCGAGGGCCGAGGGCAGCATGCCCGCCGACATGGCGATGGAGGTCATGATGATCGGGCGGGCGCGCTTGCGGCCGGCCTCCACCATGGCATGCACCCGCTCCATGCCGTGACGGCGCATTTCGATGGCGAAATCCACCAGCAGAATGGCGTTCTTGGTCACGATGCCCATCAGCATCAGGATGCCGATGAGAACGGGCATGGAGAGCGCGTTCTGGGTGATGATGAGCGCGACGGCCACGCCGCCGATGGCGAGCGGCAGCGAGAACAGGATGGTGAAGGGCTGGATGACATCCTTGAACAGCAGGATGAGCACGACCAGCACCAGCATCAGGCCAAGCAGCATGGCGTTGACGAAGCCCTGCTGCATTTCGCCCTGCACCTTGGCGTCACCGCTTTCGGCGAGGCGCACGCTTGCCGGTAGTTCGGTTTCCGACACGATGCGTTTGAACTCTGCCGTCGAGGTATCGAGCGCCGTGCCGAAGGGCACGTCGGAGCCGATGGAGACGACGCGGTTGCGGTCGTTGCGCTTGATCGAGCTTGGACCTTCCGAATAGTCGATATCGGCAACGCTATAGAGCGGCACCAGCGAGCCGGAGGCGGTCTTGATCTTCAGCGCGCGGATGGTGGCGAGGTCGCGGCGGGCGTCGAGCGAGGCCTGAACACGGATCGGGATCTGCCGGTCATCCAGCGAGATTTTCGTCAGCTGTGCGTCGATATCACCGATGGTGGCGACACGCACGGTCTGCGAGATCTGCTGCGGCGTGATGCCGAGGCGGGCGATTTCATCCTTGCGCGGGCGGATTTGCAGTTCCGGCCGCGGCAGGGCGCCTTCCGAGCTGACATTGGCAAGGATCGGCGAGGCGCGCAGGCGGCTTTCGAGAATGCCGACGGCGTCGCTCAAGTCCTTCTCGTTCTTCGAGAGAAAGTTGAAGGAGAGTTCGCGTTCCGCGCGGTCGTTCAGCTTGATGATGCGCACATCCGGAATGCCACGTACCTGCGCGAAAATATCCCGCTCAACATCCCATTGCGGACGTGTGCGGCCCTTCTCCTCCACCTTCGGCAGATATGGACCGATGAGCGGAATGGAGCCGAGGCCCTTGTTGACGAGGGTTTTCAGCAGCGAGTGATCGATATGTTCGAGGATGACGTTGACGGTGGCACGGCGAAGCTCCAGGTCACCCTTCGGCGAAGCGCCGCCAAGGATGAAGACGCTTTCCACGCCGTTGATATCACGTAGCGCCTGATAGATCTGCGTCGTCGTGCGGTCGGTTTCATCGAGCGTCGCATTGGGCGGCAGTTCCACCGAAAGCGTGACGCGCGAGGCGTCATCCGGCGGCAGGAAGCTGCCCGGCACCTGGGCCAGAAGCATGACCGATGCAATAAGGAAGGCGATCGCGCCGACGAGCGTCAGATACCGCGCCCACCATTTGCGGGTGGTGGCGGTGACCATGCGCGTATAGGCCTTCATCAGCCTGCCATCATTGTCGTGATGGTCGTCCATCGCGTCTTCGGCACGCATCAGATAGGCCGCCATCAGCGGCGTGATGAGGCGGGCGACGGCGAGCGAGAAGAACACCGAGAAGGCGACGGTGAGGCCGAACTGGATGAAGTACTGGCCCGGAATACCAGGCATGAACGAGACGGGCACGAAGACGGCGATGATGGTGAAGCTGGTGGCGATGACGGCGAGGCCGATTTCGTCCGCCGCTTCCAGCGCCGCGCGATAGGGCGTCTTGCCCATCTTGATGTGACGGGCAATGTTCTCGATTTCCACGATCGCGTCATCCACGAGAATACCCGTGGCGAGCGTGAGCGCGAGGAAGCTCACGAGGTTGAGCGAGAAGCCCATGATGTCCATGATCCAGAAGGTCGGGATCGCGGAGAGCGGTAGGGCCACGGCGGCAATCAGCGTTGCGCGCCAGTTGCGCAGGAAGAGGAGAACCACGATAACGGCGAGGACAGCGCCTTCGATCAGCGTGTCGAGCGCGGCCTTATAGTTGCCGTAGGTGAAGTAGACGGAGTCATCGACCTTCTGGATGTCGACGTCAGGATGATCCTTTCGCACCTGTTCAAGGCTTTCCGACACGGTCTGCGCCACGGAAACCTCGCTCGCGCCCTTGGAGCGGAACACGGCGAAGGTGACGGCAGGATTGCCGTTGAAGCGTGAGAAAGACTTCGGCTCCTGATACGTATCCGTGATCGTGCCGAGTTCAGACAGCTTGACGAAACGGCCGTTCGAAAGGGCAATGGTGGTGTTGGCAAGCTGCGAAACATCACGCGTATCGCCGAGCGTGCGGATGGTCTGTTCGTTGCCGCCCACCTGGCCACGGCCGGAGCCAAGGTCGATATTGGTGCCGCGCAGCTGGCTGTTCACCTCGCTGGCGGTGATACCGTAGGCGTCGAGCTTTTCGGGGTTCAGCGCCACGCGCACTTCCCGGTCCGCACCGCCGTAGCGATCGACCTTGCCGATGCCGGATTTGCCCTGCAAAGCCCGCTTGATCGTATCATCCACGAACCATGACAGCTCTTCGAGCGTCATGTTGGGCGAGGAAACGGCAAAGCTCTGGATTGCCTGACCCTCGACGTCGATCTTGCTGACGATCGGCTCTTCGATATCGGCGGGAAGGTCGCTGCGGATCTTGTCGATGGCGTCCTTGGTGTCCTGGACCGCCTCTTCCGTCGGCTTTTCGATGCGGAAGACGACAGTGGTGGTGGACTGGCCATCGACCACGGTGGACTGGATTTCATCGACGCCGCTAATGGCGGCGACGGCGTCCTCGATCTCCTTCGTCACCTGCATTTCGAGTTCGGAGGGCGAAGCGCCGCTCTGCGTCACGGTGACGGCGACGACGGGAACGTCGATATTCGGGAAGCGGGTGATCGGCAGGGTGTTGAATGCCTGCAGGCCGAGCATCATCAACACGGCGAAGCCGAGCAGCGGCGCAATCGGGTTACGGATTGACCATGCGGAAAAGTTCATTTCAATCCCTCAGTCAGTTGGACGCAGACGTCTGGGCTTCAACCGGCTTGATCCGGTCCCCATCACGCACGAATGCCCCAGCCTTCTCGACAACCTTGTCTCCAGCGGCAAGACCGCTGACAATCTCAATGAAACCGCCGTCTTCAATGCCGGTCTCTATCTTCACCTGCTTGACGACATCGCCTTCCACCTTGCGGGTGGTCGAGCCTTCGCGCCCGGCGGTGACGGCCGAGAGCGGCAGGGCGAGCGCGTTCGTCTTCTCGACGATGATCGCGGCGCTGGCATACATGCCCGAGCGCGCCGGGCTCCCTTCGGGCAGCACCACATGCACGGAACCGAGGCGCGTCGTCGGATCGACGGTGGGCGAGACGAGGCGCACCTTGCCCTCTATTTTCTCAGTTCCGCCGGCAACCGTCAAATAGGCTTTCTGGCCGACCTTCACCTTCTGGATGTCGGTCTCGGACAGATCGGCGACGAGTTCGATCGCGCCGTCCTTGATGACGGTGAAAAGCGGATTGCCGGCGCCGCTGGCAATCGCGCCTACCTTGGCATTCTTGGCCGAAACGATGCCGGCAACCGGGGTTTTTACACCCGTGCGCGTCAGCTTCAGGTCGATATCGGCAATTTGAGCGTCCACGACTTTGATGTCGGCTTCGCCGGCGGAAACCGCCTGGCGGGCGGCGTTGAGCTTGGCGGCGGCGACTTCCGCCTGGGCCTGCGTCTGCTCAACCTGCGAGACGGAACCGGAGCCGCTCTGGCCGAGCTTTGCCGCACGGTCGCGCTGGCGGTTCGCGTCATTGGCGCTCGCCTCCGCTTCCAGAACCTGTGCCTTGGATTGGGCAACGGCGGCCTGCGCCTTGGCCTTGTTGGCCTCAAGCTGGCTCTTCTGAAGGATAAGACTGTCAGAGGAGAGGACGGCGAGGACTGCGTTGGCTTCGACCCTGTCGCCAATATCGACGTTCAGCGTATCGATCGACAGGCCATCGACCAGCGGCTGGACATAGATTTCATCGACCGGGCGAATGGTGCCTGTCGCGATGATGCGGTCCACGAGATCGCGTTTTGCGGCATGGGCAACGATAATGGAAGGCAGGTTCTGCTGTTTGACCGGGGCCTGCGCCTCTCCCTCGGCGGCTGCTGACAGGGGGAGCGCCGCTGCGGACAGAAGAAGGAATACAAACCGGTTAAACGTGACTTTATGCTGCATGTGGCTTGGCTCGCGCAATATTCGCTCACATATCCTGCAGGCCCGGGGCCGTGTCTCAAAAGGTCATGCGATGGCGAATGTGAAACAAGGGATCACAATACTTCCTTTTCGATCCTCCCGATTCAAACGCCCCTCAACGCGAATCTAAAGCACCTTTGCCTCGTGCTTTTTTTACAAGATCAAGTTTGGCAGTCTTGTGGGCGGGACTTTAATTCTTGTTGACGTGCAAATCAATCCGCATAGCCGTTGGGCTAGGTATACATTTTTGTATAGGCGCGGATGTTGTAATTCGTCCGGCGGGTTACCAATACAAGCCAACGGCGCTTGAGTCACGAGAGTAAAAAAACCTCGTCATGCCGGACTAGATCCGGCATCCAGCCACGGCGCGTCTGCGCCGTGAAAGGACGTTTCCGCGATCAAGGGCTTGATCGCGCTGGACCCCGGATCAGGTCCAGGATGACGGCGTGCGGATACGACCCGCGTCTTTGCTTGCCTGCCACGACCTACTTCAACGCCGCGTCGGTAATCTCGGTGGTGTAGGCGCCTGCCGGTTCCTTGGTGATGACAGGATCGGAGCCGCCGCCGAGCAGCGTTTTCACCGTGCGCTCGTAATCGGCCTTGTCCAGCGCACCCTTCGAGCCGGCGGTGAGCTTGGCGACTTCGCCCATCATGCGCTTCTGATGCTTTTCCGTCTGCGCGCCGGAGGCGTCGTTTTCGAGAACGATATCGGCGGCCTCGTCGGGGTTTTCCTCGGCCCATTTCCAGCCCTTCATCGAGGCACGAACGAATTTGACCATGTCCTCCTTGAATTTGGCGTCCTTGAGTTTGTCTTCGAGAACGTAGAGTCCGTCTTCCAGCGTCGCCACGCCTTCATCCTCATATTTGAAGGTGACGAGGTCTTCGGGCTTGATGCCGGCGTCGAGAACCTGGCCGTATTCATTATAGGTCATCGTCGAAATGCAGGCGGCCTGTTTCTGCAAAAGCGGATCGACGTTGAAACCCTGTTTCAGCACGGTCACGCCATCGGCGCCGCCGGTGGTCGGGATTTTCAGGTGCGCCATCCACGACAGGAACGGATATTCATTGCCGAAGAACCAGACGCCCAGCGTCTTGCCCTTGAAATCCTCAGGTTTCTTGATGCCGGTTTCCTTCAGGCAGGTCAGCATCATGCCCGAGGATTTGAACGGCTGGGCGATGTTGACGAGCGGCACGCCCTTTTCGCGGGTGGCAAGCGCAGACGGCATCCAGTCGACGATCACGTCGGCCCCGCCTCCAGCCAATACTTGCGCCGGTGCGATATCCGGGCCACCGGGCTTGATATCGACGTCGAGGCCTTCGGCTTCATAAAAGCCCTTGTCCTTGGCGACGTAATAACCGGCGAACTGCGCCTGGGTGACCCATTTCAGCTGCAGGGTGATCTTGTCGGCGGCCTGAACGCTAAATGCGGTCAGCAGTGACGCGCCGGCAAGAAGCATGGATGCAAGTTTCATTTTCATCGCTGTTCCCTTTTTCGTTATTTACGTTCGTCCCCCACGGACGGACGGATGCCAGAAGGTGACGGCCCGCTCTGCGAGCGCCACCAGACCATAAAAGCCGGACCCTGCGAGCGCCGCCACGGCAATCTCGGCCCAGACCATATCGACATTGCTGCGGCCCATTTCCGCGGAGATGCGGAACCCCATGCCGACGATGGGCGTGCCGAAGAATTCCGCGACGATGGCGCCGATCAAGGCGAGCGTGGAATTGATCTTCAGCGCGTTGAAGATGAAGGGCCAGGCGGCGGGCAGGCGCAGCTTTATCAGCGTCGGCCACCAGCCGGCGGCATAGGTGCGCATCAGGTCGCGCTCCATGTGGCTGGCGGCGGCAAGCCCCTGCACCGTGTTCACCAGCATCGGGAAGAAGGTCATGATGACGACGACGGCGACTTTCGACTGCCAGTCGAAACCGAACCACATGACCATGATCGGCGCTATGCCGACCACCGGAAGGGCAGAGACGAAATTGCCGATGGGCAAGAGCCCGCGTTGCAGGAAGGGCGAGCGGTCGATGAGGATGGCGACGATGAAGCCGAGGCCGCAGCCCAGCACGTAACCTGTCAGCACCGATTTGAGGAAAGTCTGGCGGAAATCCGCCCAGAGGATCGGCAGGGAGCTGAGCAGGCGGGCGAGAATGGCGCTCGGGGCCGGCAGCAGGATGGGCGGCACGGAAAATCCGCGCACGATGCCTTCCCAGAGCACCACAATGGCAAGGCCGAAAAGGAGGGGCACCGCGATGCGGCTGACGCGCCTTTTTGAGGAGGAGGTGAAGTTGCGACGCACCAGCCATTCGTTGAAGGCCCAGGCGGCAAGCCAGAACAGGATCGCACCGATAAACCAGCCAGGGTTCGTCATGGCCGTGCTCCCATTCGCTTGAGGACGGCGGCGTGGGCGATGCCGATGACCGATACCAGAATGGCGGCGACCCCGGCGGCCATGAAGAGTGCGGCCCATATCTGTACCGTCTGGCCGTAATAGGAGCCGGAGAGCAGGCGCGCGCCGAGACCCGCGACGGCGCCTGTCGGCAATTCGCCGACGATGGCGCCGACCAGCGCAATCGCAATGGCGATCTTCAGCGAGGTGAAAAGATAAGGCAGCGCGGAGGGCCAGCGCAGCTTCCAGAAGATTTGCGCTGGTGAGGCATTGTAGGTGTGCATCAGGTCAAGCTGCAGCGTTTCGGGGCTTCTGAGGCCCTTCACCATGCCGACGACGATGGGGAAAAAGGAGAGATAGGTCGAAATCAGCGCCTTCGGCAGCAGCCCGGAAATGCCGATGGAGTTCAGGACAACGATGATCATCGGCGCGATGGCGAGGATGGGGATGGTCTGGCTGGCAATGATCCACGGCATGACCGAGCGGTCCATGGCGCGGTTATGGATGATCGCGACCGCCAGCAGGATGCCCAGCACCGCGCCGATGGCGAAACCGAGCAACGTGGCGGAAAGCGTGATGCCGGCGTGGTAGACGAGGCTGCGTTTCGAGGTGACGGGCTTGTTGACGGTCGTGTCCCAGAGTTCCGCGATGATCTGATGCGGGGCGGGGAGGACCGGGCGCTCCTGGGCGAAGGTCTGCGGCAGGAGTTCGAGGAAGCCCGGCGTCTGGCCAGAGCGGGTGGCCTGGTCGCGGGCGAAGGGCAGGTTGAGGTAGACGACGGCCAGGTGCCAGAGGATGAGGATGGCGAGGAGGACGGTGAGGATGGGGAGGATGCGGTGGCGGAGGAGGGTCATGGGGTTTTGCTCCCTCGCCTGTGCCGCGGATGGGGTTTAGCGGTGCCTTGTGGGTGGCGCTTACCCTCCTCTGTCCTGCCGGACGTCTCCCCATCAAGGGTGGAGGTCGACTCGTGGGTGGGTCTCGTCCATCTCAAAGCTTGGGAATGGAATGGAGGTAGGGCCGCCTGCCTTCTTCTCCCCGAGGGGGAGAAGGTCGCGGCAGCGGGATGAGGGGGCAAGGGTAGCGTTAAGCCGCAATCTTGCCCCCTCATCCGACCCTTCGGGCCACCTTCTCCCCGGCGGGGAGAAGAAACGAGGGGCAACCTACCGCCAAATGAGCCAATGCTGGCGCCGACCTCACCCCTCATAGCTGTGCCCCGCCTTCAACCCCTCACGCACCCGGTGCGCAATCGCCAGAAACTCCGGCGTTTCCCTGATTTCCAGCGGTCTTTCCCGCGGCAGAGTGGATTCGATCACGTCGGTCACCCGACCAGGCCGCGGCGACATGACGACGATTTTCGTCGAGAGATAAACTGCTTCCGGAATCGAGTGGGTGACGAAACAGATGGTCTTGCCGGTCGTATCCCAGAGTTTCAGCAGCTGTTCGTTGAGGTGATCGCGAACGATCTCGTCCAGCGCGCCGAACGGCTCGTCCATCAGAAGCAGGTCGGCATCGAAGGCAAGCGCGCGGGCGATGGAGGCGCGCTGCTGCATGCCGCCGGAAAGCTGCCAGGGGTATTTCTTGCCGAAGCCGTTGAGGTTGACGAGGTCGAGCGTGCGGTCGACGCGCTCGCGCTGCTCGGCCCTGCTGTAACCCATGATTTCGAGCGGCAGGGCGATGTTCTTTTCGATGGTCCGCCAGGGATAAAGGGCGGCGGCTTGAAAAACGTAGCCGTAGGACCGGTCTTTGCGGGCGTTTTCCGGCGTCGTACCGTTGACGGTGATCTCGCCTGACGTGTGTTTTTCAAGATCGGCGATGACCCGCAAAAAGGTGGTCTTGCCGCAGCCGGAAGGGCCGATGAAGGAGACGAAGTCGCCCTTTTTCACGTCGAGATCGACATTGGACAGGGCGTGGACCGGTCCATCCCCCGTTTCGAAGGTGAGGCCCAGTTTTCTGGCGGAAACGACGGAATAGGAAGAGGCCTGGTTCATCGCGGCTTGGTTTCACTTTCCGTAAGGGCGGCGCGCGCCAGCGGCAGCATCTGGGTTTCCGTCAGTCTGGCGATGGTCACACCGGGGTTGCGGTCGAGATCGAGCCAGCGGACTTCCTCGATTTCCGCCTGCGGGGTGACCTCGGCATGAAGCCTGGCGGTGAAGGCATGGGCGACGACATCGGCGCCCGGCTCATTGGCGGCTTCCTCGCGAAAGACGCCATCATAACGCGCGGCATTTTCGGGGAGCGTCAGGCCGATTTCCTCGGCCAGCTCGCGGTGAAGCGCCTGTTCCGGCGTTTCACCCGGATCGATCTTGCCGCCCGGCTGCATGAACTGCGTGGTGCCGCGCTTGCGCACCACGAGCATCTGCCGCTTCTCGTTGATGAGGATGGCGGCGGCGATGAGGATTTCGCGTTTCGGCTCGCCCATGATCACACGCCCGACGCCGGAATGCCTGTGCGTTCCACCTTGCGTGGCGAGACGAGTTCTTTCCAGGTGGAAAGCGCCTGGCTGACGGCCGGATAGGGATCGCGGGCGATGAACCGGCCATGGCCGGCCTGCGTCTCGATGGTGCCTTCCTCGACGCTGACCAGCCCGCGTGAGAGCGTGTAGCGCGGCAGGCCTTTTACCCTGTGTCCTTCGAACACGTTGTAATCGATGGCCGATTGCTGGTTTGCCGCACTGATGGTCTTTGTGAGCGCCGGGTCCCAGACGACGATATCGGCATCGCTGCCGACGAGGATCGCGCCCTTTCTCGGATAGATATTCAGAATCTTGGCGATGTTCGTGGAGGTGACGGCGACAAATTCATTCATCGTCAGCCGGCCGGTCGCCACGCCATGGGTCCAGAGCAGCGGCATTCGATCTTCCAGCCCGCCGGTGCCGTTGGGGATCTTGCGGAAATCACCGAAGCCGAAGCGTTTCTGCTCGGTGGTGAAGGCGCAATGATCGGTCGCCACACATTGCAGCGAGCCGGAAGCGAGACCCGCCCAGAGGCTATCCTGATGCTGACGGTTACGGAAGGGCGGCGACATGACGCGGCGGGCGGCATGGTCCCAGTCGGGATTGGCATATTCGCCTTCGTCGAGGATCAGGTGCTGGATCAGCGGTTCGCCATAGACCCGCATGCCGTTTTGCCGGGCGCGGCGGATGGCTTCATGGGCTTGTTCGCAGGAGGTGTGGACGACGTAAAGCGGCGCACCGGCCATATCGGCGATGATGATGGCGCGGTTCGTGGCCTCGCCTTCCACGGAAGGCGGGCGGGAATAGGCGTGCGCTTCCGGCCCGACATTGCCCTCGGCCATCAGCTTTTCCTGCATCTGCACGACGATATCGCCGTTTTCCGCATGCACAAAGGGAATGGCGCCCAGTTCCGCACAGCGCGAGAAGGAGGCGAACATCTCGTCGTCATTTACCATCAGCGCGCCTTTATAGGCCATGAAGTGCTTGAAGGAGTTGATGCCCTTTTCCTGAACCACCGTCTTCATCTCGTCGAAGACCTGCTCGCCCCACCAGGTGACGGCCATGTGGAAGGAATAATCGCAATTGGCGCGTGTCGCCTTGTTGTCCCAGCGTTGGAGGGCATCAAGAAGCGATTGCCCCGGCTCCGGCAGGCAGAAATCCACCACCATGGTCGTGCCGCCGGCCAGCGCCGCCCGCGTGCCGCTCTCGAAATCATCGGCGGAATAGGTGCCCATGAAGGGCATTTCCAGATGCACATGCGGATCGATGCCGCCAGGCATGACGAAACATCCGGTGGCATCGAGGATGGTGCCGCCGGTGAGATCAGGTCCGATTTCGGCGATTTTGCCATCTTCGATCTTCACATCGGCCTTATAGGTGAGGTCGGCGGTGACGATGGTGCCGTTCTTGATGATGGTGGCGGTCATTGGTGTCTGTTCCCGGTAGCGAGGGCTGGCGAATAACGGTCGGGATGATCAGGCAGGAAAGTTCCGGTGTTCAGCACGGCGAGGATGGTGTCGAGCGTCTGGGATAGTTCTTCAAAGATCTCGTGGTTCCAGAACCGCAGAACTGCGTAGCCCTGAGTATTGAGCCACAACGTCCTTTGTCGATCATGTGTGGAGGAGGCGTGCTGCGATCCGTCAAGCTCGACGATCAGCATTTTTTCGCGGCAGACGAAATCTGCGATGTATGGGCCGAGAGGGACTTGTCGGCTGAATTTAAAGTCGTTCAACCTCCGGCTTTTGAGTTCGTACCAGAGGCGGTATTCGGCGTCGGTCTCGTCGCGGCGGAGCCTTCTCGCCTGCGCGGTTTTGCCCGGATGGCGTTTCGATGCTTTTTTGCCGGTGTGATCGGCCATGACCCTTGCCCCCTCATCCGGCCCTTCGGGCCACCTTCTCCCCGGCGGGGAGAAGAAATCGGAAGCACCGTCGCAGATTTTTGCGACGTGGGTCAGGGGGGAGAAGGTCTCGCCGCGTGTTTCTTCTCCCCGCCGGGGAGAAGGTGGCCCGAAGGGTCGGATGAGGGGGGCTGCCATCGTGGGTACGGTCATTCGACGATCTCCGCAGTCTCCAGCACCGCATGCAGCAGCACGTCGCAGCCGGCCTTTGCCCATTCCGGTGAAATCTCTTCGGCCTCGTTGTGGGAGAGCCCGTCCACGCAGGGGCAGAAGATCATGGTTGACGGAGCGACCCTTGCGGTCCAGCAGGCGTCATGGCCGGCGCCGGAGATAATGTCCATGTGGCTGTAACCCAGTCGTTCGGCGGCGGAGCGCACCCGGCCGACGAGGACGGGATCAAAGGTGACGGGGTCGAAATGGCCGATGGCTTCGATCGAGCAGCCGACGCCGAGGTCTTCGGCGATGGCGGGCACCTCGCGTTCGAAGATGGCGCGCATGCTGTCGAGCTTTGCCTGCGAGGGGGTTCTAAGGTCGATGGTGAATACCACTTTGCCGGGCAGCACATTGCGGGAGTTGGGCGTAAATATCATCTGGCCGACGCCGGCGACAGCACCCGGCTGGTGAGCCATCGCCACTTCCTGCACCTTTTCGAGGATGCGGGCGGCGGCGAGGCCGGCATTAACGCGCATGGCCATAGGGGTGGAGCCGGTATGGGCTTCCTTGCCGGTCAGGGTCACTTCCAGCCACCAGAGGCCCTGGCAATGGGTGACGACGCCGATCTGCTTGTTTTCGGCCTCAAGGATCGGCCCTTGTTCAATGTGGTATTCGAAATAGGCGTGCATCCTGCGCGCGCCGACCTCTTCATCACCCTGCCAGCCGATGCGTTTCAGCTCCTCGCCATAGGTCTTGCCGTCTGTATCCGCGCGGCTATAAGCGTAATCGAGATCGTGAATGCCGGCGAAAACCCCCGACGCCAGCATGGCAGGCGCAAAGCGGGCGCCTTCCTCGTTCGACCAGTTCGTAACCACGATCGGATGCCTTGTCCGGATGTTGAGGTCGTTCAGGCTGCGCACGACTTCCAGTCCGGCCAGCACGCCAAGCACGCCGTCATATTTGCCACCGGTCGGCTGGGTATCGAGATGGCTGCCGATGTAGACGGGAAGCGCCTCCGGGTCCTCGCCGGCGCGGGTTGCGAACATGGTGCCCATGCGGTCGACACCCATCGTCAGGCCTGCCGCTTCGCACCAGCGCTGAAAAAGGCTGCGGCCTTCCGCATCCTCATCCGTTAGCGTGCGGCGATTATTGCCGCCGGCAATGCCGGGGCCGATCTTCGCCATGTCCATCAGACTATCCCACAGACGGTCGCCATTGACCGTCAAGTTCTTACCCGCCGTCATAAAGTGTCGTCCTCACCTGTTTTGTTTTTATCAAAGCAAAGCTTGTGCCGTTCCCCTTTTTGCCGGTTAAGATAACAGCCATTGCCTTGTGACGGCGATGATGGATAAATTGACCGGCTGGTAAACATTGCAAATTCGCGATGGCGTCAGCAAGGGATTTTGTGACGAATCGCAGTAATTTTGCCTAAGCTATGAACGGCGATTATTTTTTAAGCATACTGTAGCGGCAATTGCATTGAAAAGAAACAGAGAGCTGAGAATGGCCATACCGCGCGCAGCGAAAACACAGAAGCGGACCCGCATTCAGGAGGAAAAGCAGGAGGCGATTCTTGAAGCTGCACTCAGTGTTTTTTCCACGAATGGGTTCCGCGGCTCCACAATCGACCAGATTGCGGAGGCGGCTGGCATGTCCAAACCGAACGTGCTTTATTATTTTCGCACCAAGGAGGCGATGCATCGTGCGCTTATCGAGCGGGTGCTCGACACCTGGCTCGACCCGCTGCGCGCTTTCGATGCAGAGGGCAACCCAGAAAGCGAGATCCGCTCCTATATTCGTCGCAAGCTGGAAATGTCGCGCGATTTCCCGCGTGAAAGCCGCCTGTTTGCGAATGAGATCCTGCAGGGCGCGCCCCATATCGAGGACGAGTTGAAAGGGCCGCTGAAACAGCTGGTGGATGAGAAGGCCGAGGTAATCCGCGCTTGGGTGAAGGCCGGCCGGATGGCCAAATGCGACCCTTACCACCTCATTTTCTCGATCTGGTCGACCACCCAGCACTATGCCGATTTCGATGTGCAGGTGCGGGCGGTGCTGGGCGACAAGAACGGCGGCGAGGGACGTTTCGAGGATGCGGCCCGGCATCTGGAGCAGCTTTTCATGGGCGGGTTGAGGATAAACGGCTGAGCATCGCCGGATTTTAAGCGACAGAGCGCGGCGTGAAAAACATGATGAAAATTATCACCTTTATACTTTACTAGAAAACTCATCTTTATTATGGTGCCGGCATCCCGAACGTCGGGGCCCATATCGGGGTATCAAAAACCAACCGGCAGGTGAGGGAATGGCACGCAAGGAAAAGAAGAAATCTGGAGGCGGCGGCAAGCAGGGCAAGGGCGCGCCGCAGACTGAAAGAGAGGCGGCCGAAGAGCAGCTTTCGGGTCCGAAAAGCTTTCTTTATGTGGGCGGCCGTGACTGTCAGGTTGCCCATCTTCGCCAGATCGCCAGCAATTTCGGCGCCGAGCTGATCCACCACGATGGCGGCCTGCGCGAGGCGGTCTCGCGCATCGATACCGTGCTTCCCTCCGTCGACTGCGTTTTCTGCCCGATCGACTGTATCAGCCATGATGCGTGTCTGCGGGTGAAGTCCGGTTGCAAGAAATTCGGCAAGACGTTCATTCCGCTGCGCAATGGCAGCAAATCCAGTCTGGAGCGGGCGCTACAGACGATGAATGAACGGACATCCAGCGATGAGCGACGAGCGCAATAACGGCCACGACGACAATCCCCCGGCAGCAGAAGCCTGCCGTGCGGAACTGCACAAGATGGCGGAGCAGGCAGGGGATTTCCGCCTGACGGATATTTACGAGATGGTTGGGGAGCGGGACGAGCGCAACCGCACCGCAAATGTCGTTGTTTTTCCGCATTTGAACGCCCGACAGCCAAGTCGGAGGCCTTCATTTATAGAAGATGCGCCGGACAAGTGCCGCCGCAACATCCTGCCATTTCGCAGGAAGGGGCGGCAGAGTTAATGCACCTCCCCATGATCTCAGGGCTTGCGTGAGGCATCGAGGTCTCGGTGTTGCTTGGATCCTCGTCTCAGGGGTGAGGATGACGTTACCTGCGAGACGACGCGGCTCGCCATAGTTTTAGACAGCCGATTTAAGGGTTAAACCGTGGGCTTCAAAAACGCTCCTGCGCACAACACCAACCAACCCGAGATCATGCCGAGGCCGCCGAGGGGGGCGGCGTAGGGGAAGAGGCTGTGGCCAAAAAAGTGTCTGACGACGAGATCGCCGACAAAGATGGCCGTGCCAAGGCCGAGGATCAGGCCGGCGGGAATGGCGGTTCGGATACGGTCTGCACCGATGTGGAGCGCGATCAGCACCGGCGCATGGGCGAGCGCCATGGCTGAGGCGTTGCCGAGCATATAGGTTTCGCCGGTATGGGTGGCGGCGGCCGCGAGCATGACCCCGGCAGCACCCAGCAGGCTGCCCAACAGCAGGATGAAGGCGCGCAGTCTCTCGTGGGTCATGGATTATCCGCTTCCTGGTTCTGCATGTGAAAGGCGAGCCGCTCGATCGGGGGCCAGATGATGTCTCGCAGCTTCGGGTTGTCGATTGTCTCGTCCATGGCGCGGCGGAAGCAGAGCAGCCATTCGTCCCGCTCGGCTGGGCCGATGGGGGCAACGAAATGACGACGGCGCAGCATGGGGTGACCGTGCTTTTCGACATAAACCGGCGGTCCGCCAAGATAACCGGTCAGATAATCGTAAAACTTCGCTTCGCTGCCGGAGAGGTCGGCAGGGTGAATGGCACGGCAGCGCGCCGCTTCCGGTAGGGTATCCATCAATTCATAAAAGCGCCGGGTCAGCGCCCTCACGGTCGCATCGCCACCGATCGCTTCATAAAGGGTAACAGTCTCGCCGCTCATCATCCGCCTCTTGTCGCCACCAGGACCTTATCGCTCCGCCGGACGGCAAGGGCAACAGGGCAATGACAGGGTGCGACATTAGGGACAGTGCGTTGATGAGGTCCTCGGTTTTCACTTGCGACGGATCGATGAATAGCTTCAACAGCGTTTCTGAGCGGCGCCACATATTCCGTGACGACTGCCCAAACAACGTCATCCGCGATTCTGTGGTATTCATGGCGCAGAATATTGCCGATTCCAATCCAGGGCACATCCGGCACCGTGTGCACCGTTGTCCGGTTTAAATTTTTGGACAGGCTGCAATCCCGTTGAAGTCGGTGGCGAAGGGTGGAATTCACTCAACGTCATCCTCGGGCTTGTCCCGAGGATCTAATCAGGTCGAATAAAACCAACGTTTGCAGATTCTTGGGTCAAGCCCGAGGATGACGTCGGCGCGATTGGATCGACTTTCCTTACCATCTAATCGCGTCCGTTCTCTTCATCCGCGCAGCTTATACCATCGCGCCTGCGGCTTCCACTCTCACCCGAAATTTCGAATGAGCTCCAGCCCCTTGCTCAGAAGCGTTTCAGCTTCATCCTGGTTGGCGGCTTCGACGTAACAGCGCATCTCCGGCGCGTTGCCGGAAGGGCGGAAGTGGATGGTGCTGCCATCGGTCAATGACACGCGCAGGCCGTCGATGTCGCTGAGGCCCTTCACCGTGCCGACCGGGGCGAGGAACGTGTCGAGATTGGTGCGCGAGGCGCGCAGATGCGTCATCAGCGCCGCGCTTTTTTCCTGGGCGAAATTTTCCAGCCGGTCGGCGGCGGCGACGGGCAGGTTATAGGCGGCTGCGATATGCGACAGCGGTTTTTTCTCTACGGCGGAAAGATGCAGCACGGCGAGAACCGGTAGGAAGCTGTCACGCGTCGGCAGCGGCGCCAGCGGATTGCCATTCAAGGTGAAGCTAGAGGCCGTCAGCAGGCCGCCATTGGCCTCGAAACCCATCACGCCCGTTTTACCTGACGCAAGCGCTTCAGCCATGCCCGCGATGACGAAGGGGGAGCCGACCTTGGTGCGGACCACTTCGAACCGGCCGTTTGCCTCGATACCGGAGTTGGAGGTGACAGGCGTGACGACGACGCCGGCATTGAGGAAATTGGCGGTGATCAGGCCGATCAGGTCGCCGCGCAGCGGCACACCCTTTTCATCGGCAAGCAGCGGACGGTCGCCATCACCGTCGGCGGAAACGATGGCGTCGAGCCTGTGCTCGGGCGACCATTTTTTGAGAAGCGAGAGCGTTTCCGGCGAGACGGCCTCGGTATCCACGGGGATGAAGGTGTCGGATCGACCGAGCGCCACGACGTCAGCGCCATAATGGGCGAGGACGTCGACGAAAAGATCGCGTGCCACGGTGCTATGCTGGTAGACGCCGATCCTGAGCCCGGAAAGCGCCTTTTCCGGCAGCAGGGCGATATTGCGCTCGTAGAAAAGTTCGGCTGCGATGGCGGAATGGTCTTCGGCGGTCGCCGCTTCATCGCTGATGCCTTCCGCCTCGACTTCGGCGGCGAGAGCGGCGATCGCGGTTTCGTCCTGCTTGTCGATTTCGCCATCGGGGCGATAGAATTTGATACCGTTGCGGTCTGCCGGGATGTGCGAGCCTGTTATCATCAGCGCCCCCGCTTTCAGCGACAGGCCGTAAAGTGCAAGCGCCGGCGTCGGCACGGTGCCGCAGTCAAGCGGCGTCAGACCGGCTTTTTTCAACGCGGCAATGCAGGTGGCGGAAACATCAGGGCTCGAATCGCGGAAGTCGCGGCCAACGAGAATGGGATCACCCGCCTTTGCCTGGCCCGATGTAAGAAGGTGCCTTGCAAATGCCGTCGCATAGACGGCCGAGGCTTTTCCTTTCAGATCGACAGAGAGACCCCGAAGGCCGCTCGTTCCAAATTTCAGGCTCATGCCAAACTCCGTTTCACAAAATCATTAGGGGTCAAATGGATACTGGAAAAAGATAACGCCCGAAAGAACCTATCGATCCATCCGGTTCGATCATACCGGTCAATCGTCCCTTTCATGCCCGCTGTAAATAGGCGATGATAGCCAGGCAATATGCGGGTAACTTAAAATTCACCCGTCATATCTAGACTTGTGCGTGAATAGCGGCTTTGGCGACGGTGATGATCACCTGTTACCGGCCTTTTTTGTGGTTCGTTCGAGTTGGATTGGCTGATGTACAGGCTTCAAAAGGCGGGACATAAGCAGGCACGTCCGCTCGATGACAAAGCGACGCCCGCGGCCAGACCCCACGGTTCCCTGCTTGATGATCTCGTTGACGAGGACGAGATTTTTGAACGTACCGTGTTGAAGGAGCATCTCGAGCCCAGGCCGACGATCACCGCTGCCCAGCCGGTTGAGGCCGCTGCGCCGCCACGCGCGATCCCTTCGAGCGGCGGTGTCGATGGTTTCCTTCCCGGGCTAAAATATCTCGACAGGATCGGGGTGGCCGATGTTTTCGACTGGCTGCGCCGCGGGATCGTCTGGATCGTGCTGGCGATCATTCTTTGCGTTGCGGGTGCACTCACTTACGCTTCCATGACGCCGCCGCGTTACAAGGCCTATACGGATATCGTCGTCAATCCGTCCAACCTCAATGTCGTCAATGACGGGGTGTTTTCGCCAAACCAGCAGCGCGACACGCAAATCCTCGAAGTTGAAAGCAAGCTGCGCACCATCACGTCGCGCAACGTGCTGGCCCGGGTGGTTGACGAGCTGAAGCTCGATCAGGATCCCGAGTTCACAGAACCGGCGCCCCTTGCCCGGTTCAAAGCGCTGTTTTCGTCAAAGCCAGAGGATGGTGACAACCGCGTCGGGGCGCTGCGGTCGCTGGGCGACCGCGTGGCGGCCGAGCGGGACCCGCGTTCCTTCGTCGTGACGCTTTCGGTCTGGACCAATGATGCTGATAAATCCGTGACCGTCTCCAAGGCCATCGTCAAGGCCTTCGAAAACGAGCTTTTCCAGACGACCTCGGATAGCAGCCAGCGTGTTGTCGACGATCTGAAAAAGCGGCTGGAAGAAATGCGCGAGAACGTGACCGCTGCCGAAAAACGGGTGGCGGATTTCCGCCGTGAGAACGGTCTCCAGGAGAATAACGGCCAGCTCGTCAGCAATCTTGCCTCGGGCGAACTGAACGCGCAGGTGCTTGCCGCCCAGCAGCGTGTCATCCAGGAAGAATCGCGCCTGAAGCAGATGGAGGCGGCGATTGCGCAGAACCGCAGCCAGAGCGACGCGATCTTCGACAGCCAGACAATGAATACGATCCGCGCGCAATATAGCACGCTGCAACAGCAGATCGGCGCGATGACGCTGACCTATGGTGCACGCCACCCGCGACTTGCCACGGCGGGTGCGGAACGGGCCATGCTGGAACGCGGCATGGCGGACGAGGCGCGGCGCATTTTGCAGGCTGCCAAGATCAGCGTCGCGGAAGCACGCTCTTCGCTCGATGCCCTGCGATTAAAGGCCGTGGCGGAACGCGCCAACGTCTTTACCGATAATGAGGCGCAGGTCCGTCTGCGTGATCTCGAGCGTGACGCCCGGTCGGCGGCCGCGATTTACGAGACATACCTCACCCGTTCGCGTCAACTCGCCGAACAGCAATCCATCGATTCCACCAACGTTCGGGTCATTTCGCAGCCGGTCGCGCCCAATTCCAGAAGCTGGCCGCCCGGCAAGCTGACCTTCCTGATTGCCGGCGGTGCGGGCGGCCTGTTCCTCGGTCTTGCGATTGCCGTGGCGCTTGGCCTCTGGCGTTTTCTGCGCCGGGAGGATCATGTGGACGTCGCGATGCGCCCGGCCTGAAGGCCGTTTCTCCAGAACTATTCGTCGGCGATCAGCCCGTCATATACTTCAAGCAGCGCGGCGGCGATGGCCGCGCCCAGCGCATTGCCGGCATCGCGGATGCCAGCCTCGTCGCCATCGCGCACTGAAATCGCCAGATCGGAGGCCTCGTTGGCCACGATTTCTTTCGCCCGCTCTATCGCCCAGAGGCCGAAATCGCCGCGATTGTCGATCGAGATTGTTTCCATGGCCGAAGCCCTTCCTTGGTTTGATGTCCGCGTCCCTTACCCCATCATCCGCAAAACCGGAATAGCAGGGTCATGATGTGCGCAACCTTCAGGGGAATAAATTGGCGCTTCAAACGGCCGCTTATGAAAATATTAATGATAGTTCTTCGTAGTGTCTGAAGCCTTATACCCTATGGATAAGGTTGACCATAACAATGAAACGATGCCTATCTTGGACGCCGGACAGATCATGACAGGGAGAGAGATGCCGCAGACGGAGGAGAGCGGTCAGGGCTGGCCGGTTATCCCTCTTGCGGCACTGCCCATAGCTGATGTGACGATCGATGAAACCGCGCGGGACTTCATTTACCGGGCGACGCGGGAGCGCGCCCCCGGCGCAAGACCTTTCTATTCCACATCGGCAAACGGTCAGGTCATCGCGCTCTGTCATCATGACCCTGAGTTCGACGCCATGATGCAACAGGCGGACCAGATACACGCCGACGGCATGTCGCTGGTGATCTTTTCCCGCAAATTCTGCAGCAAGGCGTTGAGAGAACGGGTTGCGACGACCGATCTGGTGCATGCAGTGGCAAAGCGCGCCGAAGAGACTGGCAGCCGGTTCTATTTCCTTGGCGGTTCCGAAGAGGTGAACCGGGCGGCCGTCGAGGAAATGCAGAAGCTCTATCCGCGCCTCATCTTTTCTGGACGGCGCAACGGTTACTTCAGCCGGACAGAGGAAGACGCTATCCTTGCGGACATCGTCGCATCGAAGACGGATATTCTCTGGGTGGGATTCGGCATTCCGCTGGAGCAGCGCTTCGTTTCGCGCAATCTCGACAGGCTTTCCAGCGTCGCCGTTATCAAGACCTGCGGCGGCCTCTTCGACTTTCTCGCCGGCAGGAACAGCCGGGCGCCGCAATGGATGCAGGATATGGGGCTGGAATGGCTCTACCGGGCCATGCTGGAGCCGAAACGTCTCGGAAAGCGTTACCTGCTGACCAACCCGATTGCGATCTACTCGTTGCTTAGACATCGCTTTGTTGCTTCAGGCCGAACTCGCTGAAGCATTCCGGCGAGCCGCTGTGTTGCAATCAAGCACTTCTTCCTGCTTCGCCCAATAAATATGAGATTTATCTAACATATTGAGCGGGATGTATTTTACCGCGGAAACCCGTTGCAACTGCACCCGTCTGCGCTACACTGCCCAAATACTACAAATTTATTCGAATGCTGGATATCGAGGACAACGATGGTGATTACGTCCATTGCGCTATTCATATATGGAATTGGCACCGTTACCTCCCTCGTCATGACCTATATCGAAGGCGTCCGTCGCGACAAGAACTGGGACTTTTATCGCGTGGCCGGCATTATCCTTTGTTTCTTCTGGCCGGTGCTCGTGCCGCTCCTCATCGTGGCAACGGCCTTTTCGTCGCTCGGTCTTCAGAAGCGGCGCATGAACCCGATGTCGTTTGGCAGGCAAAAGACTTCGGGCTGACCGATGACGGGTGGCCCGGGTCTCAGCCCCTCTTCGCCGGCGCTTTATAGGGGGTGAGCGTGATGCCGAGGCTGGCCAGCACCCGGCCGATGGACATCAATGGTGGGTGGGTGGCTGGCAACAGGGCACCGGTCTTCACAGCCGCGGAGACGGCGCGCACCACCGACAAGCAGAGGCTGACGAGATTTTTGCCGGCAAGCAGCAGGCCGCCTTTGAGGCCGGGGCGGCGGGCGCGGTCGATGCTGTAATTGATGATGCCGGTGCGGAGCGAGCGCTCCATGATCCAGCGCGGCGCCATCCGGCTTTCCGGCACATATTCGATGATGACGGCCTTCGCGTTCCAGGCAAATTTAAAACCCGCCTTGCGGCAGCGGGTGAAGAAGTCCATGTCGCCGCCGCCGAGGAAGTTGAACTGCACGTCGAATTCGGGTTTCGGCAGGGTTTCGAATACCCGCCGCGAGATGAGGCAATTGCCGGAACCATGGATTTGCTCGACGGGGCCGGTCCGGGCTTCGATGGAGCCGAACAGCGGGTGCGCCAGTACTGCCTTCGTTGCCGGTGCGTCGAATTCGCGGTTGACGGGTCCGCCGACGATATCGACGCCGAAGGATTTCGCCGCCGACACCATTTCGGCAAGCCACTGCGGGGAGGCGGCCTCGTCGTCATCGATCATCAGGAACCATGCGGCCGAAGGATAGCTCTGCCGGGCGGTGCGGAAGGCCGTGTTGATGGCGTAACAATTGCCCTGCGTTGGTTCGACCAGGGCTTGCCCCGCCATACCGCTTTGCGCAAGGAAACTACGTGCGACGGCGAGACCCTGTTGGCCTGCGCCATCATTATCCACGATCACGACGGCGAAGGGAAAGTCGACCTTCTGGGCTGCAAGCGACGAGAGCGTCTTTCGCAGGCCATCCGGCCGGCGGAAACTTGGAATGCAGACCACCGCTTCCGGCATGATCTCGGACATGAAGACTCCTAAATGCCGGCAAGTGCTGCGGCGGACAAAGCAATGGCCCTAAAGCTCTGGCGCGGGCGGTGGAGGAAGGTATCGGCCAGCGCCGAGAGGGCCTCCCGGTGGCGGCGGGCGCGAAAGGCCTGCGCCACCGTATAGGCATTCATGTGATTTTCGGATCGGTGGCGGAGGCGGCGCAGCTCCGGCGGCGAAACGGCAGCAATGATTGCGGGATCGGAAAACACGGCTTCGATTGCCGGTTCGCAATCGCGGAAGGTCAGAAGCCTGTTCATCATCACGCTCGTTCCGTGCACCCGGTAATCGAGAACATGGCAGCCCGGCAGATAGACGAAGCGGCCTGCGGCGGCGAGACGGCACCAGCCATACCAGTCTTCTGCATACCGGAGCGACTCGTCAAAGCCGCCAAAGTCCTGGAAAACCCGGGTTCTGACCAGCATGATGCCGCCATTGACGATGAAGTTTCCACCGAGCAAGGCCTCCAGAATGAAACCGTCAGGCTTTTCCCTTCGGCGGATGAGGTTGCGCCGTCCGATCTTTTGGCCGTGTTCATCGATGCGCTCATAGTCGCCATAGACGGCGACGACATCCGGGGCCGACGTGCCGGCGAATAAGGTATTTACAGCGCCGGGCCGCAGACGGTCGTCGGCATCGAGAAACATGGTCCATTCGCCGCGCGCCTGAGAGAGGCCGAAATTACGCACGGCGGAAACGCCCTGTCTGGCTTGCGGGCTTGCCAGCAATTTCACGCGGGGGTCAGAAAAACCTTCCACTTTTTTCGCGGTGGCATCGGTGGAGCCGTCATCGACAACGAGCACCTCGCGGATGATCTCGCCCTGCACCAACACGCTGTCGATCGCTTCCACGATGTAGCGCTCGCCATTGCGAACGGGAATGACAATCGAAACGGAAGTCACGCTTTTTCAACTCCATCAGGACAGACCAAGCAATCTCACAGTGAAGTTACTACGGCCTTAAGCGGATCTCACCAATTATGACGTGGGAGAACGTCAGTTAACCTTGCAAATCTTTAATATCCCTTTGGCATGGTTGGAATGTTATGTTTTGGGAATGAAGGTGCGTTGCGTCGGTCGAATGTCCATGCGCCGGGGATTGAGGAGGTGGGTGAATGCGGATCGGGCGGCGGAACTTTTTGGGCGGTGCGGCATGCGCCGGTTTGTTGCATGCCGTCGAAGGCCCGGCATTTGCGGCGCAGAAAAAGGCCACGATCAAAACTGCTCCCTATGGCGCGGCCGTCTATCTGCCCGACCTCAACGCCGACAGCCGCATCGGTGAGGCGGTCGTCAAATATTGCTCGCGCATCACCCCCGTTACCGAAATGAAATGGGAGGTCATGCGGCCTTCGGCTGAGGTCTTCGACTTCGCCGCTGCGGATGCGCTCGCCAATTTCGCGCGGCAGCACAAGCTTTCGATGCATGGCCATCCCCTGATCTGGTACGCTTCCAATGCCCCGTGGCTCGCCACCGTTGGCGGCAGCAAGGTGGAGAAGTTGATGGAGACACATATCGTTACCGTGATGGAGCGATATAAGGACGTCATCCGCAGCTGGGATGTGGTGAACGAACCGATCCCTGACGTTCCCGCCAATGTGCGTGCGCGGCGCGACGCCTGGTATTACGGCGCCGGGCCTGACGCCATCAAGAAAGCGTTCGACATCGCTCATGCGGTCGATCCGAAGGCGCAGCTTGTGCTCAACGAATATGATGTGGAGTTTGCCGCCGAGAAATCGCCGGCCAAACGGGCTGCCTTCCGAAATCTCATTCTCGAGCTGCTCGAAAAAGGCGCGCCGATCAATGCTGTCGGCCTGCAGGGGCACCTGCGTGGCGGCTGGCCGATCGCCAAAGACGAGCTGGCGGCCTTCACGACCGAGATGCGTGGCTACGGCCTTGCCGTCCTCGTGACCGAACTCGACGTGATGGACCAGACGCTGCCGACGCCGGAAGCCGAGCGGGATATGCTGATCACCGGCCAGGTCCGCGAGTTTCTGGAGGCAGCCTCGGCAGGCGGGCCGCTTTCCTCCATCACCACATGGGGCATTTCTGATCAATACAGCTGGATCCGCTGGGCCTATCCGCGCCGGGACGGTACCGCCAACAGGCCGCTGCCGCTCGACTGGAGTTTCAACGAAAAACCCATGATGGCCGTTATCAATGAGTTCCGGAACCGTGGTGCATGACGATGAATGCTGACATGCCGCTTCCTCCCGTTCAAAAGGCACTGCAGATCAATCTCCACCCCTTCGATGCTCCCCATGCGGCGCTGACGCTCCCGCATCAGCTGCGGGTGTGGGGCGGGCAGGTGGACCGTATTCTGCTGACGGTCGATACGGGTCAGGTGGGCGCCGGCCGATACAAGGGCAATGGTTTCGATTCCGCGCGTCAACGCCTCTTCGACATGCTGGACGAAATGCAGATCAATTATCCGCATCTCCATGTCGATATCGTCGATTACAGCGAGGCGGCGCGTGGCGCGGTGGCGCAGACCTTCTTTTCGCGCTCCCCCATTCCCTATCCCGCCAAGGCTTTCGACGGCGGGCCCTTCCATGTCTATTTCCATGGCCTGAAACGCGCCAATGCCCGTTACGTGCTGCATATGGACAGCGACATGATGTTTGGAGGCGGTAGCCAGAGCTGGTTCAGCGAGGCGGTCGCACTACAGAAGGCCAATCCGGATGCGCTGTGCATCACGCCGTTTTCCGGACCACCGACAGTGCGCGGCGATCTGGATGTGGCCCGCCATGTCGGCATGCCCGGCGTGAAGAATATCCCTGCGCCGCGCAAGCTGCCGTCACGCATTCCCACCTGGCGTTTTGCCACCGTCTCCACGCGGCTTTTCATGATCGACATGGACCGTTTTTCAAAACGGATCGGCTCGCTGGAACTGCTGCGGCCCGACGTCAAACGGCGCATCCGATCCTATGCCTATAACCAGCAGCCGGTTTCCATGCCGGCCGAGGAAGTGCTGAGCACCAACATGATGCGTGTCGGCGTGCACCGCCTTGATTTTCTCGGTACGGGCAAGGGCATGTATTCGCTGCATCCGCCCTATCGTTCGCCGGAATTTTACGCGGCGCTGCCCTCGATCGTCGAGCGCATCGAAAAGGGCGACATTCCCGAGGGACAGCTTGGCGATTTCGATATCAACGGGTCGATGGTGGACTGGGGAAGCGCTCTGGCAGCCAAGACGCGCTCGAAACGCTATGCGAAAGCGCTACGTCACCTGATTTCTGCCAATGCCGGGCGATTCGGCAAGGCATGAAAGCGTGACGCCATGTCGCCTCAATAATCGGTGCTGAGCTTGCTCCAGCTTTCCGAGCACAGCCCACCGATGTAGATATCGCCGGCCAGCGCTTTTGACCTCAGCCCGTCATCCCGCGTCGCCATGCAGAAATAGCCATCATGACGGAAACTCATGTGATTCTGGCGGTAAAGCGCGTTGATAAGGAACGGCTGCGCCATGCCGGTGACATGGGCATAGTTTTCTTTATCCAAGTGGTGAAACAGCGTGTTGAGCACATCGTTTTCGCGACCGGCCTCGCAGACGAGATTAAGCACGTAGGCCGTTCGTCCCGGCTGTCCGAAAAACAGCGCCGCACCCAAGGGGTGGCCTTCGGCATTCTCGATGGTGAGGGCCTTCAGTTGACCGAGGCTCTCATTGGCCCTGCTCATCTCCATCAGCCAGTGGAACTCCTCGTGCGACCATTCCGGGCGGATGGAAAAGCGCTCGATCATGACGAGCGCCTGGCGGCGGAAGGTTTCGTCGTCGATGGCCTTCACGGTGGCGCCGGGCGCCGGCTGAGGAACCAGTCCCTTTTTCCACCTTCGCAGCAGCCGGTCCACAAAACCGAGAGCCGCGAGGGCGAGGGTGGTTTTGGCCAGTTTCGAACGGCGCGGCATACGGAGCGCGATCGTGCAGAAGGGTTTCAGCGCCTTGTGCCATTGCAGGCTTTCGATCGGCAACATATTGCCGCCGATCGCCACCCAATGATCGGCGCTGACGGGTGATGCCGTATCGGAAAACAGCATCTCGTGCCTGGAGGCCCGCATGCCGCGCGACAGGCGTGCTGCCCCGAATGCGCCTTTCTTTCCGTCCGATGCGAAGGCGCAGAGCAGCCGTGCCGTGATTGTTTTACCATTCACGACGAAACGCATGGGCACGGCGAGGATGACGCTCGTGATACCGTTTTCGCCGGCATCATAGACGACGCTTCCATTGTCAGGGCTGAAGGCCGGGCTACCGAAAAACAGCTTTTCTATATAGGCGCGTAAATCGAAGTTGCCTTTATCTGCGGTTTTCCTGAACGCGTTGTTGAGGACGGCATGAACGGCGGGCAAGTCTTCCCGGCGCATGGGGCGCACGCCGGGGACACCTGGCTGAGGCAGGATTTTTGTCGGCTGACTGACGTCGCCATCGTCCGTGTCGGCGTGTATCTTAACGTCCACCGCCTATCTCCCGCTTGTGCGCAATGGCGAAATCAACCTCCGGCAGCGTATATTTGAATTTATTAATATAAATATAAAACCTGCAATTCGGCTGAGCTGCGGATGACGCGTGGAGAACAAAATGAAATATATCAATTATCTGAGCTGCTTTTCCTTGAATTATTTAAAGATTAACAAAATATACTTGGATAAGCAACCTTTGGATGAAATAGGTCCGGGTGATTTTGCCAAAACGCTTTGAAATCCGAAGTAAGTCGGCAAAGAGTCGAGCCTGTTTTTCGTTCGCGCCGGCAGTTTGTTACGGGAGGTGCACAGACAAAGTGCGATGCTTCCGGCGTTGACGGGCAGGGCGTCTGCCCCGGCCGTCGGCGACAGTGATATTTTGAAATGATTTTTCGCGGCAAATATGTAAAAGAGCCGATTGTTGCGCGCGTCTCTCCGATATTTCGCTAAACATGCGCGGCTCTCGTCTTTGTTATGGCGCACGTGCGTTGCGCCGGTAGCTGAGGCGGTATTGCAAGAAACGGATCGGTAAGGTCAATCGATGGCAGATACAGGCGCCTGCGCGCTCGAAGCGGATGACATCCACAAGAGCTTCGGCACGCATGAAGTTTTGAAGGGCGTTTCGCTGAAAGCCCACAAGGGCGATGTCATATCGATCATCGGCTCGTCCGGTTCCGGCAAGAGCACTTTCCTGCGCTGCATCAATTTTCTCGAAACACCGGATCGCGGCCGCGTCATCGTCAATGGCGAGGAGATCGCCACGAAGGCTGGCCGCGACGGCAAGGTCGTGCCGAAAAGCTGGCGGCAGGTGGAAAAACTGCGCACCGGGCTTGGTATGGTATTCCAGAATTTCAATCTCTGGGCCCATCGCACGGTTCTTGAAAATGTCATTGAGGCGCCCGTTCATGTTCTCGGCGTGAGGCGGCATGAAGCGGTCGAAAAGGCCGAGGCCCTGCTGAACAAGGTCGGCCTTTACGACAAGAAGAACGCTTACCCCGCCTTTCTTTCCGGTGGCCAGCAACAGCGCGCTGCTATTGCGCGTGCGCTCTGCATGGAGCCGGCGGTGATGCTGTTCGACGAACCGACCTCGGCGCTTGATCCGGAACTGGTGGGCGAGGTGCTGAAGGTTATCCGCGATCTGGCCGATGAAGGCCGCACCATGCTGCTCGTTACCCACGAGATGCGCTTTGCGCGTGACGTGTCCTCCAAGGTCATGTTCCTGCATCAGGGGCGAGTGGAAGAAGAGGGGCCTCCATCACAGGTGTTCGGGAACCCCATAAGCGCCCGCTGTCGTGAATTTACCGGTGCTCTTACCAACTGATCCATGCCCGACGGCCAAAATTTAACAGGAGAGATTTGAATGAAATTTTTCGCAACGCTGCTTGCCGGAACGGCATTTGCGGTTTCCGCCTTCACCGCCAGCGCAGATGTCCGCTTCGGCATCATGAACGAATCCTACCCGCCTTTCTTCGCCAAGGACGCTACCGGCAAGTGGCAGGGTTGGGAAATCGATCTCATGGACGCCGTCTGCGCGGAAATGAAGGAAAAATGCTCGATCGTCGAGCTGTCCTGGGATGGTCTCATCCCCGCCTTGCAGACCAAGAAGTTCGATGTCATCTGGTCGTCCATGTCGAACACGGAAGAGCGCCAGAAGGTGATCGATTTCACCGACAGATATTACAAGACGCCGAGCAAGCTGATCGGCGCCAAGGGCGAAAAGCCGGGCGCGGCGGCGGAAGACGTCAAGGGCAAGACCATCGGTATTCAGGTGGCGACCATCCAGTCCGAATATTACAAGAAATATTTCGCTGATGTCGCTGAGGAAAAGACATACCAGACGCTGGATGAGGCCTTCCAGGATCTGGCCGCCGGCCGCATCGATTACGTCTTCGGTGATTCCATTGTCCTGGATGCTTTCGTCAAAAGCGACGCCGGCAAGGATTGCTGCGCCGATATGGGCGATGTCGCCGACGACCCGGAAATCCTCGGTCTTGGCGTCTCCGGTGGCCTGCGCAAGGACGATACGGAGCTGAAGACCAGGCTGAACGCCGCTCTCGCCGCCGTCCGCGCCAGCGGGAAGTACGACGAGATCACCAAGAAGTATTTCAGCTTCGACATCTACGGCAGCAAGCCTTGATCGGTCGCGTCAATGGCAAGCCTTGAAACCACGCTGCAGCTTTTGTCACCCTATCCTCCGGGATGGGGCGGCACCCTTTTGAAGGGTGCGGCATCAACACTTGCCATTTCCGCCGGTGCTTATCTCATCGGCATCGTCATCGGGCTTGCCGGTGCCCTCGGCAAGCTCTCGAACAACAGGCCGCTTGGCCTGCTGCTCAATCTCTACACCACGGCGATCCGCGCCGTTCCCGAACTCATTCTCATCGTCGGGCTTTATTATGCCGGCACGGATGGTTTGAACCGGCTGCTGCAGCTGATGGGGCTGCCGCCGCTGGAGGTGAACGGGTTCGTGGCCGCCGTCGCCGTTCTCGGTTTCGTGCAGGGCGCCTATATGACCGAGGTGCTGCGCGGTGCCATTCTTGCCGTGCCGAACGGTCAGATTGAGGCGGCGCGCGCCTTTGGCATGTCGCCGTTCCTGCGTTTCCGCCGTGTGGTCCTGCCGGCATTGCTGCCGAATGCCCTGCCGGGCCTTGCCAATCTCTGGCTGGCGGTGACCAAGGACAGCGCATTGGTGGCTGTCGTCGGTTATCAGGAACTGGCGCTGGCGACGCGGCTGGCGGGGGCCAGCACCAAGCAATATTTCCTGTTCTTCCTTGCGGCGGCGTTCCTTTATCTCGCCATCACGCTCGTCTCCAATCTCGTCTTTTCGCTGCTGGAACGCCGGGTGCGGCGTGGCCAGCCGGCTTTGGCGTAGAGGGCGAAGGGCATGGATTTTTCATGGGTCGCCAAATATTGGCCGCTGCTTCTCTCCGGTGCCTGGCAGACGCTGGCACTGCTCGTCATTTCCGTCAGCATCGGTTTCGTGCTGGCCATCGGCCTTGCCTTTGCGCAGGTCAGCGGCGGTCGGATGAC
Source organism: Agrobacterium tumefaciens (assembly GCF_017726655.1). Lineage (NCBI taxonomy): Bacteria > Pseudomonadati > Pseudomonadota > Alphaproteobacteria > Hyphomicrobiales > Rhizobiaceae > Agrobacterium > Agrobacterium tumefaciens. The sequence continues at coordinate 2,670,015 of NZ_CP072308.1, forward strand.
GAGACTTCTTGCCCGCGGTTATTGCACCTTCTTTCGCGGCACGCCGCTGCTGATCCAGCTCTGGCTGCTTTATTACGGCGTCGGCTCGCTGCTGCCGATGATCCCGGGCCTGCGCCAGAGTTTCATGTGGCCGGTGCTGCGCGAGGGGTTTTTCTTCGCCGCCGTCAGCTTCACGCTGAACTACGCGGCCTATGAAGCCGAGGTTCTGCGCGGCGCGCTGCTGGCGGTGCCGAAAGGCGAGTTGGAGGCGGGACGGGCGTTCGGCATGGGCCGTTTCACCCTCATTCGCCGCATCTGGCTGCCGCGCGCCATCCGCATCGCGCTGCCGACCATTGCCGGCGAGGTGGTGATGCAGCTGAAAGCAACGCCGCTTGCTTTCACTGTGACCGTGATGGACCTCTACGCCGTGGCCTACAAGGTGCGGCAGGATACGCTTCTGGTCTACGAGCCGCTGATCGTCGTCACCGTTTTTTATCTCATTCTCACCGCCATCATCGCCCGCTGTTTCGGCCTCGTCGAACGGCAGGTGCCGGTCCGGCGGTAAATCGTTCAAGGAGTATGAACATGGCCACTTTGCGTATCCTCGATGGCGGCATGAGCCGCGAATTGCAGCGGCTTGGCGCCGAGCTGAAACAGCCGGAATGGTCGGCGCTGGCGCTGATCAATTCGCCCGATATCGTGCGGCAGGTGCACCAGGAATTCATCGAGGCCGGTGCCGATGTCGTCACCACCAACTCCTACGCGCTGGTGCCGTTCCACATCGGCGAGGAGCGCTTTCAGAAGGATGGCGCATCGCTGATCGCCCTTTCCGGCAGGCTGGCGCGAGAGGCGGCGGATGCTTCCGGCCGTGATGTGCTGGTGGCCGGTTCGCTGCCACCGATCTTCGGATCGTACGAGCCGCAGAATTTCGATGCCACGCGGGTGCAGGACTATCTGAAAGTGCTGGTCGACAATCTCGCCCCTTCTGTCGATGTCTGGCTCGGCGAGACGCTGAGCCTGATCGCCGAGGGCGAAGCGGTGCGTCAGGCCGTTGCTGCAACGGGTAAGCCGTTCTGGATTTCCTTCACGCTGAACGACGATGCGGCTGCCGTTGCCGGTGGCGAACCCGCGCTACGGTCGGGCGAAACGGTGAAGGCTGCCGCCGAATGGGCAGCGCAATCCGGTGCTTCCGCCCTGCTGTTTAACTGCAGCAAGCCGGAAATCATGAAAGCCGCCGTTGAAACCGCCTCTGCCGTCTTTGCGGAAAAGGACGTTTCGCTTGAAATCGGCGTTTATGCCAATGCCTTCGAAGGCGAACAGGGCGATTCCGCCGCCAATGAGGGACTGCACGGCACCCGCGCGGACCTGACCGACGATGTCTATTCGCGGTTTGCCTGCGCCTGGGCGGACGCTGGCGCGACCATGATCGGCGGCTGCTGCGGCATCGGTGCTGCCCATATCCACACGGTTGCGACAGCGCTGCGGCGTAAGGCCGGCTGACGCAGCTGGCGGTGCTTTTGCCGCCGCTATCGGGAACGATGGCGGCGGGCCGACGGCTCGCCGCTTTTTGTCCACCACCATTGGCCTCAACCATGGTTGAAACGCCGTCATGCCGTCCCTCATGTCCGCGACGATCATGTTTGCGTCGCTGCGATTGCGCATCGACGTCATGGCCGGATTACCAGCCACTATCTCTGATATCCCCAGCATCGCATCGTGCTGCTGAAGGCGTAGCTTCTTGCTCGGGTCGGATAAGTGTCGTTTTGCACTTGCGGCAAGCTGCCGAAACCGCCGCAAACCCTTCGGGCTGATGTTGAGAGGCTCTATTCGGTTCCGGAAACCGAGTTTGCCGCGTTTCATTCAAAATAAACAAATTGTAAATATTTAGACTATAATTTTTACCGCGTAGAGTAAATAAAATAATATTATAAAGTACTGTTTGTCTTTTTTCTTAAGGTCGCAGTCTGGCGTCTCATCTGTGGGCTGCCGCCAGACTGCCGCAACGAGAACCTGCCGTAATTTCAGGGGCAGGTGTCACCCGTTGTCGGCAGGTGCATGATGCAGGTTGCGACGAGGGCCGATGACGCGGCTGATGGAGCCTTGATGACGAAGGCGACTGACGTGCAATGTTATTTTTTTGCTGAACACCTCCGGCACGGGAAAGGAGCGGCGTCAATTTCAGGAGCTTCCCGTGTCATTTTTTAAGAACGCCAGTATCCGCACCAAAATCCTGTCGCTGATCTTGCCACTTTGCCTTGTGGGCCTGGGAGCGGTTGCCTTCATGGCCAGCCGTTACAAGGAAGCGGACACGCTCAATTCGAAATTCATCACCAGCGATAATGCCGCTCTCATCAAACTGGCGCAGGCAAACCGCAATCTCATCGCGCTGGGCTACAGCGCCTATCAGGTCATGGCCTATGACGCCAAGGGAGCGGAGATAAAGGTTTCCAAGGACGCCTATGAGCATGCCAAGGGACGACTGTTCGAGCGACTGAACATCGTTAAGTCGATTTTCCCCGAGGAGGCCGCCGAAATGGACTCCTTCCTTTCCCAATCAAAAGCCATCGTGGCGATGACGGACAAGGCTGTCGAGCTGGGACTTTCGGATCGTAACCAGGAGGCCGCCGCGCAACTTTTAACGGCTGACGCCGCCATAAAAGCCACTTCCGCAGCGTTTACGGCGCAGGTGGAAAGGTTGGAAAAGGGCATTGCCGCAGAGGCTGAGCAAATGTCAGTCGATGCCAATTCGACCATTGTCACCTCGCTGGGGGCCGTCGGCATTGCGTTCATTGCAGGCATTATTCTCGCGCTGTTTGTGGCCTCGCGCGGCATCACCATGCCGATTGCCCGCCTGCGGGAGCGTATGGCGTCGCTGGCTGCCGGCGATACGGCGGCCGAGATCGACGGCATGGATCGCAAGGACGAGGTTGGCCAGATGGCGATGGCGGTTCAGGTGTTCCGCGAGAATGCCATCGAGCGCATTCGCCTCGAACAGGAAACCGAAGCCAACCGGTCGATGTCGGAGAAGGACCGCATCGCGCGCGAACAGCAGAAGGCAAAGGAAGCAGCCGACGTCAAATTTGCCGTCGATAATCTGGCCGCCGGCCTTTCGAAGCTTTCGGACGGTGACGTGTCCTATCGCATCGACCAGCCGTTCACCGAGACGCTCGATGGGGTGCGCAACGACTTCAACATGTCGGCCGAAAAGCTGCAATCGGCGCTGACCCGGGTTGCGCAGAATGCCGGTGGCATCGGCGCCGGAGCCAACGAGATCAAGTCGGCTGCCGACGATCTTGCCAAGCGCACCGAACAGCAGGCCGCCGCCGTGGAGGAGACCGCAGCCGCTCTGGAAGAGATCACCACGACGGTGCGCGATTCCACCCGTCGCGCCCAGGAAGCAGGCCAGATCGTCAGCCGTGCGAAAGCGGGTGCGGAGCAATCCGGCGATGTGGTGCGCCGCGCCGTGGTTGCGATGGAGCAGATCGCCAAATCCGCCAATGAGATCTCCAACATCATCGGTGTGATCGACGAGATCGCCTTCCAGACCAATCTTCTAGCGCTGAATGCCGGTGTGGAAGCGGCGCGTGCGGGTGAGGCGGGCAAGGGGTTTGCCGTTGTCGCACAGGAGGTGCGCGAGCTTGCGCAGCGTTCCGCCAGCGCGGCAAAGGAGATCAAGGCGCTGATCACCACCTCGAACGACCAGGTGCAGCAGGGCGTGCAGCTGGTGGGCGACACGGGCAAGGCGCTGGCGACCATCGTTTCGGAAGTGCAGGAGATCAACCGCCACGTCGTCTCCATCGTGGAATCCGCGCAGGAACAGTCGTCCGGCCTGCAGCAGATCAACACGGCCGTCAACCAGATGGACCAGGACACGCAGAAGAATGCGGCAATGGTGGAAGAGACCAATGCCGCCAGCCATAGCCTCGCCAAGGAAGTGGCGTCGCTCAACCAGCTGCTGTCGCAGTTCAGGCTTGGCGATTCCGCTTATCAGCAGCAAAGCCAACCGGCGCCGGTGCGCAGTGCTGCCGGCAGCGACAGATCGGTGACATCTCCGGCCCGCGCCCTTGGCCGCAAGCTTGCCTCGGCATTCTCCGGCAATGCCGCCATCGACACGAAGGGCGACTGGCAGGAGTTTTGAGGGCGGCGCTGCTCGCTTCCGGTATGAGCTTTCATCCGACGGTACCGCATGACTGAAGGCTAATGCCCCGCAGGCGCGAATGCTCTGCGGGGCTTAATTTTTATCGTGGCCCGTATCGTCCGGGTCGGTGGGGGAGGTGGGACGCCAGATTGGTTGGAGGGTGAAAGCCCGCTGGCCTGTCACGGGTGTCATTCGTCTGCATTTTACCTGTGAACAGATTATAAAGTTTTTCTACATAATATTGTTATCGGAAAACAGATTGATGCCGCCGCCCCTCGGCGGTTTTGCGTGCTTTTTCCCGAAATTCTGTCTGTGGCCGTCGCTTGCCGACGGAGCAGCATCGTCGGCCTAACCATGTTGCCGAAAGCGTGCTTGTTGGCCTTCGCGTCGTGGTAGGCCGCAAGCGGTCAGTAAAGCCTTGATGACGAAGGCGTTTGACGTGCAATGTCATTTTCGCCGAACACCTCCGGCACGGGGAAGGAGCGGTCTACATCTTTTAAAGGGTTTCCCGTGTCCTTTCTTCAAAATGCCAGTGTCCGCACTAAAATTCTGTCGCTCATTTTGCCGCTTTGCATTGTTGGCCTGGCCGCCACCACGTTCATGGCCAGCCGTTACAAGGAGGCGGACAACGCCTATTCGGATTTCATCGCCAAAGACAGTGCTGCACTGGTAGAGCTGGCGCGGGCCACACGCAACCTGCAGTCGGTCGCTTACGGTGCCTATCAGATCATGGCATATGATGCGGCTGGGCCCGAAATAAAGGTCGCCCAGCAGGCCTATAATGAGAGCAAAGCTCTCCTCATACAGCGCCTCAACAAGGTAAAGGCCGTTTTTCCGAAAGAGGCCGCCGCGATGGATGCCTTCATCGCGCAGTCAAAGACAATTACAGACATGACCGACAAGGCTGTTGAGCTTGGAATGCTCGACAAGAACGAAGAATCCGCCGCCCAGCTCCGGAAGGCGGATACATCGATCACGGCGACTGCGGCAGCCATCTCGGCGTTCGTTGACAAGCTCTCTCAGGGCGTCGTTGAGGGCAGCGATGACCTGACGCATCAGACCAATTCGACGATCCTGACCTCGCTGGTGGTTGTGGGCGCCGTCTTCCTCGCCGGCATCATTCTCGCGCTATTCGTGGCCTCGCGCGGCATCACCACGCCGATTGCCCGGCTGCGGGAGCGGATGGCGTCGCTGGCTGCCGGTGACACAGCGGCCGAAATCGACGGCATGGATCGCAAGGACGAAGTGGGCCAGATGGCGATGGCGGTTCAGGTGTTCCGCGAGAATGCCATTGAGCGCATTCGCCTCGAACAGGAGACCGAAGCCAATCGGTCGATGTCGGAGAAGGACCGCATCGCGCGCGAACAGCAGAAGGCAAAGGAAGCAGCCGACGTCAAATTTGCCGTCGATAATCTGGCCGCCGGCCTGTCGAAGCTTTCGGACGGTGACGTCTCCTATCGCATCGACCAGCCTTTCACCGAGACGCTCGATGGGGTGCGCAACGACTTCAACATGTCGGCCGAAAAGCTGCAATCGGCGCTGACCCGGGTTGCGCAGAATGCCGGTGGCATCGGCGCCGGAGCCAACGAGATCAAGTCGGCTGCCGACGATCTTGCCAAGCGCACCGAACAGCAGGCCGCCGCCGTGGAGGAGACCGCAGCCGCTCTGGAAGAGATCACCACGACGGTGCGCGATTCCACCCGTCGCGCCCAGGAAGCAGGCCAGATCGTCAGCCGTGCGAAAGCGGGTGCGGAGCAATCCGGCGATGTGGTGCGCCGCGCCGTGGTTGCGATGGAGCAGATCGCCAAATCCGCCAATGAGATCTCCAACATCATCGGTGTGATCGACGAGATCGCCTTCCAGACCAATCTTCTAGCGCTGAATGCCGGTGTGGAAGCGGCGCGTGCGGGTGAGGCGGGCAAGGGGTTTGCCGTTGTCGCGCAGGAGGTGCGCGAGCTTGCGCAGCGTTCCGCAAGCGCGGCCAAGGAGATCAAGGCGCTGATCACCACGTCGAACGACCAGGTGCAGCAGGGCGTGCAACTGGTGGGCGACACGGGCAAGGCGCTGGCGACCATCGTTTCGGAAGTGCAGGAGATCAACCGCCACGTGGTCTCCATCGTGGAATCCGCACAGGAACAGTCGTCCGGCCTGCAGCAGATCAACACGGCCGTCAACCAGATGGACCAGGATACGCAGAAGAATGCGGCAATGGTGGAAGAAACCAATGCCGCCAGCCATAGCCTCGCCAAGGAAGTGGCGTCGCTGAACGACCTGCTTGCGCAGTTCAAGCTGGCGGACGGCGGCTATCAGGTGAAATCCCAGCCCGCACCGGTTCGCACTACCGGCAACGAGAGGTCCGTTGCCTCTCCGGCCCGCGCCCTTGGCCGCAAGCTTGCCTCTGCATTCTCCGGCAATGCCGCCATCGACACGAAGGGCGACTGGCAGGAGTTTTGAGGGCTGCAAAAAGTCGACTGGCGGGGAATCGTCCCCGCCAGTTCATATATTTTGCCTACGTGGAAAGCCTGGGTGCGCCTGCGCGCGTGGAAGGGCACCGGCGGGAAGCCGTGCAGGGTAGCGGCTTAGCGCCCGCCGGATTCTTTCTTGGCTTGATCGTGATGCCACTTGATGGCGAAGTACATGCCCGTACCCAGTACGATAATCTTCAGCGGAAAGAAGACGATCGGAAACAAATCCACCCAATCCCAGTCCATCATTTGATTATTCCAGCCCGTTATTCGAGATATTTTCCTACAGGCAGGGCTATCGCAAGCCGGCCGCCGCAACAATAGCTTTCCATCGCCCCTCGGCCGGGCTTTTTGACGCAGCCAGAGGCGTCGCGTTTTTTTGGAAGCACTTGAAATAGGTCTCTGGACGTCCCGCCATGATGTCTTGGGCATCGTGAAATAGAGAGTGTTTCAGACAGGAGTGGCGGCAATGCCTTCTTCCTCTCGATCTTCAGGCTTTTGAAAAGGGTAGCACCATGCCCCACATCAATTTCTGTCTGGACTAGGGCGTTGCGGCTTTTTGCCTGAAGGCGAAGGCCTGCGCAGCGATGGTGAGTTCAAGCATGGCAGCAACCACCAAGGCTGATAAATTAACGCTAATTCCAACTCATGAAATTTTAGGTGCTGTTTAGCTTTGCGTAAAAATCAGCGTGCCTAACACGGCGCGCTTCGCCTCACCGCGTGATCGGAATTGGTCACGGGTAAACAAGGCTCGGTTGTGGCCGCGTCGTTAACCGCGCACGCTTACAAATTTTCGGGTGTTTTGAAAATTGTAATGCGGAAATGCCCTTCCTCAAGTCCGCAACGGGATAGGGGAAAAGCGAATTAGGTCGTTCGTAATTGGCACTTTCGCTCTCAGAAGCTCGTCTTGCAGCGCCATGGCAATCTCGTTTTGATACTGAGACGGCCCAATCAATATTCCTGACAAGAGTTCTGGCACGGAAATCCCGGGTATGCTGCCATCCAAAGACAATTTCAATATTCGTTGGGGACGCTTGCAATGACCTCCGTCTCCATTCGCAGCTTCTTTAACTCGTCCAGTTGGTAGGTGTGAAAAATTCTCCACTCCCTTTCTTCCTTAAAGCCCGGATGTTTAGAGCCGTGCGAAATGCTACGCAGCATCAAAAAATACATGCCCGAAATTTCTGCTCCAGAAAGGAGTGAGAGGGCTTGGGAACATTGCGTAATTTTCTGAGCTGCATCCTGAAACATGTCGTCAGCGTCTTTATCCGAAAAATAGAAGACCGGACTACTATAGATGCCAAGATCAATCGTTGCATCATCAAGATGCGTGAAAGCCTTGAGAAATATGGCGCACCCGACAGGATTCGAACCTGTGACCTTTGGAATCGGAATCCAACACTCTATCCAGCTGAGCTACGGGTGCAGCGGTCACGCTTGAATCGCGTGCAGCGGTTGGTTCATACCCTAGCTTGGTGTCGGCATCAATGTCTAAAAATCGAAGATTTACGAAAGCTGATCGGATTTTCGGTGCGGCCAGTCGAGGACGTGGTTCTTGGGCATCTGGCGTGCGGACCGCCGGGTGCCAAGATGGGTCATTTGACGTATTGTCTTTTCGACAGAGCTTCTCATTCTCCTATAAGTAGTATCTTATGGGGGAAATTTGCGGGTTCGGCTCTTTCCTGCGGTCGGGTGATTGCAATCACGGAAATGCCTTTGAGCGCCGATCCAGAGGCATTTTTTGCTCTTGTAAATTAGCTGATAAATAGTCATACTTTTCTTGTCGGCGAGCGCGTGAATTCCGCTTACGTTTTTCGGTAGCGGGCATTAACTGTCAAATTATTCTACAATATTAGTATCATCTACATTTATTAGGGATACAGTTTTGCGGCGTTGTCGGCTATAGTTCGGGCAATGCGAGAGGCGAATCAGGCGGGGGATCGGATGGCTTTGCGACTGGCACATAGCAACGGGCCGCAGATGGAAAAGGCCGAGCGCGGCAGCTCCGGCGACGCGGCGATGACGGGAATTGACTACGGCTTGCTGACGACGGCGATCAGTTATCACTTGAGACACTCTCAACTTGCCGTGGCAAATGATTTTGCCGAAGTGCTGGCCGGGCACGGTTTGCGACCCGCCGATTTTTCCGTTCTGGTCATTGTCGGCGGTAATCCGGGCCTCAAGCAGAGCGATGTTGCTGAAGCCCTTGGCATCCAGCGAGCAAATTTCGTCGCGATCGTCGACAGCATGGAAGAGAAGGGCCTGCTTGTCCGCCGCAAGTCGGAAGAGGACAGGCGCGTTCATTTCCTCGACATGACCGAGGAAGGCAGCGACTTGCTCGACCGCCTTTCCGACAGCTGGCGCGACCGCGAAGAAAAGCTGATCGACCGGATCGGCGGCAAAAAAGCACGCGATCAACTCCTGTCCCTGCTGGGGCGTCTGCGCGACTGACCGTCGCCGCTCAATCATCGCTTCCGAGCCGTCACTTCACGGCAGCCTGATCGGCTGCGGTTCGAATTGCGTTGCAATTTTCCTACGAAACCGCCAAGACGCATTCGCATCTCGACTTCTCAAGGGAGATCGGGGTGCTGACTGATCGACGGGAAAGGTCCGGGACGGAGCGCCATGCTGAATATCGATACGAGTCATCCGCTTTACCGGCCGCTGTGGGTCCGGTTGCTCATCGTTGGCTTCTGCGCCGCATGGGCAATCATCGAATTCGTCAATCGCGAGTTTTTCTGGGGGACCATCGTTGCCGGCATCGGCGCCTACGCCGCTTACGAACTGTTGGTGAAATTCAAGCCGGCAAATGCCAGCGCGAAAAGCGCCGACGTTGCCGACGTTCCCGCTGCCGACAGCACGCCAGCCGATAAAAACGACGCCGGTTGAGGCGTCCCTTCCTTCGTTCAATACCTCTTGCTTTTGCGCGGCCGATTTTACCTGAAATGCTCGCGGGTTCGTAACATGCGGATGGCCTGATCGATCAGCAGATTGGCCGCGGTCATGCGCTGCGTTGCATTGTGCCGGAACTGCGGTTTTACCCGGTCGGGGTGGTTAAGGCGGGCAAAGGCACGACGCTTTTCCGCAAGCGTGGCAGCCGTGTCGGTGTCCTGAATGGCGAGTTCCGCGGAGACGTCCGCCAGGGAGGTTTTTTCAAGATGCGCCGGCATGGCCTCAGGCTCCGGCTTCGGTGTTGGCCCCGGCGGCGGTGCGGGCTCCGCCAGGAAGGCGAAGTAGGCATCGAGATTCCCGTTTTTTTCCGGTGGCGCCTCGCTATGGGTATCGATGACAAAGCCCGAGCTGAAGCCGGCGATACGATGGCCGGCAGGCGGTCGCTGATCGAGGCTTTCGTCCCGTTCTTCTTTCTCCTGCTTCAGCCGTTCAACGACCGACTGAAAGACGGATTGTCCGAAGAGCATGCGGCTTTCCTGTGCCGGTTGGATGATGCGGCTTTTTTAGCGCATGAAAATGGTGCCGGGCTTGCAGCCATCAAAGGCCCGTCAGCTTCCGGCTTTCATCCAGCACCAGATCGTAAAGCAGGCGGGCGCTGGGCGGCAGGACCCTGCCTTTGGTGGTGATGATGCTATAGGGCTTCACGACGAGTTCGAAATCCGTCGGCAGGATGCGGGTTCGGCCGATATCGGCCTGCTGGCCGGCCACGAACTCCGCCATGTCCTGCGCAATGGGCGCGATGGCATCCGTGTTGCAGACCAAAGCGAGCGTCAGCACGACGGAGGGTGTGTTGATGACGTTACGCGGCATGGCGACGCCATGGGTCAGGAACACATCCTCCATGGTTCTGCGCAACAGCGCGCCCGGCGGTTGGAACACCCAGTCATAGGCGGAGAGGTCCTGCAGGGTCACGGGCTCGCCGCGCAACAGCAGTGGATGGTCCTGGCGCACCACCAGACAGGCCCGCTCGATGCCGATTTCGTGGATGGAGAAAAGGCTCGGATCGAAATCATCAGGGATACGGCCGATGATAAAATCGTGCCGGGCCGCCAGTAATTCGCGAGCCAGCACGTTGCTGCTTTCCACCTGAACGTTGATTTCAATGCCGGGATAGGTATCCATGGCGCGCCTTATGGCGGGAACCACAAGGCTGATCGCCGGTGCGGTGACAGCGCCGATGAAGACCGAGCCGCCGCTTCCCGATTTCATCTGGTTGAGTTCGCGGCTCGCTTCGCGCAGTTCCAGAAGGATGGTGCGGGCCCGACGCGCCAGAGCCTCGCCGAATTTCGTCAGCACCACGCCGCGCGAGGCTCTCTGACAAAGGGGTGATTTGACGATCGCTTCCATTTCCGCGAGCATGCGCGAGGCGGCGGGCTGGGTCATGTTCATGGCGGCGGCAGCCGCGCTGACCTGGCCGTGCTCCTCTATCATGACCAGCATGCGCAGGTGGCTCATCTTCAATCCAGCCCGCAGAAGAGGGTTGTCTTCGAAGACAAAAAGGGCGTCCGTCGTTTGCGCCTGCTCATACACTCTTTGGTTGCTCATTCGCAGTTTATACCCCTCATCGGTTTTTGTATCGATTTAATATATCAAAATTGATATATGGAAACCGATATATTCTATTTGACAGTTATATGGATTCAGAACAATTTGCGGAATGCCGGGGAGGAGCGGCAGCTGTTCCGTTTCGCATGTGCGAAAAGGAACGAGCGCAATGCGGCTTCTTCCTCTGACGGCATGAATTTCATGGTGCACCGCAGCAGCGGACGCCATAGAAGGGCTCAAGGGAGAGAGTTTATGAAGTCCATTATTTCGCTGATGGCAGCTTGTGCCATCGGTGCTGCTTCTTTCGCAGCGCCGGTTTTCGCACAGGACAAGGGTTCCGTCGGTATCGCAATGCCGACCAAATCGTCCGCACGCTGGATCGACGACGGCAACAACATCGTGAAGCAGCTTCAGGAAGCCGGTTACACCACCGACCTGCAGTATGCTGACGACGATATTCCGAACCAGCTTTCCCAGATCGAAAACATGGTTACCAAGGGCGTCAAGGTCCTCGTGATCGCATCGATCGATGGCACCACGCTGTCGGACGTTCTGAAGCAGGCTGGACAGCAGGGCATCAAGGTCATCGCTTATGACCGCCTGATCCGCAACAGCGGCGACGTCAGCTACTACGCCACCTTCGACAACTTCCAGGTTGGCGTTCTGCAGGCGACTTCGATCGTTGACAAGCTTGGTCTGAAGGACGGCAAGGGTCCGTTCAACATCGAACTGTTCGGCGGCTCCCCGGACGACAACAACGCCTTCTTCTTCTATGATGGCGCAATGTCGGTTCTCCAGCCTTACATCGACAGCGGCAAGCTGGTCGTGAAGTCCGGCCAGACCGGCATGGACAAGGTCGGCACGCTGCGTTGGGATCCGGCAACGGCCCAGGCCCGCATGGATAACCTTCTCTCGGCCTATTACACCGATGCCAAGGTTGACGCTGTTCTGTCGCCTTACGACGGTCTGTCCATCGGCATCATCTCCTCGCTCAAGGGCGTAGGCTATGGCACGAAGGAGCAGCCGCTGCCGGTCGTTTCCGGTCAGGACGCTGAGGTTCCTTCCGTGAAGTCGATCATTGCCGGCGAGCAGTACTCCACCATCTTCAAGGACACCCGCGAACTCGCCAAGGTGACCGTGAACATGGTCAACGCTGTCATGGAAGGCAAGGAACCGGAAGTGAACGACACCAAGACCTATGAAAATGGCGTCAAGGTCGTTCCGTCCTACCTCCTGAAGCCTGTTGCCGTGACCAAGGAGAACTACAAGCAGGTTCTCGTCGATGGCGGTTACTACAAGGAAGACCAGCTGAAATAAGCTGAAGACACATGCGGGGATGGCTTGGCGTCATCCCCGTTTTTCCATAAAAATAAAAACGCCTGAACTAATCGGGCGCTGGATTGCGATATGGCCAATACCATTCTCGAAATGCGGAACATCACCAAGACGTTTCCGGGCGTGAAAGCGCTTGAGAACGTTAACCTCAAGGTGAAAGAGGGTGAGATCCACGCACTCGTCGGTGAGAACGGCGCGGGAAAGTCGACCCTGATGAAGGTCCTTTCCGGTGTTTACCCCGCCGGCTCCTATGAGGGCGAAATCCATTATGAAGGCGCCGTCAGAAACTTTCGCGCCATCAACGACAGCGAAGATATTGGTATCATCATCATTCACCAGGAGCTGGCGCTCGTGCCGCTTCTGTCGATTGCGGAAAACATCTTCCTTGGAAACGAAGTCGCCTCGAACGGCGTCATCAGCTGGCAGCAGACCTTCAACCGGACCCGCGAACTCCTGAAGAAGGTGGGTCTGAAGGAATCGCCGGAGACGCTGATCACGGATATCGGCGTGGGCAAGCAGCAGCTGGTCGAAATCGCCAAGGCGCTGTCGAAGAGCGTGAAGCTGCTCATCCTCGACGAGCCGACGGCATCGCTCAACGAAAGCGATTCCGAGGCGCTGCTGAACCTGCTGATGGAATTCCGCAAGCAGGGCATGACGTCGATCATCATCACCCACAAGCTGAACGAAGTGCGCAAGGTGGCCGACCAGATCACCGTGCTGCGTGACGGCATGACCGTGAAGACGCTCGACTGTCACAAGGAAGAAATCAGTGAGGATGTGATCATCCGCAACATGGTGGGACGCGATCTCGAGGATCGTTATCCGCCGCGCGACGTGCCGATCGGCGAGACCATTCTCGAAGTGAAGAACTGGAATGCCTATCACCAGCAGCATCGTGACCGCCAGGTTCTGCACGACATCAACATTACCGTGCGCAAGGGCGAAGTCGTCGGTATCGCCGGCCTGATGGGCGCAGGGCGCACCGAATTTGCGATGAGCGTGTTCGGCAAGTCCTACGGCCACAAGATCAGCGGCGACGTTTTGCTCCACGGCAAGCCGGTGGATGTGAGCACCGTGCGCAAGGCGATCGATGCAGGTCTCGCCTATGTGACGGAAGACCGCAAACATCTTGGTCTCGTGCTCAACGACAATATCCTGCACAACACCACGCTGGCCAATCTCGCCGGCGTCTCGAATGCCAGCGTCATCGACGATATCAAGGAAATGAAGGTGGCGAGCGATTTCCGCACGCGCCTGCGCATCCGGTCTTCGGGCATTTTCCAGGAAACAGTCAACCTCTCGGGCGGCAACCAGCAGAAGGTCGTGCTGTCCAAGTGGCTGTTCTCCAATCCTGACGTGCTGATCCTCGATGAACCGACCCGCGGTATCGATGTCGGCGCGAAATACGAAATCTACACCATCATCAACCAGCTCGCTGCCGAAGGTAAAGGCGTTCTGATGATCTCATCGGAAATGCCCGAACTGCTCGGCAATTGCGACCGCATCTACGTCATGAACGAAGGCCGCATCGTCGCTGAATTGCCGAAGGCAGAGGCGAGCCAGGAAAGCATCATGCGCGCTATCATGCGCTCAGGGGAGAAGAACTCATGAGTTCGGCAAACACCACAAACGAAGAAAGTAACGTCATCTCGGTCGGGTCGTATATTCGCTCCAACATCCGCGAATACGGCATGCTGATCGCGCTCGTCGCCATCATGGTTTTCTTCCAGTTCTACACCGGCGGTATCCTGTTCCGCCCTGTGAACCTGACCAACCTCATCCTGCAGAACTCCTTCATCGTCATCATGGCGCTGGGCATGCTGCTGGTCATCGTGGCGGGGCATATCGACCTTTCGGTCGGCTCCATCGTTGCCTTCGTCGGCGCGATCGCGGCCATATTGACAGTGCAATGGGGCATGAACCCATTTCTGGCGGCGCTGATTTGCCTCGTCATCGGCGGTATCATCGGTGCTGCCCAGGGTTACTGGATCGCCTATCACCGCATTCCGTCCTTCATCGTGACGCTGGCGGGCATGCTGGTGTTCCGCGGCCTCACGCTCTTCGTGCTCGGCGGCAAGAATATCGGCCCGTTCCCGACCGATTTCCAGATCATCAGCACCGGGTTCCTGCCCGATATCGGCGGCATCGAAGGTTTGAACACGACCTCGATGATCCTGACCGTGCTTATCCCCGTCGTGCTCTTCTATCTCGCTTGGCGCCGCCGCGTCGTGAATGTGAAGCACGGCATCGATGTCGAACCTTTTGGCTTCTTCGTCGTCCAGCATCTGGTCATCGCTGCTGCCATCCTCTTCCTCGGCTATCAGCTTTCCACCTATCGCGGTCTGCCCAACGTGCTGATCGTGATGCTGGTGCTGATCGCGCTCTACAGCTTCGTGACGCGCCGCACGACCATCGGCCGCCGCGTCTACGCCATGGGCGGCAACGAGAAGGCGACCAAGCTTTCCGGTATCAATACCGAACGCCTGAGCTTCCTGACTTTCGTCAACATGGGCGTGCTTGCAGGTCTCGCCGGCATGATCATCGCGACCCGCCTCAACTCGGCAACGCCGAAGGCCGGCGTGGGCTTCGAGCTTGACGTGATCGCGGCCTGCTTCATCGGCGGCGCTTCGGCATCCGGCGGCGTTGGCAAGATCACCGGTGCGGTCATCGGCGCCTTCATCATGGGCGTGATGAATAACGGCATGTCGATCGTCGGCCTCGGCATCGACTTCCAGCAGATGGTCAAGGGCCTCGTGCTGCTCGCCGCCGTGTTCTTCGACGTCTACAACAAAAACAAGGGCTGATCGGCTCACCCCTATCGCAGTGCAAAAAGTGGCCGGTTTCCGGCCACTTTCATAAGATGCAGGCGCATTGCGCCGCGTAGAAGAGATAAAGGCGCTTGGCGCCGGAGGAAGGAAATCCCGTGCTCATTTCACAGATCAAAGATGCCAGTGGCAACATCATCGTAGCGGTTCGCGAAGAAGGCGGAGAGGCACGCGCAGTCAAGGGCGCAGCGTCCGTTTATGCGCTTGCCATGGAAGCGGCCAATGGTGGCAAGAACCTCGCCGACGTCATTTCGGCGCACGGCCTGGGCGATGCCGTCGATCTTGAAAAGGCGTATGCCGAAGGTCGCTTCCTGCCGCCGATCACCCACCCCGATCCGGCGCATCTCCATCTGACCGGTACCGGCCTTACCCATCTCGGTTCGGCCGCCACCCGCGACAGCATGCACAAGAAAACGACGGAAGCCGCCGAGGAAAGCCTGACGGACTCCATGAAGATGTTCCGCATGGGTCTGGAAAACGGCAAGCCGAAGGCCGGTGAAAAGGGCGTGCAGCCTGAGTGGTTCTACAAGGGCAACGGCCATGTGGCGGCAGCACCGGGTGCGGCGCTTACCTCGCCATCCTTCGCGCTTGATGGCGGCGAAGAACCTGAGATGGCGGGTATCTACGTCATTTCCGACAAGGGTGAAGCGGTGCGTATCGGTTTTGCCGTGTCGAACGAGTTTTCCGATCACGTCACCGAGCGGATCAACTATCTTTACCTTGCCCATTCCAAGCTGCGTCCGGCGAGTTTCGGCCCCGAAATCCGCGTCGGCGCACCGCCGTCCGATATTCGTGGTACCTCGCGCATTCGTCGCGGCGACAAGGTCATCTTCGAAAAGCCGTTCGTTTCGGGTGAGGACAACATGTCCCACACCTTCGCGAACCTCGAATATCACCACTTCAAATACGGCCTGTTCCGTGCGCCTGGCGATGTGCATGTGCACATGTTCGGCACGGCAACGCTTTCCTTCGCCGAAGGTATCAAACCGGAAGAAGGCGACGTGTTTGAGATCGAGGCCGCCGGTTTCGGCCTGCCGCTGAAGAACCCGCTGGCGGTCGATGCGGAAGAAGAGATCGTGGTTCGCCAGATCTGATCTACGGGCGATCTTTGGGAATGATAGAGGGAGCAATTGCTCCCTCTATTCGTCATACCGGCCTTGAGCCGGTATCCAGCCAGCCCGAGTTTTTAGGCTGAAAAGAGTCTTTTCTCCGCGCAGACGCGCGTCGGCTGGTTTCCGGATCAGGGCCGGAAAAACGCAGGTCATATTGTCTGCGTCGACTGATCACGAGCAAATGTCGCTATCGCGAGGCAAAATCCTGCAGATGCGAAACATCCGCCAGTGAAACGACGGCGCGGTTTTGCCAGTAATCGTCTTCCTTCAAATGGGTGATGCTGCCGGAGCGCGCCGGGAAGCTGACATAACCTGCGCTGTCGATCGGCATCTTGATCCATGCCGCGATGACGAAGGTCAGGGCAAAACCATGGGTTACGATGATCTGCGCGGGACACGGCCGTGCGATGATCATGTCCACGGCCTGATAGACCCTTTCGGCAAATTCGCGTCGTGTCTCGCCATTGGCAATGCCGCCGCGATGGTCAAGGCGATTATGATGCGGTGCCGGGATTTGACGGTCATCGAGCCATTGCTGCGGCATGCCTTCGGCCTCGCCGTAACTCATTTCCCTGAGGTCGCGCATGGTCTCCATTGGCTGCCCGAAGCGTTCCGCGATGATTTCTGCGGTCTGCGCGGCACGAAGCAGGTCGGAGCTTAAGATTTCCACGGGTTCGCCGCTGACCAGCATCGCCAGCCTTTCCGCCGCCGCCTCCGCATCGTTCCTGCCATGTGGAGTCAGTCCGGTATCATACCAGCCGCCGACCCGGTTCTCGATATGGTGGACCGACTGAGGGTGAGTTACGACATAGATATTCTTCACGGTATCCTGCTTCTTTGCGGCCAGTCCTATTCAAAATCCCCAGAGCTTGCCTTCTCCCACTTCCACAGAGTTCCCGGAGGGATCGCGGATATAAACCGAATAGCTGTCATTCGGCCAACGGTGATAGTGCTCGACGGGAATTTTGAGCGTTTCGAAGTGCGCTTTCCATCCGTCTACCTCCGTTTTGTCCCTTGCGTAAAAGCAGAAGTGGCCTGCACCGGCCGTGCCATGGCGGGGAATGGGGTTGTCGGGATCGGCCTTGCGCGACTTCTCTGGGTCGAAAACCAGCAGTACCTGCTGCCCGCATCTGAAAAAGACGAAGCTTCCGGGCACCTTGCCGATGATCTCCAGCCCAAAGACATCGCGGTAGAAAGCCTCGGCGGCTTCGAGATCATTCACATAGATCGCGGTTTCCATGATGGCTGTCGGCGGTCGCATGGTTCCTCCTATGGTTCAGACGCGGTGACAAATGATGGAAAGGGCCGGCTGCCTCACGTCTTGTAGGTCAGCACGGTCAGATCGTGCTGGCCGACGCCCCGTTCGAGGATGCTCCAGCCGCAGTTGATGTAATAGTCCTCAAGCCCTGCCTCGCAGCAGAGGTAGGCCGTGTCGTAACCGAGTTCGGCGGCCCTCTTTGTTGCGGCCTGCATCAGGGCGCGCGCCACGCCTGAGCGGCGGCGGCCTTCTTCCACCCAGAGCGCGGCGACCCAGGGAAGATATTGCGGGCGTTCCTCGAGATCGGAATGAATGAGAAAGGCGGAGCCGACATAGGCGTCGCCATCATGGGCGACAAAGCCGGTGGGTAGGGCGTGAGGATTGGTCATCTCTTTGAGGTGCTCGATGACATCGCCCATCTTCAGGCCGCTACCCTGCCACCAGGCCGTCCAGACCCTTTCTGCTATGATGGGTCCATGCGACAGGCAGTCGCGATAGTCGGAAATGCTGTACAACGCCGTCTCCCGGCCGGTTTGTCCCAAAAGGGTAAACCGGATCATGCCTTCAACTGAGAACGGCGATTAAAACGGGTGCAGCACCCTTTTGCAACCGTCAACTTGTGGCGGTTGGTCAGCGCTTTTTGGCCGTGACATGCAGCCAGTCTGTCGGCAGCTTGTCGTAACCGCTTCCCTGTCGGGCTTCGATCTCTACGCCCGTCCAGTCATATCGCCCATAAAGCTCCTCCAGCCATGAGCTCGACGGATAATTGTAATAGCGGCCGAACGTATCGCGCCCTTCAGCCTCCCCGGCCTTGAAGCTCGCGTAAAAGATTCCGCCCGGTTTCAGCGCGGTGTGGATGCGGCCGATGATGCCCGGCAGGGCAGGGCGGGGCACGTGCAGCAGGCAGGCATTGGCCCAGATGCCATGATAGCGCCCGACCTCATCGAGATCTTCGAACAGCAACGTTCTGACAGGAATGCCGAGCCGGGTTTCCGCCGCTTTGGCGATGTCGGGCGTTCCATCGGTCGGGTGCACATCGAAACCGGCTGCCAGCATGTATTCGCTGTCCTGCCCGCCGCCGCATCCTAGCTCGAGGATGCTGGCGCCCGTTTGCAACTGCGACAGGAATGTCTCCAGATGCTGGCGGTCTGCCACCTGTCCGCGTGTGGTATAGGCGGTTGCGTTGTCGGTATAGAAAACGATGGTATCGTCGTCCTTGGCAACCATGATGTCAGCTTTGCGACTGGCTCTGGCTCTGCGATTGTTGCACGGTCACGGAGACGCTGAGCGTCTCACCGGCCGGGCCAATGCGCATGCCCGATATCGGCGCGCAATCGCGATAGCAAAGGCCGGACGCGATGCGGACATAACGGTCGTCGGGGCAGATATTGTTGGCGGCGTCGAAGCCGACCCATCCGAGGCCCTGTAGGTGCACCTCGGCCCAGGCGTGGGTGGCGGTCTGTTCCTCAACCTCGTCCGTCATCAGATAACCGGACACATAGCGCGCTGGCAGGCCCATCTGACGGGCGGCGGAAATGAGAATATGGGCGTGGTCCTGGCAGACGCCCTTGCCGGCTTCCAGCGCCGCTTCGGCCGTGGTTTCGATATCGGTCGCGCCGGGCACATATTCCACCTTGCCGTGGATGGTCTCCATGAGATTGTGGAGGCGGGCAAGCTCGCTCTCGCCGGCGCTCACCTTCACCAGTTCGCGCACCAGTTTTCCGGGTTTGGTACGCGGCGTTTCCCGCAGGAAAAGCCATAGCGGCGCGCTGCCGATGTGGTAACCGAACACGCCTGCCTTATCCTGTGTGCTGACAGTGCCGGTCGCCACCACCTTCACCCGCTTTTGCGGCCCTTCGGTTTCCACCAGTGCGACGCGATTGCCGAAATGGTCGTCATAGGTCACTTCCACGGTCGCACCATCGACGGAGACATCCCAGTCCTCCACCGTCTGGCTTGAGCCGGTCTGCGGCGTCAGGCGCAGCCGCTGCAACGCATAGGGCATCGGCTCGTCATAGACATAGTCCGTCGTATGGGTGATTTTCAGACGCATCAGCTGTCCCCGTCCACGCGCTTATTGATAGAAGCGGTAGCCTTCCGTTATTTCCTGTCCCAGTTGCCCGTTGCGGTGCACGAACCTTTCCAGGAACTCATGCAGCCCCTCGTCCATCACCCTGGCGATGGTGGTCGTGCGCAGGCTGTCGCGAATGCTCTCGGCCGTGTCGTGCGCCTTGTGCCTCTCGCTGTAGTCGTCGGCAATGTAATTGAGGTTGCTGGCGATCTTTTCGTAACAATAGGCGAGCGAACGCGGCATGCGGCCGTTGAGGATGAGAAAGTCGGCGATATTGGCCGGCTTGTATTCCGCATCATAGACCCAGCCATAGGAACGGTGGGCCGAGACCGAGCGCAGGATGGATTCCCATTGCGCATTGTCGAGCGACGAGCCCACATGCGCCACGGCCGGCAGCAGCACGTAATATTTGACGTCGAGGATGCGCGCCGTGTTGTCCGCCCGCTCGATGAAGGTGCCGATGCGGGAGAAGTTATAGAGATCGTTGCGCAGCATGGAGCCATGGAAGGCGCCGCGCACCAGACCGGCGCGATGTTTGATCACATCGATGGTCTGCGGCAGCTCTGCGTGGCTGAGCTTGCGGCCGAGGATGTTTTTCAGCTCGATCCAGAATTCGTTGGTGGCTTCCCACGTCTCGCGCGTCAGTGCCGTGCGCACCATGCGCGCGTTGTTGCGGCCCGCTTCGATGCAGGACATGACGCTCGACGGGTTGGCCTTGTCCCGCAAGAGGTAATCGATCGCATTGGCCGTCGTCACCTTCTCATGTGTTTCGAGAAAAGCTTCGTGAACGCCCGCGCTCTGCAACACGCCGTCCCAGTCCTCGTCGCCGCTGCCCGAGCGCGTCAGGGAAACGCGCAGGCCCGCATCGATCAGCCGGGCGATGTTTTCAGCGCGCTCGATATACCGGAACATCCAGTAGAGCCCGTTTGCCGTTCTGCCCAGCATGGCTTAGTCCTCCAGTACCCACGTATCCTTGGTGCCGCCGCCCTGGCTGGAATTGACCACCAGCGAACCCTTCTTGAGGGCAACGCGGGTCAGGCCGCCGGGGATGATCTGCACCTTGTCCGAAACAAGCACGTAGGGGCGCAGGTCGACATGGCGCGGCGCAATGCCGTTTTTCACCATGATCGGCACGGTGGAGAGCGACAGCGTCGGCTGCGCAATGTAATTCGAAGGGCGAGCCCGCAGCTTGTCGGCAAACAGCGCGCGCTCGCGTTTGGTCGCGGTCGGGCCGACCAGCATGCCGTAACCGCCTGAACCGTGGACCTCCTTGACGACGAGTTCGGCGAGGTTGTCGAGAACGTATTTCAGGCTGTCGGGCTCGGAACAGCGCCAAGTTGGCACGTTTTCCAGGAGCGGCTTGCGGCCGGTATAAAATTCGACGATCTCGGGCATGTAGGAATAGATCGCCTTGTCGTCGGAAATGCCGGTGCCGGGGGCATTGGCGATGGTGATGTTGCCGGCGCGATAGACATCCATGATGCCGGGAACGCCAAGCGCCGAATCCGGCCGGAACGTCAACGGGTCGAGGAAGTCGTCGTCGACGCGGCGGTAGAGAACGTCGATCGCCTCATAACCGCGTGTCGTTCGCATCTTGACCTTGCCGTCCATGACACGCAGGTCGGAACCTTCCACCAGCTCCACACCCATCATGTCGGCGAGGAACGAGTGCTCGTAGTAGGCGGAATTGTAGATGCCGGGGGTCAGTACCGCGACGCGTGGTCTGCCGGTGCAGCCGGGCGGGGCCAGTGAAGCAAGCGACTGGCGCAGCAGATAGGGATAATCCTCCACCCGCCGCACGCGGTTTTCGTGGAAGAGCTCCGGGAACATCTGCATCATCGTTTCGCGGTTTTCCAGCATGTAGCTGACACCTGACGGCGTGCGGGCATTGTCTTCCAGAACATAAAACTGGTCTTCGCCGGTACGGACGATATCGGTGCCAACGATATGGGTGTAGACGCCGCCGGGCGGCGTGAAACCGATCATTTCGGGCAGGAAGGCTTCGTTCTTCTCGATGATCTCCCGGGGAATGCGACCGGCGCGGATGATTTCCTGCTTGTGGTAGATATCATCGAGGAAAGCATTGAGGGCGAGAACCCGCTGTTCGATGCCCTGGGCCAGTTTGCGCCACTCACGGCCGGAGATGATGCGTGGAATGATATCGAAGGGTATCAGTTTTTCTGAACTGTCGGCGTGGCCATAGACCGCGAAAGTAATACCGGTTTTTCGGAAGATGTTTTCAGCGTCTTTTGACTTCTGGATCAGGTGCGCCCTGTCCTGCCGGCTGTACCATTCGTTGTAGTTTTCATATGGGCTTCGCGGCGTGTCGTCCGCATTTATCATTTCGTCAAATGCCAACTTCGATGTCCCCTTTTTTGCCATATGAATACAACGGGAAATGCAATGCAAGAACTATGCGGGGCTGCCCTAGAAGATTTTTCGTCACTCTAGAGTTTTAAAAAAGAAGCGTTTTTTTAGCTTCAGCCTATAAATGCGGCATAGACAAATTCGTTGCGTGAAAGGAAGCGGCGATCGCGGTGACAAAGCTGTGTGTGCCGTGTGCGAATGCATAAAATTTGGTCGGTCGCTTTTGTCTGATTCATCTCGAAGGTCGCATCAGAAAATCTGAAAGATGCGATGACTAAAACACCTTTGACCTTTTGCCGCGTTGCTTATACCGCCATGATGAACCACGGCTCGATCATTCGCCGGCCTGCATAATCGAAAATTCTTGTACGCCGCCTGTCCCGCACCACTTCCGGTTATGGCCACGACGCGGCTGAGGGGGAGTTACCATGTCGCTCGACCGTCTGGCCCCGGCCATCTTCGTCTTTCTCTGGTCGACCGGTTGGGTCACCGCGAAATATGCCGTCTATTATACCGGGCCACTGACCTTCCTCTGTCTGCGGTATCTGCTTGCCGGGCTGCTGCTGTGGTTCATCTGCTGGGTCTCTTCCATTCCATGGCCGCGGACATGGACGGAGGTCTTTCGGGCAATCCTGTCCGGTGTCTTCCTGCACGGCCTTTACCTTGGAATGATCTGGTGGGCGATTGGCCAGGGTGTTCCGGCGGCGATCGGCGGGATCATTGCCGGGCTGCAGCCGTTGATGACGGCAGTCGCCGCCCGCTTCATGATCGCCGAAAAAATCTCGCCGCTGCAACGCGCGGGCCTGGTCATCGGCTTTGCCGGCATTACCATAGCGGTCCTGCCAAAGGTCATGGCGGGTGGTTCGACGGGCCTGTCTGTGCCGCTCTACGCCGTGGCGGTCAATGTGCTGGGCATGACTTCGGTCACATTCGCAACGCTCTATCAGAAGAAATATGTCCAGGGCGGAAACATCATGGCGATTGCTACGCTGCAATATGTCGGGGCGCTGCTGGTGACGGTGCCGTTTGCCCTGCTTTTGGAGGATGGCCACATAGACTGGAGCTTTGGTCTTGCCGCGACGCTTGCCTGGTCGGTGGGTGCCATATCCATCGGTGCGGTTGCGCTGCTTCTTTATTTGATACGGCGTGGGCAGGTCTCGCGCGCCGCCTCGCTGATCTATCTCGTACCACCGCTTGCGGCGGTGGAAGCAGCCCTTCTGTTTGGAGAAACCCTGACACCGGCCATGATCGCCGGCACGGTCCTTGCGGTCACCGGGGTCTACCTGACCAACCGCAAACCGTCGGGGACGGTTGCAGCGCGTTAATTCCCACAACCTCATATTAGAGGTTTGTTAACCATAAAATTATACCTCTCGTTAATCACATGATTTGCCGGGGGTTACATGTCTATTTCACGTCGTGGTGTTCTGTTCGGATTACCGCTGTTTCTGGCTGGTTGCGCGCATACCGGGATGGGTGAGCAAAGGCTTAATTATGCGGCGAAGCCGGAAGAGAAATTTCCGCTGCCCGCCATGCACCTCGACAAGGTCAAGCCGGAGCTGCGCCGTCAGGAAGTGGCGTACGAGACGCACCACCCGGCTGGCACCGTCGTGGTCGACACACCGGCGCGTCGGCTTTATTACGTTCTGGGTGACGGGCGCGCCATGCGCTATGGCGTCGGCGTTGGCCGACAGGGTCTCGCGCTCAAGGGTGATGCCTATATCGGCCGCAAGGCGGAATGGCCGTCCTGGACGCCGACTGCCAACATGATGCGCCGCGATCCACGCAATCTCAAATTCGCAGCCGGCATGCCCGGTGGCCCGAACAATCCGCTCGGTGCGCGTGCGCTTTATCTTTATCGCGGCGGCAACGACACCATGTTCCGCCTGCATGGCACCAACCAGCCGCAGTCCATCGGCCATGCCATGTCGAGCGGCTGCATCCGCATGCTGAACCATGATATCATCGACCTCTATAGCCGCGTGCCCGTGGGCTCGAAGGTGGTTGTGCTGCAGGCCTGATCAGGGGCGGATTTTCCGCCCTCGCGATCAGAAAAAATGTCTGAAGCTCTGAGTTGATTTTTCGGACTGCAAGTAAGTTTTCTACGGTCAAATCAACTATTTGTAGAAAATCGGGGTTTGCGTATTTTAGGTAATTCTGCAATATCGGAAACGTGATTTCCGCTATGCCGGAGGTGTATCCATAAACGTGCCATCGCGCCGTCGACGGCGCTTCACCACTTCAACGGGGACACATTAAAATGGCAATGTTCGACTCTCTCTCGCGTTATCGCCCGCAGGCGCTCGGCGCGCTGCGCATCATGACAGCGCTGCTTTTCATTTCGCACGGAACGCAGAAGCTGTTCGGTTTTCCGGCATCGCAGATGGAGGGCTCTCTGCCGACCATGCTGCTGGTGGCGGCGCTTCTGGAATTCGTCGGCGGAATTCTGGTGCTGATCGGCCTTTTCACGCGTCCGGTCGCCTTCATCCTGTCCGGCCAGATGGCGGTCGCCTATTTCATCGCACATGGGCCGAAGAGCTTCTTCCCAGCGCTCAACGGCGGCGATGCGGCTATCCTGTTCTGCTTCATCTTCCTTTATCTTTTTGCGGCCGGTCCGGGCGCTTTCTCCGTGGATGAACGCCGGGCCTGATCGCCGACTGTCATCACCGATCTTTATTGAGGCCCCGCATGGCTGGAACCATGCGGGGCCTCGTGTTTTTAAGTGGCAGAAACTTCGGTCGCCGCCGAAGCATTGATGCTTGTTTTCGGGTTAGGAACGGTTCCTCCTAAATGCAGTTGGAAAATTGATCCGTGACCTCCCAGAACACCATCGCCCGTGAATTGCTGTTTCTCGCCCTGCTGTCCACGCTGTGGGCCGCTTCCTACACCTTCATCAAGATCGGGGTGGAGACCATCCCGCCCATCACCTTCATCGCATCGCGCACGCTGATTGCCGGTCTGCTGCTTCTCGCGGTCATCCGGCTGCGCGGGCTGCGCTTGCCCACGGATGTTGCGACGTGGCGGCTGTTCTTCATCCAGGCCTGTGTCAACAGCGTGCTGCCCTTCACGCTGATCGCCTGGGCGGAACAGAGCATCGATGCCGGGCTTGCCGTCATTCTCAATGCCACGACGCCGATCTTCACCTTCCTTCTCACCGCGCTGGTCATCCGGCATGAGGCGGTGAGCGGGCGCAAGCTGTTCGGCACCATTGCCGGCATGACGGGCGTGTGCCTCATCATCGGCATGGAAGCGCTTGATGGAGCGGGCGACGCGCTATGGAGCCAGTTCGCCGTGCTGACCGCAGCGTTTTCCTATGCCTGCGCGGCCATTTTCAGTAAAAATTTCAAAGGGCTCGATCCGATCATGCCGGCAGCCGGCTCGCTGATCTCCGGTGCGGTTCTGCTGTTTCCCGTCAGCCTGATCGTTGACCGACCCTGGACCTTGTCGCCTTCGGCGGAATCATTGACGGCACTTGCGTGCCTCAGCGTCTTTTCCACCGCGCTCGCCTTCATGATCTATTTCCGGCTGATGCAGACGCTGGGCTCGGTGGGCACGACCTCGCAGGCTTATCTCAGGGTGCCGGTCGGTGTTGCCATCGGCATGGTGTTTCTGGGGGAAGTGCCGACATCAGCCATGTGGGTGGGGCTGGTCTGCGTGATCGCAGGCGTGCTGGCCATGACCTTGCCGTCAAGACGTCGGCCGGTTGCCGAGGGCGGTTGAAGACAAAGAAAACCCCGCAAAGCCTGGACTTGCGGGGTGAAATTTAAAAGCGCCTGGGTGCACGACAACCGCATATAGACCGAGCGGGAGCCGCTTGTTTCTTCTCCCCGAGGGGGAGAAGTCCGCGGCAGCGGGATGAGGGGGCGAGGCTAGCAGTATATGGAGAGCTGGCCCCTCATCCGACCCTTCGGACCACCTTCTCCCCGGCGGGGAGAAGAAAGGCGCGGCAGCGCCGAGCGCCTCATAGCAACTTAGCGGTTACGGCCGCGATTGCCGTTGCCGGAAGCACGCTTCTCCTGACCGTTGCCGCCGGCAGGTGCGTGGCGGTTGGCGCCGCTGCCACCGGGCTTGCGGGCCGGGCGGCGGTGCTTGCGCGGGCCGGCCGGGCGGCCTGCGTCGCCTTCAGCCTGCTTCACGCGTTTGAAGTCGGACGTGACCTCGAGATCATTGTCCGCTTCGCGCGGGGCATGGTGACGCGATGGGCGGGATTCACCGTTATGGCGTCCACCCTCGCGCGGACCACGCTGCTGGCCGCCATTATTGTTGCGTCCGCCGCGGTTGTTGTTGGGGCGCGTGGGGCTTGCGAGACCGGCCGGACGTTCACCAGAGGCAACCGGAATATCGATCTTCATCAGCTTTTCGATGTCGTGCAACAGGCGGGTCTCGTCCGGTGCGCAGAAAGCAATGGCGATGCCGTCGCGGCCGGCACGGGCGGTACGGCCGATGCGGTGAACATAAGCGTCAGGCACTTCCGGCAGATCGTAGTTGAAGACGTGCGTCACTGCTGGGATGTCGATGCCGCGGGCCGCGACGTCGGTTGCGACCAGAACCTTGATCTCGCCATCCTTGAAGCCCTTCAGGGCGCGCTCGCGCTGGCCCTGGCTCTTGTTGCCGTGGATGGAGGCGACCTTGAAGCCGATATGTTCCAGATGCTTGTAGAGCTTCTCCGCGCCGTGCTTGGTGCGCAGGAATACGATGGCGCGGCCATCCGGGTTCTCGTTGAGCGACTTCTTCAGAAGCTCGGTCTTGTCGTTCTTGCCGGCGACGAAGTGGACATATTGCTCCACCTTGTCGGCTGCCTTGCCGGGCGGGGTCACTTCGACCTTCAGCGGATCGGTCAGGTAGCTGTGGGCGAGATCGGCGATTGCCTTCGGCATGGTGGCGGAGAAGAGCAGCGTCTGGCGCTTGGCCGGAACCATCTTCGAGATCTTGCGCAGATCGTGGATGAAGCCGAGGTCGAGCATCTGGTCGGCTTCATCGAGCACCAGATAGGTGACCTTGGAGAGCGAAATGGCATTGCGGGCGATGAGATCAAGCAGGCGGCCGGGAGTGGCCACCAGAATGTCGGTACCTTTTTCCAGCTGGAGCTGCTGCTTGTTGATCGACGCGCCGCCGACAACCTGGTTGATCCGCAGCGGCGTCTTCTTCACGAAGGCGCGCAGGTTTTCGCCGATCTGGTTCACCAGCTCGCGGGTCGGGGCAAGGATCAGCGTGCGGCAGGTGCGGTTTGCCGGGCGGTCCGCCTGCTTCATCAGCATTTCGATGATCGGCAGGCCGAAAGCGGCCGTCTTGCCGGTGCCGGTCTGTGCGAGGCCGATCAGGTCGCGGCCTTCGAGCAGCAGCGGAATGGCCTTTGCCTGAATGGGAGTAGGGGTCGTGTAGCCAAGCTGGGTAACGCTGGCAACAATCTTTTCGGAGAGGCCGAGTTCGCTAAAACTGGTCAATATAATGCCTTTCGGGGCGCCAAAAACTAATCGTCCGGAACAGGGCTGCTGTCCGGCGGTTTCGGCGTCAAGAACCCCGCGTGAATTGGGAACTTGTGGGTTGGAATAACTTTCTGCGCATCAGTGCGGCACATGCCGTCTTCTGTAGTCTCTGCGCTTTTCCTTCATGCGGGCCGGATCCGTTCGAGGACTTTTCTCCGGTCATACGCTGCAGCTCACGCGGCTGCCGATGGTGAAAGCTTGACGGGGATGTGGGCGTTTTATGCGCTAAAGTCAAGCGATAGTTTTGTGAGCGGGCTGTCGCGACGCGCATGGCAGCCATGCGTACCCGCTCTCGGCAGGTGTAGCGAGGGGGATGGCGCGGTCAAGAATTATGGTTAAAAAAGGATGACTGTACCGATGGATACATAGCAAAGATCGCTTTTATCACATAACGTTTTTGCGACGACGCCGGGAAATATTTGATTCGGCAAGGATCGACTGCAGGATGTGGAGTATCGATTGACCGAGGGTGGCGGGTTGCTGGAAAAGGCTTGCAGGGCCGTCGCTGTCCTGGACCTGCCGGCGTGCGTCAAGGATAGCGAGCTGCGCTATGTCACGGCCAATGAGGCCTATGGTCGCCTTCTTGGACATCCGCCCGGCCTTTTGAAGGGCCGCACCAGTTTTTCCCTGTCGGGTGATAACCGCGACGCCGAGCGTGAGGACCGGGAGCGTCGCGCGCTGGTCTTTGCCACCGACGAGACCATTGCAAGCCATACCGCGACGGTGTCCGGCAACCTGCGCTGCGAGCGCTTCATCGGCGACGACGGCAATCTTTTTCTGTTCGAGGTGTTTGAAAAAATGCCCTCGCCGGTGCTGGCGGCACCGTCGGCTGTCGGCGATGCGTCCGATCTGCTTTTCACCAGCGGCGTGATGGATTTCATCGATGCCGGTATCGTTGTTTATGACCGGGAAAACCGGCTGGTCTATTGTAATGCTCGTTTCGCAGAGTTTTACAGGGCCTTTGGCGTGGAGCTGACGCCGGGGATACGGCTCGAAGCGCTGATGAAGGCGCTCTATTTCTCGAGCGGCTATCGCAGCGTCCAGGAAGACGATCCGGATTTCGAAGGGTGGATGCAGGGGCAGCTGCGGGATTTTGCGCTGCCTTATCTCGAAAGGGTGGAGCAGTTTGCCGACGGACGCTGGGTGCGCATGGTCAACAAGCGCCTGGAAGATGGCACGCTGGTCGGCCTGCGAGTGGATGTCACCGAGTTCAAGGCGCACGAGACGCTTCTGAACACGCAGATCCGCGAGACCTGGCTGTTGCGCGCCGCGCTCGAGCAATTGCCGGTCGGTGTCTTCCTGCGGGATAAAGACAGGCGGCTGACCTTTGCCAACGCGGCCTATGAGACATTTCTGGATGGCAGCCTCGCCGATCATATCGGCAGAACCGAAAGCGATATGTTCCCTGAGGAAGGCGAGCAATTCCGTCTGGAAAACGAGCATATCCTTGAAACCGGGGAGTCGATAGAAAAGACAGGCTGCGTTTCTCTTGCCGATGGCGGCACCATCCCCATCATCACCCGGCTCGGCCGCGTCGCGACGCCCGACAATGACTACTATCTGGTAGGTTCGGTCACCGATGTGAGCCTGTTGCAGGAGAGGGAGAACGCCCTTATCGCCGCGCGGGCGGAGGCAGAGGCGCTGCACCGCCAGCTTGAGGCTGTTCTCCACGCGCTGCCGGTCGGGGTGCTGTTGCTCAACGCCGATCTCGTGATCGAATATATCAATCCCTGTTTTTACAAGGTGTGGGGAGAGATCGGCGGGGGGACGTCGCTCGTCGGGATGACCTATCGCGACTTCATGCAGCTGAACTACGACAGTGGGCTCTATGACTATGGCGACAAATCATTTGAGGAGGTCTATGGCGAGCGGGTGCACCGGCTTCTGAACACGGAGGGGTTTGCGCCACGCGAGGTACGCAGCAAAAGCGGCAAGGTCACCGTCATCTCGAAAACCCGCCTCGAGGGCGGTAAAATCCTCAGTACCTATGCCGACGTTACCGATGTGCGCTTGCGCGATGCGGAGATCAGCAAAGCCAGGGCGGAGCTGGAGCGTGTCGGCGAATATATGCAGGGCGCGACACGCGCCATGGCGCAGGGCCTGGTGCTTGTCGAGCAGGGCACGATCATCATGTCCAACGAGGCAATGGCGCGCATGTTCGATGTGCCGCCCCATCTTCTGGATAAGGGTGAAAACTGGTCGGGATTCTTTTCCCATTGCGCCGGCCGCGGCGATTTCGGCACCGCCGAGGAGGCGGCTGCGACCCTTTCCGCCTGGAGAGAGAATATCGCGGCCAACCGGCCGTTTTCCTGGCTCATCCAGGTTGCGGGCAAAAGCTGGCTCAATCTGGAGGCGACCAACAGTTCCGGCAATTACTGGCTCATCATCGTCACTGATGTGACTGAGATGAAAGTGCGCGAAGAGGAATTGCAGCGCCTGCTTTCGCGCGCCGAAGCGGCGGACCGGGCCAAATCGGAGTTCCTGGCCAATATGAGCCATGAAATCCGCACGCCCATGAACGGTGTGCTTGGCATGGCGGAGCTTCTGGCCAAATCCAAGCTCGACACGCGCCAGAAGACCTTTACCGATATCATCGTCAAATCGGGCAACGCGCTTCTGACCATCATCAACGACATTCTCGATTTCTCGCGCATCGAGGCGGGCCAGATGAAGCTGCGCAACATGCCGTTCGATCCGGCGGAAGCGGTTGAAGATGTTGTGTCGCTTCTATCGTCGGCGGCTTTGGAGAAGGACATCGAGCTGATCGTTCGCATCGATGCCTCGGTTGCCGGCAAGGTTATCGGCGATGCCGGGCGTTTTCGCCAGATCGTTACCAATATCGTCGGAAACGCCGTCAAGTTCACGGAAACGGGTCACGTGCTGGTCGAGCTTTCCGCCCACGCGACGAAAACTTCCGAAACGATTTTTTCCCTGCGGGTCGAAGACAGCGGCATAGGCATTCCCGCCGACAAGATCGAAACCATCTTCGACAAGTTCAGCCAGGTCGATGGTTCCGCAACGCGCCGGCACGAGGGTACGGGGCTTGGGCTGGCGATCACCGTCGGTCTGGTGGGCCTGTTCGATGGGGCAATCAATGTCGCAAGCGATGTCGGCAAGGGCTCTACCTTCGAGGTCAATATTCCGTTTCAGGTCACGGAAAAGCGGACGGAGCTTCCGCTGTTTTCGAAGGCAATCGAGGATATCCGGGTTCTCGTTGTCGATGACAACGACGTCAACCGCCGCATCTTGACCGAGCAGCTGAAAAGCTGGGGGATCGATGGCCACGCGGTGGGTGACGGGCCTACCGGCATCGCGGTGCTGGAAGAAGCGGTGGCGCTTGGATTTGTCATTGATGCCATCATTCTCGATTATCACATGCCGATCATGAACGGGCTGGATGTGGTGGAGCGAATTCGCGCCGATGCCCGATTCGACGAAATCGCCATCGTTTTCCTCACCTCCATGGATGTCGTCGGTGACGAAACGCTGTTTGCCGATCTCAACGTGCAGGCGCATCTGATGAAGCCGGCGCGGGCCCGGCTGTTGCGCTCCACCCTGTTCGACGTGGTGCGAGACGTCCGGTTCAAACGCGCCCAGGGACATGCCGCGCATTTGCCATCAGGCAATTTCCCCGCCCGACCGGAGGGTTCGTCTTCCGACAAAAAGGAGCGCGCCGCCCACCCGGTCATCGCTCCAGATCGGCGCCGCCCGTTCCTTCTCGACGTGCTGGTGGCCGAAGACAATGACGTCAACCAGATCGTCTTTAGCCAGATCCTGCAGCAGGCGGGCCTGCGTTTCCTGATTGTCGGCAACGGCAAGAAGGCGGTACAGGCTTGGGAAGAGCATAACCCCGCCGTCATCCTCATGGACGTCTCGATGCCCGTCATGAATGGGCACCAGGCAACACGCGCCATACGCGCCGCCGAACAGGCGGCTGGCGATGGACGGCATGTGCCTGTTATAGGCGTGACCGCCCATACGCAGGAAGCGGATCGCGAGCTTTGCCTGCAGGCCGGCATGGACGATTACCTGTCGAAGCCGATCAGCCCCGAAATCCTCGAAGACAAGATTGCGCAATGGCTGGGCGAGGAAATGCCACGGCGCGACCTGCCTGTCGTCTGACGGACGCCGCGCCGATTTTGGCGCTCTTCAACGCTACGTCTTGGTGCCGCAGAGCATCTCTCTCTTGCCGGCAAAGCCCTTGCGACGCTCCAGGTCAAATCCGGCGGCGATAAGGTTGCGCCGCACGAACCCTGCAGCGGCATAGGTCGCGAATGTGCCTCCGGGTGAGGTCTTCGCAAAAAGCGCCTGCATGATCTCCAGTGACCACATGTCAGGATTACGCGCGGGTGCGAAGCCATCGAGAAACCACGCGTCAAAAATTTCCTCGCTGCCCGCGATGCCGGCAAGCGCTTCGCCGCAGACGACCGTCAGCTGCGTTTGATCGTCGAGTTCAATATCGACGCGCCCCTTCGGCTCGGCAGGCCAGAGAGAGGTCAGTGCTTTTCTCTCTGCATCCACTTGCGGCCAGCGGGACAGCGCCCGGCCGATCTCGTCTGCCGTCATCGGGTAAAGTTCGAAGGAGACGAAATGCAGTCTGGAACGACTGTTGCGAACCTCTTTCCACTGCCGCCAGGTCTCGCAGAGATTTAGCCCGGTGCCAAAACCGAGTTCGCCGATGCGGAAGACCCCCTCCCATTCGCGCCAGCGCTCTGGCAAGCCGTTTCCCGACAGGAAGACATGGCCGCATTCCAGCCTGCCATCCGTCTGGCAATAAAAATGGTCGTCAAAGGCCCTCGAATAGGGCATATCCCCGTCACGCCAGTCGAGCGCGCTGGTGGTTTCGGCGGTTTCGCCGTTTGGCGAACCCGTCGTCGTGCCAGTCTGGCTGTCAGCCGAGATGCCTGCCGGGATTGAAGTGTCGTTGGAATGTGTCATGGCTAAAGCCGATAATCCCGCTTTCGAACAGGGTCAATCGCCAAGATTGCCGACGTCGGTGCCGCTTCTCATCGTTGGCGGCGGCGTCATGGGCCTGTGGGCGGCCGTGAAGGCGGAGCGGCTCGGCATCGAGACGCTGCTGGTCGAGGCGGAGCGTGCCGGCAGCGGCGCAAGTGGCGGGCTTCTGGGCGCGCTCATGCCGCATATGCCCGACCGCTGGTCGGACAAGAAGCAGTTTCAGTTTGATGCTCTTGTTGCACTGGAAGAGGAAATTGCCACGCTGGAGGCCGGGACCGGCCTTTCCGCTGGTTATCGTCGCTCTGGCCGCATCATTCCGCTGCCCAAACCGCATCTTCGCGCCATTGCCGAGCGGCATGAGAAGGATGCGCTGGAGAACTGGGTGTCGGGTGATCGTCGGTTCAGCTGGCATGTCGGCGACAGCCCCTCGGTCACGGGCTGGGTGGATGACGCAGCGGGTGAGGCGGGTTTCGTCTTCGATACACTGGCGGCACGCGTTTCGCCACGGGCGATGATCGCCCTTCTGGCGGCTACTCTTGGCAGGGCGCAGCATGTGCGAATGGCTGAGGGCGTCGCGGTTGCGTCGCTCGAGGCTGATGCCGGGCGGGCGGTACTGTCCTCGGGCGACGAGATTTCTTTTGGCCATGTCATTGTCGCCAATGGGCACGGTTCTTTTCCGCTGATCCGCGATGCGCTGGGCCTGCAGGCCGGGGTTTCACTCGGACAGGCGGTGAAGGGACAGGCGGCGCTTCTTGACGCTGCAGCCGATCCGGCGATGCCGGTCGTGTTCCTGAACGGTCTCTATATCGTCCCGCATGAAGACGGCACCGTTGCGATCGGCAGTACCAGCGAAGATTGTTTTTTCGATCCTTTCAGCACCGATGAAAAACTCGAAAAGCTGCTTGCAGAGGCGTCCGCCATCGTGCCTTCACTTGCCGGCGCACCAGTGCTGGAACGCTGGGCCGGGCTGCGGCCGAAGGCGGTTGGGAGGGACCCGATGGTTGGTTCGATCCCTGGTCGTCCCAGGCTCGTTGCGCTTGCCGGTGGCTTCAAGGTGAGCTTCGGCCTTGCGCATTTTCTGGCCGAGGCCGCGTTGCAGGTCGTCTGTGGCCGCACGCCGGTCATCCCCGCGGGCTTTGGCCTTCAACACCACGTGAGCATCGCCTCCGCGGACTTCGCAAAGCTCTGATAGGACACCTTACGTCGTTAATCTGTCACGCAAATCACGTATCTGCTGGCCTGCAAAGAGGCCGGTTTGTCCGCATTGGCGGCGAGGTGACAGCGCATGCGATACGCCATTCATTTCACGCCTTCCCCCAATGACCCGCTGACGGCGGCCGCCGCCGCATGGCTAGGGCGCGATGTCTATTCCGGTCAATCGGTGGAGCCGCCTGGCATGATCGACCTCGGCATGCAGGAGATTTCATACCACACGGCCCTTCCACGCCGTTATGGTTTCCACGGCACGATCAAGGCGCCGTTTCGACTTGCGGAAGGCCAGTCCGAGGCGGCGCTGCTGCGCGACCTCATGTATTTTTCCGGCAGGCAGCAGCCCTTCACGCTACCGCAACTGGTGGTAGCTCGTCACGAGAACGTCTTCAGCCTCGTACCGGAGCGCCCCTGTGAGGTGCTGCATTTCTTTGCCGCGCGCGTGGTGCAGGAATTCGACCACTACCGTGCGCCCCTGTCGGATGCGGAAATCGAGCGGGCGGATCCGGACCGGCTGTCGGCCTCACAGCTTACAAACCTGCATCGCTGGGGCAGCCCGCATGTGATGGACGAATTCCGGTTCCAGATGTCGTTGACTGGCGGCGTTGAGCCAGCGAGCTGCCAGCGTATCGAGCGGGCCGTGCGCAAGGTTTTCGAGCCGCTTCTTGCGCGGCCTATCCAGTTCTCCAGCCTCGCGCTCTTCATAGAAGATGAACCGGGCGCACCTTTCCGCGTACATTCGCTGCACCCGATGGGCCGCGTTTCCGCCCGCAAAATCGCCTGAAAAACGTATCGACGCAATCGTATACAAAAAAGCATCGGAATGTCGGCAAAATTGATCTCGACATTCCAGATGCGGATGCTACCGTCCGGATATCGCATATTCGAAGCGTGTGTTTCCGTTCCGGCACGTCACGTTTTGAAGGTCTGTTTTTCGTCTCCCGCATCGGTTTCCGGTGCGGGATGGATGGTCTGGGTGGCTGAATGATTTCCGAAAATTACTCCCGCAATCTGGTAGGCTACGGTCGCGAGACGCCTGATCCGAAATGGCCGGGCGGGGCGCGTATCGCCGTACAATTCGTCATCAATTACGAGGAAGGCGGCGAAAGCTGCATCCTCGACAATGACAAGGCGTCGGAATCGCTGCTTTCGGAAATCGTCGGTGCCCAGCCGTGGCCCGGTCAGCGCAATCTGAACATGGAATCGATCTACGAATACGGCTCGCGCGCCGGTTTCTGGCGGCTGTGGCGCATGTTCACCAGCCTTGGCGTCACCACCACCGTGTATGGCGTGACCGCCGCCATGGCCCGCAACCCCGAAGCTGTGGCAGCGATGAAGGAAGCGGGCTGGGAAATCGCCAGCCACGGGTATCGCTGGCTGGAATATAAGGACTTTTCCGAGGAGGAAGAGCGCAAGCACATCCTCGAGGCCGTGCGTCTGCATACGCAGGTAACCGGCGAGCGTCCCTATGGCATGTATCAGGGCAAGCCTTCCGATAACACGCTGCGCCTCGTCATGGAGGAGGGCGGCTTTCTTTATTCATCGGATTCCTACGCGGATGATCTGCCCTATTGGGTGAAGGGGTTGAAGGACGAGCCATTCCTGATCATTCCCTATACGCTTGAAACCAATGACATGCGTTTTGCCACACCGCAGGGCTTCAATTCCGGTGACCAGTTTTACACCTATCTCAAAGATGCTTTCGACGTGCTTTATCAGGAAGGCGTCGAGGGCGCGCCGAAGATGATGAGCGTCGGTCTGCATTGCCGTCTCGTCGGTCGCCCCGGGCGTGCGGCAGCGCTTCGCCGGTTCATCGACTACGTGCTTGACCACGAGAAGGTGTGGATACCGCAACGCATCGAAATTGCCCGGCACTGGCATGAACACCACAAGCCGGAGGCGCTGTGATGATCACGCGTGAGGAATTTGTCGCCCGCTTCGGCGGTGTGTTCGAGCATTCGCCCTTCATCGCCGAACGGGCTTATGATGCGGGCGGGGCCGGCCTTGAGCTGACGGCAAAGGCGGTCCACGCTGCGCTTCGTGCGCAATTTCGCGCTGCGACGGACGGGGAAAAGCTCGGCGTACTGCGGGCGCATCCCGATCTGGCCGGCAAGCTGGCGATCGCCGGCGAACTGACTGCCGACAGCCGGAACGAACAGGCCGGCGCAGGGCTGGATCGACTGACGCCGGAGGAGCATGCCCGCTTCACTGCCTTGAACGGGGCCTATACCGATAAATTCGGTTTTCCCTTCATCATTGCGGTGAAAGGGCTCAACAGGCACGATATTCTTTCCGCGTTCGAAGCCCGCATCGGTAATGATGCGGCTGAAGAGTTTGAAACGGCGACGGCGCAGGTGGAAAAGATTGCCTGGCTGCGTCTTTCCGCCATGCTGCCGGAAGGCTGAATTGGCGAGTTCGAACGGTTCTGGTAGGATCGTGCTGGCTGGAGATTGACATCATGAGGCCTTCCGAGGCGCTGGAAAAGAACAGGCAGGCGATCCGCGACGCGACGAAGCGCTTCAATGCGGCGAACCCGCGCGTGTTCGGCTCGGTCGCCCGCGGCGAAGACCGGCCGGACAGCGATCTCGATATTCTGGTGGATGCGCTGCCGGGGACCACGCTGTTTGATCTCGGCGGGTTGCTGGAGGAGTTGTCGGCGCTCCTTGGCGTCGAGGTCGATGTTGTCACCTCCGGTGGCTTGCGCCCTGACATCCGCGCCCGCGTTTTGCAGGAAGCCAAAGCGGTATGAGCACGGACCGGCTACTGCTCTACCTCAAAGAAATTGACGTTGCTGCCTCGCGTATTGGAGATTTCATCCGGGATATGAATGAGGACGATTTTTCACGCGACACGCGCACACAGATGGCGGTGATGATGGGTCTTGCCCTCATAGGCGAGGCCGTCGCGAAAATCGACAGGCACTATCCGGCGTTTTTGCAGCAGCACCCTGACATCCCTTGGATGAAGATGAAGGGTATGCGCAATCTGATCGTGCATGATTACTTCCGGGCGGAGCTTTCGGTCGTCTGGAAAACGATAAAGCAGAGTATTCCAGACTTGCAGACGCGATTGTCCCTCCTTCGAAACTGGCATGCCCAAGGTGAATGACATTTGACCGATTTTCTTGAGATAAGGCCTCTGACCAAAGAGGCGTTTGCGCCTTTCGGTGATGTCATCGAAACAACACTTTCCTCCATGCGGTATATCAATGGCGGCCAGACAGAGCGGCATCATGCGCTTGCAGCGCCGGAGGCTGCGGGTGAGGGTGCGCGCATCATTCTCAACATCTTCCGCGGTCAACCCCGCGTTTTTCCGCACAAGATCGACATGATGGAGCGGCATCCGCTCGGCAGCCAGAGTTTTTCGCCGCTCTCGGGTAAGCCTTTCCTTGTGGTTGTAGCGGACGATGACGGCGGCAAGCCCGCCCGGCCGCAGGTGTTTCTGGCGCGTGGCGATCAGGGCGTGAATTACCGCCGTAATGTCTGGCATTATCCGCTGATGCCGTTGTTGGCGGTTTCGGATTTCCTGGTTGCCGATCGCGAGGGGCCGGGTAACAATCTCGAAGAGTATTTTTTTGACGAGCCCTATGTGATCGCGGAGCCCAGCCTATGACCGGTTTGACAACCCACGTCCTCGATGCCGCCCATGGAACACCGGCGCAAGGCCTGACGATCGAGCTTTACCGGCTTTCCGGTGATCGCCGCGAGAAGTTGAAGACGGTGACGACCAACAATGACGGCCGTGTCGATGGCGGGCCGCTGCTCGTTGGCGACAGTTTCAAGGCAGGCGAATACGAGTTGGTGTTCCATGCTGGCGATTATCTGCGTGGCAAGGGCGTCGCGCTGGCAGAGCCGGCCTTTCTCGACATCATCCCCATTCGTTTCGGTATTGCTGATGAAAGTGGCCACTACCACGTGCCGCTGTTGCTTTCGCCCTATAGCTACTCCACCTATCGAGGAAGCTGACGCCGATGATCTTTGCCGCCATTGCCGATGTTCACGGAAACTGCGCAGCACTGGAAGCCGTGCTGGAGGATATTGCGAAACAAGGCATAACAGACATCGTCAATCTCGGCGATTGCTTCAGCGGTCCGCTGGAGGCTGGATTTACCGGTGACGTGCTTGTCGGCAACTGGATACCCAGCATTCGCGGCAATCACGACCGGGAACTGATCGAGCGCGCGCCTGAAGAGATGGGCAGCTGGGAGCGGCCTGCCCATGCGCAGCTCACATCAGCCCATGTGGACTGGCTGCAAACCTTGCCCTTCAGCATGGTGTTCAGGGATGTTGCCTATTGCTGCCATGGTTCGCCGCTCGGCGACCTCGATTACTGGCTCGAAACGCTGTCGCCGGAAGGTGTGCTGAAACTGCGGCCACTTGCCGAAATAGAGGAGAGGGCGGCAGGTATCAGCCAGCCGCTCATGCTGTGCGGCCACACGCATATTCCCCGCGTGGTCCAGCTTTCCGATGGCCGGCTGATCGTCAATCCCGGCAGCGTCGGTTGCCCCGGCTGGAAAGATGACACGCCTTTCGATCACCACGTCGAAGCTGGCCATCCACTCGCAAGCTACGCGGTTCTGGAAGAAACGGCGCGGGGCTGGCAGGTTCATTTTCGCAATATCCGTTACGACAATCTCGCCATGTCGGAAATGGCGCGGGTCAACGGGATTCCCTATCTCGCCGATGCCCTGACGGGTGGGTGGCTCAAGCGCTGAATCACCCCTCGCTGGTCATCACCACGCAGGCATAGGACTGAGCCTTCAGTTGCTTGCAGGCGGAAACTGCCGAGGACTGGTCTTCGAAGCCGGTGAAGCGGGCGCGGTAGAGCGTTGCCGACCCGCTTTGTACGGCTTCGGTGTAGGGTGCGATGCCGGAATAGTTGCCGATATTGGAACGGGCATTGGCGAGCAGCGAGCGCGCGGCGGCTTCGCTATCGGTGGCGGCGATCTGCACTTCCCAGCGGCTGCGCTGACCGGCAGACGCCACAGAGGGAGCCGGCCGCGGAATGGCTGAGACCTGCATCATGTCAGCCACCTGTTCGTTTGCGGTGGCAATCTGCATGGCGACAGGGTCAGCGCGGCGCTCGGCGAACATCGGCAGAGGCACGGCAGCGGGCGGCACGGCAGCGGCCACATCGAAGGCGCGGCTGGCGCTGGCGCTGGCGACGAGTTGTTCGGTGTTGCGGCCTCTCGACGCCTGCGGCACGGCCTTGTCGAGAAGGGCCGCCATCTGGGCGTCGCGGCTGCGCGCAGTCTTGCCGCCCAGCACGACGCCAACGACGCGGCGGCCATTGTGGTTGACAGCGCTGACAAGGTTGAAGCCGGAGGCGTTGGTATAGCCGGTCTTGATGCCGTCCATTCCCTGATAACGATACATCAGGTTGTTGTGGCCGCGGATGCGCTTTCCACGAAAATTGAAGGATTGCGTGGCGAAGAGGCTGTATTCTTTGGGGAAATCCCGTTGCAACGCAAGACCGAGCTTTGCCATGTCACGTGCGGTTGTCACCTGCGACTTGTTGGGCAGGCCGGACGCGTTGCGGAAGACCGTTTTGGTCATGCCGAGTTGGCGGGCCTTGCGGGTCATCATCTCCGCAAAGCGCGCCTCGGAGCCGCCGAGATGGTCGCCCATACCTTCGGCCATGTCATTGGCGGATTTGACGATCATGCCATAGACCGCTTCGCGGACGGTAAAGGTCTGGCCCTGGCGCACATAGAGCTTCGAAGGAATGACCGATGCACCGTTCTTGGACATGGTTATCTTCTGGTCCCAGCGGAGTTTGCCGGCATGCAGCGCTTCGAAGGTGAGGTAGAGCGTCATCATCTTGGTGAGCGAGGCGGGATGGTTGAGCACGTCGGCATTGCGGGCGGCGAGAACCTTGCCGGTGTTCGCATCCATGATGAAATGGGCATAACCCGCCTGCGCAGGCGACGCCTGCAATGAGAGGATCGCGCAAAAGAAGGTGAGTGCGAAAACCCAGGCACCCGCCATTCCCCGTTTGATCATTCCCGACATAATCCGCCCCTTTTCATCCGATCGCCGCGACTGGCGAATATTTACTGACACTTTCCGGCAACAAAACCGCTAAAACTTTAGAGATCGCTTTCATGCTTAATTAAGTATGAATTTCAACCCGACAGACGGCCCTACAATTTCCTTGTAAAGAAACCAACCATCCGGTATGTTTCCTTTCATGACAAATGCACATGAACGCAAGAAGCAACCCGAACTCGTACGCCGCAATCTTCTTGATTGTGCGGCCAGACTTGCTGCTGAACAGGGCGTTGCGGCGCTCTCGGTGCAGGCGGTGGCAGATGCGGCAGGGGTGACGAAAGGCGGGCTGTTCCATCATTTCCCTTCCAAGCAGGCGCTGCTGGAAGCGGTCATGGCCGACCTCCTGGCGGCCCTGGACCTGGAAATCGACGAGCTCATCTCACAGGATTGTGAAGCTTTCGGGCGGTTCACGAGGGCCTATGTGAATGCGGTTTTCTCGGATCGGGGCAGGGATTCGGGCAGGCAGTGGGCAGCGATCTCGGTTTCCATGGTGGGCGAACCATCGCTTCGGCGCATGTGGAACAGCTGGATCGAGGGGCGGCTTGCCCGTCATAAGGAAACGGATGATGGGGTGGTACTGGAGCTGGTGCGGCTTGCCGCTGACGGCATCTGGTTCGCCGATCTTCTGGCCGACGACGGCAGGGCAGGTGGCGACAGGGCGGCTCTCAAAGCGCGGATGATCGCGCAGACAAAGAAGGATGCAGGGCGATGAATGCAGCTGTCTTGACCTATGGAGCGCTTGTGGCCGCCATCATCTGCGAAGTCATCGCGACCTCCTTTCTGCAGCAATCGCAGCAATTCACGCGGCTTTTGCCAACCGTGTTGATGGCGCTGTTTTATGGCGCGGCCTTTTATCTGCTGTCATTTACCCTGCGGGCGCTGCCGGTGGGGGTGGCCTACGCCATCTGGAGCGGGCTCGGCATCGTTCTGATTTCGGGCATCGGCTATGTCGTCTTCCGCCAGACACTGGATTTCGCCGCCGTCGTGGGCCTTGGTTTCATCATCACCGGGGTGGTGATCGTGAATGTGTTTTCGAAGACGGTGGGCCATTGAGGCTGGGTGGTCTAGCGCGAAGGCTAAACCGACCGCGAGAGACTCTTTCGCGGCGCAGACGCGCCGCGGCTGGATGCCGGATCTAGTCCGGCATGACGGTAGAGAGGTCTGCGAGCTGTGGTTGCGATGCCGGAAGTTCTGCCTTCTGACCATCACGCCAGAATGCTGCGATCCACATCGGTGATCAGCCGCTTGCCGCAAAGCGCCATGCTGACATCCATCTCCTTGCGAATGATCTCCAGCGCCGTGGTCACGCCCCGCTTGCCATCCGCACCGAGGCCATAGAGGAAGGGTCTGCCGATATAGGTCCCCTTGGCCCCCAGCGCCACGGCCTTCAGCACATCCTGACCGGAGCGGATGCCGCCATCCATGTGTACCTCGACCCTGTCGCCGACAGCATCGACGATCTTCGGCAGCATGGCGATCGAGGAATGCGCGCCATCGAGCTGGCGGCCGCCATGGTTGGAGACGATGATGGCGTCGGCGCCGGTATCAAGCGAGGCGCGGGCGTCCTCCTCGTCAAGGATGCCCTTGAGGATAAGTTTACCGCCCCAGCGTTCCTTGATCCATTCCACGTCTTTCCAGGATAAACGCGGATCGAACTGTTCCGCCGTCCAGGAGGAGAGCGACGAGAGGTCTGAGACATTCTTGGCGTGCCCGACGATGTTACCGAAGCTGCGGCGCTTGGTCCGCGTCATGTCCAGGCACCATTTCGGCCGGGTGGCCATCTGCCAGATGTGTTTCGGGGTGAATTTTGGCGGCGCGGAAAGGCCGTTGCGCAGATCCTTGTGGCGCTGGCCGAGGATTTGCAGGTCGAGCGTCAGTACCAGCGCCGAG
The DNA here is from genome assembly GCF_017726655.1 of Agrobacterium tumefaciens. Lineage (NCBI taxonomy): Bacteria > Pseudomonadati > Pseudomonadota > Alphaproteobacteria > Hyphomicrobiales > Rhizobiaceae > Agrobacterium > Agrobacterium tumefaciens. The sequence goes on from NZ_CP072308.1 coordinate 2,711,653, forward strand.
CAGCCGGCGGCCTTGGCGCGGTCGATCAGATTGTTGACGAAATCGCGGTCCTTCATCACGTAAAGCTGGAACCAGAAGGGTTTCGAGGTAACGGAAGCGACATCCTCGATGGAGCAGATGCTCATGGTGGAGAGCGTGAAAGGTACGCCGAATTCTTCTGCTGCCTTGGCAGCCAGCATTTCGCCATCGGCATGCTGCATGCCGGTCAGGCCAGTGGGAGAGAGTGCGACCGGCATAGACACCTTCTCGCCGACCATTTCGGTCGCCAGCGACCGGTCGGTCATATCCACCAGCACGCGCTGGCGCAGCTTTATCTTGGCAAAATCATCTTCGTTGGCGCGATAGGTGCTTTCGGTCCAGGCGCCGCTATCGGCATAGTCGAAAAACATCTTTGGCACACGGCGCTGCGCCTGTTGCTTCAGGTCCGCTATGGTCAGAATTTTGCCCATGTGTAAAGCCTTCACATTTAAATGATGGCTTCACATAGCATGACCAGGCGCTCCGCGCGACCATAAAGATGGATAGGCAATTGCTTTTTTGATTATTGGAAATATAGTGATTTTTGTCGGGTTTATACATAGAATATTCTGATAAATACTTTTTGATGTTTTTATTTTTTGTGGATTGTAACATTATGAAATTTATACTGACGGTTCTGCCATTCGTATCGTCTTTATTGATACCTGGTCTCTCCGTCGCATGCCCCTCGGCTACGCAGCTCAGCGATGGATTTGTCCTACGTCGCGAGGCGGTAATAAGTGAGGTCAAGTCGGCAGGGCGGATCGCCCGGGTTGACCACGATTTCAACGGTGCCGGGTCGCAAAAGCAGTTTCTATATAGGGGATTAATCGCTCTCGCCGGCTTGGGAGATGAAGGAAACTACGGCTACTATTTTACGTCCGACCTTGAGGCGTTTTGGCCGATGAAGGTCGGTGCACGCCGGTCTTTCGAGTTTCTGCCTCTTGACGCAGGCGAGGCCAGCGACAGGTGGTCGCTTGAGATGACTGTGACGAAGCAGCGCGCCTTCCCGGTGAGATTTTGCAACTATCTCGTTTACTACGTTTTGGTGGAGGTGCGGAAGAATGGCGAGAGTGATGAAAAATGGACCGCTGTCTACTCGCCTGATTTGCAGGTTACGCTTGCCAAGATTTACGATGAGGGTACCGAAGACGAGACAATCGTGGCTTACGACGTGATCGAACCACTGCGCAAGTGAGGGTGAGCGACGTCAGTAGAACGCCCTGAGGAATAGTTCTGCGCCCAGCAGAAGCAGGCAGATAAGAAACCAGCGCCGAAACGTCGCCGGGCTGACGATATGGCGGATCTTTTGACCCAGCCACATGCCGATCAGCGCAGGCAGGACGGCGAGGGCGGATAGTGACAGATGCTCGACATGAAAAGCATCCTGAGAAGCAAGGCCAGCGGCGAGGGCGATGGTCGAGACCGTAAAGGAAAGGCCGAGCGCCTGCACCAGATCGTCTCGGCTGAACCCCAGCGACTGGATGTAGGGCACGGCAGGTACGACGAAAATTCCGGTGCCGCCGGTCAAAAGGCCCGTCACCAGCCCCATGATGGGGGAGAGTTTTGGTTCCAGCCTTGCAGGAAGCAAGACCGGTCGGGCAACCAGGCTGTAGGCTGCGTAAACCGCAAGGCACAGGCCGAGCGCCGAGCTCGTCCAGGCACCAGTATCCGATGTCATCAGCCGGATGCCGATGAGGGTGCCGAGGGTGATAGCAATCATCATCGGCCACAGCCTTTTCACAATGGTCCGAAAATCAGGCCCAGCCAGCAATTGCCAGACATTGGTGATGAAGGAGGGGAGGATGAGCAGGCCGGCGGCGATGACCGGGGGCATGAAGAGGCCGAACACGCCCATGGCGACCGTGGGCAGTCCCATGCCGGTCACACCCTTGACGATGCCGGCAACGATGAATGTCGCGAGGATCATGAGCAGGGTGGTTGTGTCTAAGTTCGGCACGGGGACTCCAGAGCGCTTTCGCATTCGGCCGAGATGGCGTCAGGCAATCATGTGGAGCGAGCGAGTGCGCCACGGTCCTTCTCCCCGCCGGGGAGAAGGTCGCGGCAGCGGGATGAGGGGACAAGCTCTCCGAAATCCTGCAAACGTCGCCCCCTCATCCGACCCTTCGGGCCACCTTCTCCCCGGCGGGGAGAAGAAAGAGGCGGCACACGCTCGATCCAATATGTGACGGATATAAACAAGTTAGCAGCTATATGTTTCGGCCCAAACCGAACTATGCCAGCACGCTCTTCATCGGCTTGCCGGCCACATAGGTCTCTACCACTGTGCGGTCGTCGCCCATGGTCAGCATCAGGAAGAGTTCTTCGGTGAGGCTTTTCACCACTTCCATCTTCAGGGCCATGGCTGACGTCGAGGAGGCGTTCAGCACCGTGATGTCGGCATCCGTGCCGGCTTCCAGCGTGCCGATGCGGTCGACCATGGAGAGCGCTTCGGCATTGCCGCGCGTCATCAGATACCAGCTTTCCAGCGGGTTGAGACGTTCGCCCAGCAATTGTTGGATCTTGTAGGCCTCGTCCATGGTGCGCAGCATGGAATAGCTCGATCCGCCGCCGATATCGGTGGCGACGGCGATACGAACAGGCTTTTCGCGCCGTTGCAGTTTTTTCATCGGGAAGAGGCCGGAGCCGATGAAGAGGTTTGAGGTGGGGCAATGCACTGCCACCGCGCCGGTTTCCGACAGCACATCCGCCTCGCGGTCAGAGAGGTGAATGGCATGGCCGAGCAGGGTCTTTTTGCCCATCAGACCGTAGCGCACATAGATGTCGGTATAGTCGGTCGCTTCGGGGTAAAGTTCGCAGGTATATTTGATCTCGTCCAGGTTTTCGGACAGATGCGTCTGGATGAAGAGATCGGGAAATTCCTGCGCCAGCGCCTGTGCGGCTTCCATCTGCTTCGGTGTGGAGGTGATGGCGAAGCGTGGGGTGATGGCGACGTGGTTGCGGCCCTTGCCGTGCCAGTCGGCGATGACGGCGCGCGTCTCGTCATAGGAGGTTTCCGGCGTGTCCAGCAGGCCCTGCGGGGCGTTGCGGTCCATCATCACCTTGCCGCCGACCATCAGCATGTTGCGCTTCATGGCTTCAGTGAAAAAGGCGTCGGCGGAGGTCTTGTGCACGGAGCAATAGGCGGCGGCGGTTGTCGTGCCGTGGCGCAGAAGCTCGTCGTAGAAGTGTGTGGCGATGCGTTGAGCATGCGCGCTTTCAACGAAACGGCACTCTTCCGGGAAGGTATAGGTGTTCAGCCATTCCAGCAGGTTGGCGGCATAGGAGCCGATGACCTGCATCTGCGGGAAATGCAGGTGCATGTCGATGAGGCCGGGCACGATGAGATGCGGGCGGTGGTCCTTTTCCTCGACGTCTTCGGGTGCTGTCTTACGGATATCGGCGTATTCGCCGATGGCGGCGATCTTGCCGTTTTCGAGAAGCAGGCCGCCATCTTCGATATAGAGATAGCTTTGCGTATCATCGATTGCGAGCGGCGCGCGGCGGAAGCTCAGCAGGCGGCCACGCAGCAGAACCAGGCTCATTCAGTCTTTCCTTCGGCTTTTCCAGCCCCGGACACCGCACTTTCATACCAGGCGGTCAGCACCTTGCGCTCATCCGGGGTGATGGCGGTGATGTTGCCCGGAGGCATGGCATGGCTGCGGCCGGCTTGCAAATAGATTTCGCGCGCGTGGGCGCCGATCTGTTCGTCGGTTTCGAGCTTCACCGATTTCGGTGTGAAGGGCACGCCTTCCCACACCGGCTCGGCGGCATGGCACATGGAACAGCGGCCCTGAACCACATCACGCGCCTTGGTAAAATGGGCATCGCTGACGAATTGCTGCTGCATGGGGGAGAGGGTGGCGGCCTTCTGCTCCTCTTCGCCGGTCAGCACCTTCGGCACGGTGGAAAGCCACATGATGACAATGAAGATGAGGGCGGTGAGAAGCCATGTCCATGTCGGCTTGCCCTTGCGGGCATGGGTGGTGTTGAACCAGTGGCGGATGGTGACGCCCATCAGGAACACCAGTGCGGCGATGATCCAGTTGAACTGCGTGGCAAAAGCCAGCGGATAATGGTTCGACAGCATGAAGAAGATGACGGGCAGCGTCAGGTAGTTGTTGTGCAGCGAACGCTGCTTGGCGATGCGGCCATATTTCGGGTCCGGCGTGCGTCCGGCAATGAGATCGGCGACAACGATCTTCTGGTTCGGGATGATGATAAAGAAGACGTTTGCCGACATGATGGTGGCGGTAAACGCACCCAGATGCAGGAAGGCGGCACGGCCGGTGAAGACCTGCGTGTAACCCCATGCCATCGCCACCAGCGCGACATAAAGCACGATCATCAGGCCCCAAGTATTGTTGCCGAGCGGCGATTTGCAGAGAAAATCATAAAACAGCCAGCCGATGGCGAGCGAGGCCAGAGACAGGGCGATGGCCTGGAACTGGGTAAGCGCCAGCACGGAATGGTCGATGAGGAACAGGTCCGCGCCGCCATAATAGACAATACAGAGCATGGCGAAGCCGGACAGCCAGGTGACGTAGCTTTCCCATTTGAACCATGTCAGGTGTTCGGGCATCTGGGCAGGGGCGACCAGATATTTCTGGATGTGATAAAAGCCCCCGCCATGCACCTGCCATTCCTCGCCATAGGCCCCCGGCGGCAGATGCGCCCGTTTGACCAGCCCGAGATCGAGCGCGATGAAATAGAAGGACGAGCCAATCCAGGCGATGGCGGTGATGACGTGGAGCCAGCGGACGGCAAAGGCCATCCATTCCCACGCAATGGCATATTCGTACATGCGGTTCCCCTGATCCTTGTGCAGCGCACCTTGCGAGAATTTTAGCCTTTAGGGAAGGGGCAAGCAGTGATCGGGCAGAGATTGTTCACAATGCAGCGGAGATGTGTCTGCAATCCTCCCTCGATTCGTTTCAGCCCGATGACTGGGCTTTGTGAACTTGGAGGAGGTATGTCGGCCGGTGAGTTTGTGCTTAGCTGGCTAAGGCGACTCAGCTATTATGGTTTGTGCAGCCTTCCGGTGTGCTAAAATATCAGGCTGTGGACTTCGCGCCCACGCGCGTGGCTCCCATGACATGTTTCGCTGGCGGTTCTTCCGAAAGCGGGCGCTGCGAACCCTGGGCGGAGCAGATCAGGGGGCAGGTGTCGCAGTTCCCGGTGCCGTTGTGTCCGGGTGTGAGTGCCATGAGATTTTAAGTTAAGGGACGCAATGACCTTCCGGCTGCCGCCGTTGTTTTCAACGGAGACCGTGCCGATGCGCCTTGTTCTGACGGTTCTTTTTCTGCTTTTTGCATTCAGCGCCACCGCGCTGGCCCATGAATCCCACAAGGGATTCAAATATGAAAGCTACTGCTGCAACGGCGATGCCGAAACCGGCGACTGCCAGATGATTCCCACACGCAGCGTTCGGGTGACGTCTGATGGTTACGAGGTCTCGCTTGCGCCCGGCGATCACCGCATGGTCACGCGACGCCACGTGTTCAACTGGTCGCAGAGCCAGGCACGTCGATCCGAGGACGGCGAATATCATCTGTGTCTGTTTCCGGACGAGGATACGCCGCGCTGCTTTTATGCACCTGATATGGGGTATTGAGTCGACGGGCGGCTTTCTTCGATGCGCTTCAATATCCAGTCGCGAAACAGCTTGATCTTCCGGATGTTCCGGCGGTTTTCGGGGTAGACGAGCCAGTAGTTCTTGCCCTCGGTGCTGAGGTGCTCAAACGGCTGGTAAAGCCGGCCAAGCGCCACCTCGTCCGCGTAAAGCTCAGGGGTCAGCATGGCGACACCCTGGCTGGCGATCGCCGCGGCGGCTTCAAAGGCCTGCACATTGAGGCGGCTACGCGGGTAACGGTCAAGCCCCGGATTTTCGATGCCGACTTCCTTGAACCACTGGCTCCACCAGATATCGCCGGGATCGATGATGCGTAGGCGCAGCAGGTCTTCCGGCTTGTGCAGGCCGCCGATGCTTTCGGCGAGGGCAGGGTGAAGCATCGGTGTATAAACGCCGCGCAGCAATCGATGATAGATCAGCCCCTTGCCGTCATCGCTGCTCCAGCGAATGGCGACATCGCAGTCCGACTGGCTGAAGTCGATCAGTGTCCCCGATGTCTCCAGCCTGACCGCGATGGAGGGATGCTCGAGCTGGAAAGCGCCGAGATGCCGCGAGAGCCAGCGTGAGGCAAAGGTGGCAGTGGAATGGATCGTCAGCGTCGTGTCTGATGTATCGCGCACATTATCGACCGCCTCCCGCAACGTGTTGAAGGCATCCGCGACTTTGGGTGCAAGCCTCTGTCCAGCCTCCGTCAAGGAAACCTGCCGCGCCTTTCTGACAAAAAGCGGCTCGCCAATATTCTCCTCCAGCAGTTTCACCTGATAGCTCACCGCCGTCTGCGTCATGCCCAACTCTTCGCCAGCCTTGGTGAAGCTCAGATGCCTGGCTGCGGCGTCGAACACACGCAGGGCATTCAGGGGAAACTGCCGTGACATTTTCATGGATAATCTCTCTTTATGTGTCCGTGCAAAGGTTTCATTGGTTTCCGCCAGGAAATCAAGGCATTTTTACTCAGACAGATAAAATGAACTTCTGAAAATCAACGATGGAGACGAACATGCGCACGGCAATCTGGCGCGCGTGGTCCCGCCTGCGCGCGGGTCTGGGGAGAGTGGAAAATTTCGCCTATCAAAGCCTTCGCACCGACAATCTGGCAGACGACAGCCTGCCGGATGTGTTGAAACGCGATCTTGGCCTTAAAGATGGGCGGGCTGGTTTTTGTGGCGATGCCCGGTTTCGGTGGCAAAAAGCGCTTGAAGCAACTCGGCTGCCACAAGGGCCGCTATGACGGCGGGACGCTTGTCCCTGACGCTGCTGCCGCCGATGGGCAGGATGAGTTTGGCGAGGCGGCAATTAGGCTCGCCCTCCCGCTCCAGCCAATGGGCAAAGGTGGCGCGCTTGGTCTTCGAACCGATCATGCCGACATAGGCAAGATCCTCGCGGGCGAGCGCTTCCTTCGCGATGAGGAAATCGAGTGCGTGGTCGTGAGTGACGATGATCACTGCGCCATGAGCCGGAATTTTCGCAACGAGTGCTTCCGGCATGGGGGTGAGTATGGACACCACTGCCGACGGAAGATCGCGCAGCTCGTTTTCACGGGTCTCGACCACGGTCAGGGACAGTGGCAGCAGCGACAGGGCTTCGGCCAGCGCCTTGCCCACATGGCCGGCGCCAAAAATGAAGACGGCCGGCTGTTGCTCAGCTTCGCCTTTCAGCCTTGCCTCAAGCGCCGCCGCGATCTCCGTCGTGACCAGCCGGAAGCGGATGAGGGTGCGGCCGCCGCAGCACTGGCCGATTTCCGGGCCGAGCGGAATATCCATGTGATCCTCGGCAGCACCGCTGCGCAGCATGGCGCGGGCGTGGTCTATCGCCATATATTCGAACTGGCCGCCGCCGATGGTTTCCCAGATGGTCTCCTGGGTGACCAGCATGAAGGTGCCAGCCTCGCGCGGCGACGAGCCTTTCACGGCTTCGATTTCCACGAGTATTGTGGGGGTGGAGCGGGCGAGGAAAGAGGGTAAGGAGGTGTCAGGCATGGGTGCTGGCCCCCTCATCCGGCGCTGCGCGCCACCTTCTCCCCGGCGGGGAGAAGAAACCCGGAGCGCTGGCTCCGTCCACCTTACGTGCTTGCAGGAAGGGTGAGGCGGCGAGGCACATTTCTTCTCCCCGCCGGGGAGAAGGTGGCCCGAAGGGTCGGATGAGGGGGCTCGGCCGCATGGATACGCCCTCCCTCAAACCTTTTTCAGCCGTTCCACCGCCATCAGCACCCGCTCCGGCGTCGCTGGCGCGTCAAGCCGCGGACAAACCTTGTAATCGGCCACGGAAGCGACTGCCATGGAGAGCGCTTCGAGAACCGAGATGGCCAGCATGAAGGGCGGTTCGCCCACGGCCTTGGAGCGGCCGATGGTGGGTTCGGCATTTTCCGACCATTCCGCCAGCCTGACGTTGAAGCTCTTCGGCCGGTCGGAGGCGAGTGGGATTTTGTAGGTGGAAGGTGCGTGGGTGCGCAGCCGCCCCTTGCCGTCCCACCACAATTCCTCCGTCGTCAGCCAGCCCATGCCCTGCACGAAGGCGCCTTCGATCTGGCCGATATCGATGGCTGGATTGAGCGATTTGCCCACATCGTGGAGGATATCGGTGCGTTCCATCAGGTATTCGCCAGTCAAGGTGTCGATCGACACTTCCGAGCAGGCCGCACCGTAAGCGAAATAATAAAACGGCGTGCCGCGCCCCGCGGCGCGATCCCAGTGGATTTTCGGCGTCTTATAAAAACCGGCGGCGGAAAGCTGCACGCGGGCGAAATAGGCTTTTTTGATGAAATCGTTGAAGGCGATTTCCTCAAGGCCGATGCGAACGCGGTTCGGCAGGAAGACGACGTCCTCTTCCGGTACGTTCCAGTTCTCGGCGGCGAATTTGATCAGCCGCTCGCGAATCTGGCGGGCGGCGTCATAGGCGGCCATGCCGTTAAGGTCGGTGCCAGAGGAGGCGGCGGTGGCTGATGTGTTCGGCACCTTGCCTGTGGTTGTGGCTGTTATTTTCACCCTGTTGATATCCACCTGGAAGGCATCGGCCACCACCTGCGCCACCTTGGTGTAGAGGCCCTGGCCCATTTCGGTGCCGCCATGGTTCAGATGGATGGAGCCGTCATTATAAATGTGCACCAGCGCGCCCGCCTGGTTGAAGGCGGTCATGGTGAAGGAGATGCCGAATTTGACAGGGGTGAGTGCGATGCCCTTGCGGATGATCGGGCTCGTTTTGTTGAACGCGATAATTGCTTCACGTCGTGCGCGATAGTCGCTTGACGTCTCCAGCTCTTCGACGACGCGGGCGATGATGTTGTCCTCGACTTCCTGATGATAGGGCGTCGTGGTGCGGCCGGAGCCGGTCTCGCCGTAGAAATTCAGCTTGCGGATATCGAGCGGGTCTTTGCCGACGGCATAAGCGATTTCTTCGATGAAACGTTCCGCACCCAGCATGCCCTGCGGGCCGCCAAAACCGCGAAAAGCGGTGTTTGAGACCGTGTGGGTTTTGAGCGGTCGCGAGGTAAGATGCACATGCGGGTAGAAATAGCTGGAGTCGGCATGGAACAGCGCGCGGTCGGTGACCGGCCCGGATAGATCGGAGGAAAAACCGCAGCGGGCGGCATAGGTGGCATCGACGGCGTGGATGCGGCCTTCGTCATCGAAGCCCAGTTCGTAATCGACGCGGAAATCATGGCGCTTGCCTGTCGCCGTCATGTCCTCGTCGCGGTCCGGACGGATTTTCACGGCCCGGTTCAGCTTTTTGGCGGCGATGGCGCAGAGCGCTGCGAACTGGTTGCCCTGCGTTTCCTTGCCGCCGAAACCGCCGCCCATGCGGCGGACCTGCACGGTGACGGCATTGGATGGCACCTGCAGGATGTGGCTGACGATGTGCTGGATTTCGCTCGGATGCTGGGTGGAGCTCCAGACCGTTACATCGTCGTCTTCGCCCGGCACCGCCATGGCGATATGGCCTTCGAGGTAAAAATGTTCCTGTCCGCCAATGCGCATCGTGCCGGTAAGGCGGCGGGGTGCGACATCCATTTCGATCTTGGCATCGCCACGCTTCAGCGTCATCGGGTCGATGACGAGCGCGCCGCCATTTTCAATCGCCGTATCGATATCGGTGAAATACGGCAGATCCTTGTAAGTAATCTTCGCCTTGCGAGCCGCCTTTCTGGCGATGTCGCGGGTTTCGGCAAAGACCGCGAAGATCGGCTGTCCGTGGAACTCGACCTTTGTTTCGGCCAGCAAAGGTTCGTCGTGGCGGCCGCCGGACGAAATGTCGTTCTCGCCGGGCACGTCTTTTCCCGTCATCACCCAAAGCACGCCCGGTGTGGCTTCGACCTCGGACAGGTCCATCGAGAGGATTTCCGCATGGGCACGGTCGGCAAGGCCGAGTGCACCGTGGATCAGTCCGGCGGGTTCGGGAATATCGTCGATATATTCGGCGCTGCCCGTCACATGCTTGTGGGCGGAATCGTGCCGGAGCGAGGTGTGCATCGGGCCGTCGATTTCGGTCTTGGTCTTGTCGAAGCTCGTGGTGTCCATGGTTCAAGCCTCCTCCAGCGAGAAGCGGGCAAGTTCCTGCTTTTCCCCTGATGTCTCGAGGAAAAACCGTGTCAGCAAATTCTTGGCCGTGAGTTGCCGATATTCGGCCGTCGCACGCCAGTCGGTCAACGGTGTAAAATCCTCGTCCAGCGCATCGCGCGCGGCATCGATTGTTTCCTGTGACCAGGCTTTACCGAGAAGCGCCGCCTCCAGATGCGCGGCCCGTTTCGGCGTGCCGGCCATGCCGCCAAAGGCGATGCGGATGTCTTCAACGACGCCCTCAGCATCAAGCGTCAGATGGAAAGCCCCACACAGCGCAGAAATATCCTCGTCCCGGCGCTTGGAAATCTTGTAGACGGCGTAATGGCTTTCCGGCTTCTGGAACGGAATGAAAAGCTTTTCGACGAATTCGCCGCTCAGCCGGTCCTGCTTGCCGTAATCGATGAAATAGCTTTCCAGCGGCAGGCTGCGATTGCCGGACGGGGAGCGCAGGGTGAGCGTGGCCCCGAGCGCGATCAGTGCCGGTGGTGTGTCGCCGATGGGCGAGCCATTGGCGATGTTGCCGCCGATCGTGCCCATATTGCGCACCTGCTCGCCGCCGAGACGGTCGAACAGCCGGGCAAGCGGCGGGAAATGCTCTGCAATGGTCTTGAACGCCTGGCTGTAGGTGACGCCTGCGCCGAGCGTGATGCCGTCTTCGCCCACGGTGACTGTTTGCAGATCCCCGAGATTGTTGATGAAGATGACGGGGTTCAGCGCCCGCATCTGCTTCGTCACCCACAGGCCGACATCTGTGGAGCCGGCAACTATGGTGGCCTTCGGTTCGGCGGCGTAAATCTCCGTCAGGTCGGAAAGCGTCGCCGGAATAATCGTGCGATCCTCACCTCTGACGACGGTGATCGTCTCGTTTTCGCGGACGGCCCAGAGCCTTGCCATGATATCCGTGCGGTCGCGTTGCAGCGGGTCGAACAGCGCGCTCGGGCGTGCGGCAGCGATTTTTTCGGCGGCTTTCACGATCGGCTCGTAACCAGTGCATCGACAGAGATTGCCTTGCAGCGCCTTTTCGATATCGGCGCGGCCGGGGTTTTCGCTTGATATCCACAGGCCATAAAGCGACATGATGAAACCCGGCGTACAGAAGCCGCATTGCGAGCCGTGGAAATCCACCATGGCCTGCTGCACGGGGTGCAAGGTACCGTCGCGGGCGGCCAGATGCTCTACCGTGACGATATGGGTGCCATGCAGCGAGCCCAGAAAACGGATACAGGCATTGACGCTTTCGTACCGCAGAGAACCATCCAGCAGCCGTCCGACTAACACGGTGCATGCGCCGCAGTCGCCTTCCGCACAGCCTTCCTTGGTCCCGGTCAGCCGCTTGCTGATGCGGAGGTAATCGAGAAGCGTGTCGGTCGGTCCGAAACCCTTAAGCGAGATGGTTTCGCTGTTGAGGATGAAGCTGATCGCGTCTTTCATGCAATGCCCTGCCGTTTTGGCCGGCTGCCAACCCGGCTTCTTGTGATTATCCTGATGTATCTATGCACGCTAATGCGCACATATCGATTTCCGTTTTCGAAATTCATTGTTTCCATAACGGAAAGAAAATCCGATAATTATTGCGCCGTCCAGCCGCCATCCACGGAAATATGGGTGCCTGTTATGTTGCCCGCAGCGTCGCTTGCCAAGAAGAGCGCAGCGGCTGCCACGTCATCGATTGTGACGAACTGCTTGGTCGCCTGCAATTCCAGCATCACGTCGTTCTTGACCGCCTCTTCGCTGATGCCGCGCACCTTGGCCATCTCAGGTATCTGTTTTTCCACCAGTGGCGTCAGCACATAACCCGGACAGATGGAGTTGACAGTGATGCCCGTCTGGGCAAGTTCGAGCGCCGCCGTCTTCGTCAGGCCCATGATGCCATGTTTGGCCGCCACATAGGCCGATTTAAAAGGCGAGGCGACAAGACCGTGGGCCGAGGAAATGTTGATGATGCGGCCTTTGCCGGCCTTCTTCATCAGCGGTATCGCAGCGCGCATCGTATGGAAGGAACTGGTCAGATTGATGGCGATGATCCAGTCCCATTTTTCCGTCGGGAATTCTTCGATGGGCGCGATGTGCTGGATGCCGGCATTGTTGATGAGCACATCCACCGAGCCGAGCTTTTCATGGGAGGAATTGATGAGGTCGGCAATTTCGTCCGGTTTCGTCATATCGGCGGGATGGTAAAGCACGCGCCCGCCACTTTCGGCTTCCAGCAGCAGGCGCAGTTTTTCGATTTCATCCTCGTCGCCGAAGCCGTTCAGCACGATATTGGCGCCCTCCCGCGCAAATTTCTGCGCGATGCCAAGGCCGATGCCGCTTGTGGAGCCTGTCACGATAACTGTCCGATGCATGCTGTCCCCTTTTTGCATTACTTCGCACATATTTAAGTAGCCTATGCCCAAAGGGGGCAGGCTGGCAATCGCCATTTAGGATTGAGCGCGCAAGGCGGTTCGTGCGGGTGCGGCCATCGATTTTTTCGACGCGAAGCATCCAGATTTTGCGGCAGATGTTGCGTTTGTCTTCGAGCCTTTCCATGCCTATCTGTTTGGCAGGAAAACAGAGGTATCGATAATGGAACTCGGTCTTTACACATTCGCGGATGTCAATCCCAATCCCGTCGATGGCCGTGGGCCGGAAGGCGCGCGCCGCCTGCGGGAACTGCTCGAGGAAATCGAACTTGCCGACCAGGTCGGACTCGATGTGTTCGGCCTGGGTGAACATCACCGCCCCGATTATGTCGTCTCCTCCCCGTCCACCGTGCTTGCGGCGGCCGCGGTCAAGACAAAGAACATCCGCCTGACGAGCGCGGTTTCGGTGCTGAGCTCCGATGATCCGGTGCGGGTATTCCAGCAGTTCTCGACCGTCGATCTTCTCTCGAACGGTCGTGCCGAGATCATGGCCGGGCGCGGTTCCTTCATCGAGTCCTACCCGCTCTTCGGTTACGATCTCGAAGATTACGGCGTTCTCTTTGCCGAAAAGCTCGATCTGCTGCTGGCGTTGCGGGAGCAGGAAATCGTCACCTGGTCCGGGACCAAACATCCGGCGATCAATGGTCGTGGCGTTTATCCGCGTCCGTTGCAGGAGCGTCTGCCGGTGTGGATCGCGGTGGGCGGCACGCCGCAATCGGTGGCGCGCGCCGGCGCCATGGGCCTGCCGGTGGCTCTTGCCATCATCGGCGGCGAATATCGCCGGTTTGCGCCGCTGTTCGATCTCTACCATGAGGCAGCACGCCGGGCGGGGCAGGAAAAGATGAAACTGCGCACCAGCATCAACGTCCACGGCTTCATCGCCGACACCACCGACAAGGCGGCGGACCAGTTTTACGGGCCGCAGGCCGAAGTGATGAACCGCATCGGCCGCGAGCGCGGCTGGGGACCGACAAACCGGGCGCATTTCGATGCGGCGCGCGGACCGGAGGGCAATCTCTTCCTCGGCGAACCGGAACTGGTGGCGGAAAAGATCATCAAGGCGCATGGCGTCTTCAGGAATGATCGCTTCCTGTTGCAGATGGCCATCGGTCTGATGCCGCATGACCAGATCATGCGCGGCATCGAGCTTTATGGTACGAAAGTCGCTCCAATCGTCAGAAAAGAATTGACGGGGCGCGCCGATCCGGTGAAAGCGACGGCCTGATGATTACCAGGGCGGGCGTTTTCAGACCCGCCATGCAGAATAACGGACAGAGATATGGTCATTTCCACCGACGAAGAACTGGATCTGCTGAAGGATATCGGCCGTTTGTGCGCCGTTGCCATGCAGACCATGGCGGACGCGCTGGAACCGGGCATCACCACGGCCGAGCTGGATGCAATCGGCCGCAAGGTGCTGGAGGATAACGGCGCGCAGTCGGCTCCGGAATTCTGCTACAAATTTCCCGGTGCGACCTGCATCAGCGTCAACGAGGAAGTGGCCCACGGTATTCCGGGGCCTCGCATCATCAAGGCGGGCGATCTCGTCAATATTGATGTCTCGGCGGTGAAGAACGGCTTCTTCGGCGACACGGGTTCGTCTTTTGCCGTGCCGCCTGTCAGAAAGGAAATCGAGCGCCTGTGCCGCGATGGCAAGCGCGCCATGTGGACAGGCTTGCAGCAGGTGAAAACCGGCAGGCCTTTTGCCGATATCGGCAACGCGATCGGTGCTTTTGCCAAAAAGAACCGCTACACGCTGATCACCAATCTCGCCAGCCACGGCATTGGCCGTTCGCTGCATGAGGAGCCGAAGGAACTGGCGACCTGGCCGGACAAGGACGAGCGCCGCATCATGCAGGAAGGCATGGTGTTCACTGTCGAGCCATTTCTTTCGACGGGCGCTTACTGGGCGGAAGATGGCGATGATGATCCGTGGACGCTCTACAGCGATCCGAGTGCGCCGACGGTGCAGTATGAACACACCGTGGTTGCGACCAAGAACGGGCCTCTGGTGCTGACGCTCGCGGAGTGACAGCTACACCTGCCTCCGTCACCCTTAATCCTGACGTCGGAGCGAGCGGCTACCGCTTGTTTCTTCTCCCACCGGGGAGAAGTCCGCGGCAGCGGGATGAGGGGGCGAGCTCTCCGAAGTCCGACAACGTTCCCCCTCATCCGACCCTTCGGGCCACCTTCTCCCCCTCGGGGAGAAGAATACACGGCACCCTCGGAGCGCACCGACGCTCCCCGTGTGACAGATAAAGACCGCTTATAACGCCGATCAAAATAACTCGCTTGTCCCTTATCCGCCTCGTTGCGATAAGCCAAACATGAGCATCGACAAGCCACTTTCCGCCAGACATCTGACCGCGCTCGGCCTTGCCGGGGCTCTCATGATGGCATCCGCCATGGGTTTCGGCCGTTTTTCCTTTACCCCCATCCTGCCCGGCATGATGGCGGATGTGCCGCTTTCGGCGGGGGATGCGGGATTTGTCGCGGCTGGAAATTTCGCCGGTTATCTCGCAGGTGCTGTTCTTGCCGCCTCTTCCTGGGGATCGGGACGGGAGCGGCTGGTTGCCCTTTGCGGCCTGTTTTCCACCGCTGTGCTGCTGCTTGCCATGGCCGCCTTCAACTCGGTTGCTGCCTTCACCGTCATCCGGTTTCTGGCGGGCGTCGCCAGCGCGACGACCATGATCTTCACCTCTCAGATCGTCATCGGCCATGCCGCGAAAGCCGGTAGGGACAGTGTGCAGGCGCTGCACTACGGCGGCGTGGGCGCCGGTATCGCGATTTCCTCGCTGGCGGTCTATCTGATCGGCGTCATTTTTGACGGGGGCGGGTCTTCGTGGAGGGAGGAGTGGTTCGCCGGGGCCGTCTTTTCCTTCGTTACATTTCTTCTCGTCTTCCGGGTGCTGCCCGCAGGCCCGCCACGGCATGCGTCTTCAGCGGCGGAGCCGCCGCTCAACTGGACGCGGCCGCTGTTTCTGACGACGCTGGCCTATGGGCTTTTCGGTTTTGGTTATGTCATCACCGCCACCTTCATCGTGGCGATTGCGCGCATGGCGGCCGCAGGCGCTTTCGTGGAGTTTCTGGCATGGTTCATTACCGGCTGTGCCGCTGCCGTTTCGCTCTTTCTCTGGAAACCGGTGCTGAAATCGCAGGGGGTGAAGCGGGCTTTCGTGATCGTTCTCGCCGTTGAGGCCGTGGGTGTCTTCGCCTCGGTCATGCTGCCGCCTGTCATCGGCGTGCTCGCCGGCGGCCTGCTTCTCGGGCTGACCTTCATGGTCATCACCGCCTATGGCCTGCAGCTCGGCCGTGAATTTGCCGGCCCGAGCCCGCGTCGCGCCTTTGCGCTGATGACGGCGGCTTTCGGCACCGGCCAGATTGTCGGGCCACTCGCCGCCGGCTGGATTGCCGAGGTGACGGGCAGTTTCACCGCACCCAGCATTCTCGCTTCCGCCATGCTTGTCGTCAGTATTCTGCTGATGCTGCCGGTGCTTAAGCGCGACCGGCCGTCTTGAACGACGCCCATTTCCAGGTTTTTAGGACATTCACCAGCTATCCGCGCCTTACATCTTGTTAAGGTCCGCGCTTCTCCGTTGCTGTGCACAAATTTCTGCCCTAGGTTCGGGCCATCTAGTGCTTCGCCAATAATGGCTGATTTCAAACGCGCGTGAGTCCAACAACGTGTTTCATTCCTTCTTTCCCAAACCGAAAATCTTCTTCACGTCGGCCATTATCTGGGCTTTTTTCGCCATTCTCGGATGGTACTTCATCGTTGAAGGGTTAGGCCGGTCTTGGGGCTATGTAATGCCTGAACAGGAACCCTACGATCTCAGCTACTTCCTGGTCCCGGCTAACCTGTTCTTTTACGCCTATCTCGCATTGTGCCTGGCGGCGTTCGGCGGCGTGTGGACCGTTATCGCCAAGGATCATCCCTGGAAATACTGGTCCGTCTGGGGATCGTTGCTGATTATCGCAGTGACCTATTTCGGCGTTCAGATTTCGGTCGTTATCAACAATTTCCGCCGGCCTTTCGGTGACCTTCTGCAAAACGCGCTTTCGAAACAGCCGGGTATTGAAGTCTGGGATTTCTACAGTCTCCAAATCGTCTTTGCCAAGATCGCCTTTCTCAGCATGGCCGTTTCGATTCTCACGGATTTCTTCACCAGCCATTATATCTTCCGCTGGCGCACCGCGATGAACGACTTCTACATGTCCAAGTGGGAAAAGCTGCGCCACATCGAAGGTGCTTCCCAGCGTGTTCAGGAAGATACGATGCGGTTTTCCTCGACGCTTGAGGCATTGGGCATCACCCTGATCAATTCTGTGATGACACTCGTTGTTTTCCTGCCGATCCTGTTTGCGCTGTCTTCCTATGTCTCGGAACTGCCGATCATTGGCGAATTGCCGCATGCACTGTTCTGGCTGGCGATCGTCTGGTCCATATTCGGGACGGTGCTGCTGGCGACGGTCGGTATCAAGCTGCCCGGCCTGAACTTCCGCAACCAGCGTGTGGAAGCCGCCTATCGTAAGGAACTGGTCTATGGCGAGGATCACGCCGACCGCGCCCAGCCGCCGACAGTGAAGGAGCTCTATTCCAATGTGCGGAAGAACTATTTCCGCATGTATTGGCACTATCTCTATTTCAACGTGGCGCGGTATTTCTACATTCAGGCCGATGCGGTGTTCCTGCTCCTGATGCTGGTTCCCACCATTGTGGCCGGCAAGATCACCTATGGTATCTATCAGCAAATAGCCACGGCCTTCGGTCAGGTCAGCAATTCGTTCCAGTATCTCGTCAATTCCTGGACGACGATCATCGAACTGCTTTCCATCCACAAGCGTCTTGTAGCTTTTGAAGCGGCAATCGACGACAAGCCGCTGCCGGACATTGATGAACGCTATTTGCAGCGGGAAGCGGAAGCCGGCGAACTGGCGGCGAACAAGCCCTGATGGAAAAGGCACCCGCCACCCCGGAGCAGATCCGGGGCTCAGTGCGATCAAGAACTTGATCGCGAAGAACCTTTCACGGCGCAGACGCGCCGTCGCTGGATGCCGGGTCAAGCCCGGCATGACGGCCGTGGGTGCTTGACCTTTGCCGCAAACCGGAGAGTATGAGGAATTTACCCTTCGGTCTTCAGCTTCCTGCGCGCCTCGATCATCGGCATCACCTCGGCATAGCTGACACAGGCAACATCGTCCTTCTGGCAGACCTCGCGCAGCAGCCGCTCATAGGCGTTCCAATAGGCGCCGCCATTCATCTTCACGAAGTGAAAGCCCATCTGCAGGGGAATGCGTTCGCCATTATATTGCCGGTCGAAAGCGTTGCGGAAGGCGGTATAGGCGCGCTCCTCGAATTCTTTCGCGCGATCCGGCGTTTCGACGCCGATGGAGTGGCGGATGAAGAGGTTGTAATCCATGGCGATAATGGGGCGGTTGCCCGGACCTTCCGGAATGAGCGGCAGGCCGAAATGCTGGATGCCATCACGCTCCACCGGCCATTCCGGTCCCTTGGTAATGCTGGTGGCGTCATAAACGAAACGGTGCTTTTTCTGCGCTGTCGTAAGCGCCGAGCCCTGCGAGAGATAGGGCGCACGAAAACCGTTGATCCTCTTCACCATCTCGCGCCAGCCTTCGGGCTCCTCGCCCTTCTTGCCGATCATTTGCCAAGCGTTTTCCAGCGTGCTGGTGAAGGTGGTGAATTCGCCGTCCCATTGGTCGGCGGTCCACTGTCCGCCATCGA